>QCNI01000005.1 GCA_003213255.1 Prochlorococcus sp. AG-424-P16
TTTAGAAGCTATTAAAAGCTCTTTTTGCAATTCTTTATTCTCCCCTCTGAAATCTCCTTCAAATGTCAAGAAATAAAGTCTAAACATATAAAAAGCAGTCATGCCAGCTGTTAGAAATCCTACAAACCAAAAAGCTGGAAATGATATAAAAGCATTTCCGAGTATCTCGTCTTTACTCCAAAAACCTGCCAATGGGGGAATTCCACTAATTGCTACACAACCTATTAAAAATGTTGTTGCTGTATATGGCATTTTTTTTCTTAAACCGCCCATTAATCTCATATCTTGAGCTAATACTGGCTGATGGCCAACTACTTCTTCCATAGCATGTATTACGGAACCAGATCCCAAAAATAGCATTGCTTTAAAGCAAGCATGAGTTACTAAATGAAAAATTCCTGCTACTGGTGCTCCGCAACCCATTGCGAGCATCATATACCCAAGCTGAGAAACTGTGCTATAGGCTAAACCTTTCTTTAAATCCATTTGAGTCAAAGCTATAGAGGCTCCTAAAAAACAAGTAATGGTGCCAACTAAAGCAATAATGAACTGAATAGAGGGGAATATTGAATACAAAGGTTGAAGTCTTGCTACAAGAAATATTCCTGCTGCAACCATTGTTGCAGCATGGATAAGTGCAGAAATTGGTGTAGGACCTTCCATTGCGTCAGGTAACCACACATGAAGAGGAAACTGAGCGGATTTAGCCATTGGCCCAAGAAAAACTAAAAAACAAAGTAATAAAGCTGCCCAAATGGGTATCGAATGGTCAGATATCGATTGAGAAATTCCAGTAGCTATTTCATTAAAATCAAAACTATTTGTTGCCCAAAATAGGCCGAGAATACCAAGTAATAAACCAAAATCTCCCACTCTATTAACAACAAATGCTTTTTGTGCAGCGTGTGCAGCGCCATCCCTGTCATACCAAAAACCAACTAATAAATAAGAACACATCCCAACTAATTCCCAAAAAACATAAATTTCTAATAAATTCGGACTAACTATTAATCCCATCATTGAACTACTAAATAATGCTAAATATGTAAAAAATCTCACATATCCTTTGTCATGGGCCATGTAACCATGAGAGTAAATCATTACCAGCAGAGTTATTGTAGTTACTAACGCAAGCATTACACTCCCCAAAGAATCGAGGACAAACCCCATTGGAATTGTGAAGTCCCCTGCATTGGCCCATACAAATAATTTTTCTACTGATTGATAACCATTAACTTGTTCAATTAAAGCTTTGTAACTAATTACTGCAGAAATCCCAACGAAAGAAATTAGACCTACAGAAACAATTTCTCTTGAATTATTAATTTTCTTGTTAATGCTTATTAGTCCTAAGCCAGAAAGCACTGCTCCGATAAGTGGGAAAACGGGAATTAACCAGGCAATTTCTGAAGCTTGTGGCATTTTTTAAAGAACTTATATTTTAATTTTAAACTGTCAATTGAAAAATTCAGACAAAAATGATGAATTAAATGTTTTAACAGCAATATTTATATATTGATGAGACCACCAAAGTACGCCTATTGCAATTAATATGCCAACTTGAGATAACCTAAAAAATTCTTTAATCTTAAATTCTTGCCTCCCTTCAAGTATCGCCAAAAAAGGGATAATGGAAGTATTTTTTTTAAAATTTTCAAATTCTTCTCCAAATCTATTTGCTAATCGCTTGTCGCCATGCCAGATTGCAAAAAGATGATGCAAAATTAGACCAATAGAAGTTATTAATGTGAATGATGTACCAATCCATAAAGTATGAGCAAAACACCAAATTATCTGACCAAATGCTTGTGGATGTCTTGTGATTCGCATTATCCCAGTTCCATAGATTCGTACTTGAGGTTTTAAAACCGAAGGAATTTCTAGCAAATTGTAAGTAGCGGGATACAAAAATAAAAAACTTATTGCAGCTAAGAACCAAACCACTATAAAAACGAAATTATTACCTTGTAAATTCCATAATCTAATTCCGTCATATCTATGAGCTAAAAAATAACTAATTAATATAATTGCAGAAGGCAAACTTAAAAAAACAAAACATAAACGCCATAACCTTGGACCCATAAGAGACTCCGCTTTAATCCTCAATGCAGCTCCTCCACTATGAATTACCGCAAAAATCAGAATCAAAATCAGGATTATTAAAGAAGTTTTATGAGTATCCATATATTTAAATTATTCAAATAATTTTTGTTCTTAACAAGAATACTTTTAAGCATTAGAATTATAAGTAATTGTAGGCATAATAGATGCCAGAATTACCATTTACTCTCGATCAATTAAGAATACTAAAAGCTATAGCAGCTCAAGGTAGTTTCAAAAAAGCTGCAGACATATTATATGTAACCCAACCTGCAGTGAGTTTACAAATACAAAATCTAGAAAAACAACTTGAAATTACAATTTTCGATAGAGGTGGTAGGAAGGCTCTATTAACCGAAGCTGGGAGACTATTACTAGAATATTGTGAACGAATTTTGAATCAATGCGACGAAGCTTGCAAAGCTATTGAAGATTTAAATAGCCTAAAAGGGGGAACTCTTGTCATTGGTGCGAGCCAAACAACTGGTACCTATTTAATGCCTAGGATGATAGGACTATTCAGACAAAAATATCCTGATGTATCTGTTCAACTTCAAGTTCATAGCACTAGAAGAACTGGTTGGAGTGTCGCCAATGGACAAATTGACTTGGCCATTATTGGCGGACAATTATCTGGAGATTTAGAAAATTTGCTTCAAGTCATTCCATATGCCTCAGATGAATTGGCATTAGTTTTGCCATCTAAACATCCACTTTCGACCAAAAAAGAGCTTTTAAAAGAAGACTTATATAAATTAAATTTTGTAACATTAGACTCTCAATCTACAACAAGAAAAGTTGTTGATAAACTTCTTCAAGATTCTGGGCTTGATATTCATAGATTAAAAATTGAGATGGAACTTAACTCTCTTGAAGCAATCAAAAATGCAGTTCAATCAGGTTTAGGTGCTTCCTTTTTACCTGTTGTTTCTATTGAAAGAGAATTATCGGCTGGAACAATCCATAAAGCATTCGTAGCTGACTTAGAGGTTAAAAGAGAACTTAAGTTAATTACTAATCCTTCAAGATATACATCGAGAGCATCAGAAGTATTTAAGAAAAATATTCTTCCACAGTTTGCTAGTTTAGAAAGCCCTTTAAGGCAAAGATAATTTAGATTAAAACTGAATTGCTTCTTTATTAATACCTACTCCTCCATCTTCTGCTTGTCCGTCGCCTTTTATTATAAATTTATTTTCATTTACATCGGTTTGATATACACACTTAACTATTGGCTTATCTCTTATGGATCCAATGTAAGCAAAAGTATTCATCCTTTGCTTACATTCTCTTACATCTTCATTACTAATTGCGCCCTGTTTTTGTAAAACTGTCCAATTCTCTCTTCTAATAACACAACCTGGCTGAAGAGCTGGTTGCGTTACAAAACTCGTAGATGGATTCAAAGTAGTATACATTTCAACATCAATTACGAAAGCACTAGCTCCCCATTGCCTGCAAAATTCGGGATCTGGAACAGCCATATCAAGTTGTTGTTGACTAGCTATGTTTCCCTGTCCGCCATCTGTTGTACTGGTAATAGCGCTTCCAATACCAACTCCTAAAATTAGTACTCCCGCAAGTACGGCAATGGTTCCTGTACTGAAGTTGATCTTTTGTTCAGAAGGAGGTAATTTACCATTTATTTGTCCATACGAATCAATATCTCTTTGATTTGGAGGGTAATAACTTCTATTTGAGCCTCTCCTAGGCCTTCTATTTGAGGATGATCTATTCACAGCACTTCATTTGTCTTTGGTAAACCCATTGAATAGTTCATAACTCTACAATTAGGGTTATAACTTATTTGACCATTTTGTAGCAAAAATTTGATTAAACCTTCGATTTCTGATCCTATTTTTCGAAGTTCATAATCATCTAAATCCCTTCCTGCTCTCTCTTTTATTAATTCATTGAATTTTTCATTTATTTTGTTCAGAGAATCCTCGTTCCAAATAAATTCGTTATCGGGATCTAAATCAAGAGTTAGTTTGTTGGGGTGAAACTGCAATTCGTTATCAACTACTTCAGCAGTAAAAATTCTTACATGCCTGGTGGTCGATTTTAAAAGCATTTTTTCCATAATTTTACGAAATAATCAACGAAAAAAACTATTATGTCTTAACTTTAATGTAGCTTATTAGTAAGTGTTAATTTATTTCTTGATTTAATAATGAGAGTTGTAATTGCTGGTGCTGGTTTAGCGGGTTTATCTTGTGCTAAATATCTAGTTGATAATGGACACATTCCCGTTTTACTTGAAGCCAGAGATGTTCTAGGCGGGAAAGTGGCCGCATGGAAAGATGAAGATGGAGATTGGTATGAAACTGGTTTGCATATATTTTTTGGAGCCTACCCAAATATGTTGCAACTTTTCAAGGAATTAGATATTGAAGATAGACTTCAATGGAAAAGTCATTCAATGATTTTTAATCAGCCATCAGAACCCGGAACTTACAGTAGATTCGACTTTCCCGATATACCCGCTCCCGTAAATGGAGTTTCAGCAATACTAAGCAATAATGATATGCTTTCATGGAATGAAAAGATCTTATTTGGATTAGGTTTAGTCCCTGCAATGTTGAGAGGCCAAAAGTACTTAGATAAATGCGATACGAAATCATGGACGGATTGGTTAAGAGAGCACAATATACCGGAAAGAGTTAATGATGAAGTTTTTATAGCCATGAGTAAAGCTCTTAATTTCATTGGGCCGGATGAAATATCTTCTACAGTTTTATTAACAGCATTAAACAGATTTTTACAAGAAAAAAATGGTTCAAAAATGGCATTCCTTGACGGAGCTCCTCCTGAAAGACTTTGCCAGCCAATGGTCGATTATATTACCGCTCGTGGTGGAGAAGTGCACATTAATAGTCCATTAAGGCAAATCAATCTCAATGAAGACAGCACTGTAAAAAGTTTTACAATTGCCTCTTTAGATCAAAACGAAAAGAAAGAGCTAACAGCCGATGCTTATGTAAGTGCAATGCCTGTAGATCTCTTTAAATTAATGATCCCCAAACAATGGAAAGGGTTGGATGCTTTTTCTAAATTAGATGGTTTAAATGGTGTGCCAGTTATTAATATCCATTTATGGTTTGACAAAAAATTAACAGATATCGATCATCTACTTTTTAGCAGATCACCACTTCTTAGTGTCTATGCAGATATGAGCATCACATGTAAAGAATACGAAGATCCAAATAGATCGATGCTTGAATTAGTGTTCGCACCAGCAAAAGATTGGATAAATAGGAGCGATCAAGACATCGTTGATGCAACTATGGAAGAGTTAAAGAAATTATTCCCAACACATTTCATAGGTGACGATAAGACAAAATTAAGAAAATATAAAGTAGTTAAAACTCCAAGATCTGTCTATAAGGCCGTTCCTGGATGTCAAGAGTTCAGACCTAGTCAAAAATCTCCCATAAAAAACTTTTTCTTAGCTGGCGATTATACAATGCAAAAATACTTAGCATCTATGGAAGGAGCTGTTTTAAGTGGTAAATTATGCGCAGAATCAATCAATAAAGAGTATTCAAAAATTCCTCAGAATGTCTCTTCATAACGTTTACAAACCCTTAAATTAGTTTAAACTTTTTGAAAAATTCAATTTCTCAACTAGATCAAGCATACGAAATATGCCGAAAAGAAACTCAAAAATGGGCTAAAACCTTTTATTTGGGTACTCTACTATT
Source organism: Prochlorococcus sp. AG-424-P16 (assembly GCA_003213255.1). Taxonomy (GTDB): domain Bacteria; phylum Cyanobacteriota; class Cyanobacteriia; order PCC-6307; family Cyanobiaceae; genus Prochlorococcus_A. The sequence continues at coordinate 5,805 of QCNI01000005.1, forward strand.
ACCTCAAGAGAAGAGAAAAGCTATTTGGGCTATCTATGTGTGGTGTAGAAGAACAGATGAAATAATGGATAGTGTAGAAGCCTCAACAAAATCGCAAAATGAGCTTTCTGACAATCTAGATGAATGGGAAGAGAATACTAAAAATGTATTTAAAGGGAATATTAAATCTGAATTAGACGCAGTTTTATTAGATACGATCAAGAAATATCCACAAAGTATTAAACCTTATCTGGACATGATAGATGGCCAAAGAATGGATCTAAATAAATTTAGATACAAAGATTTTGACGAATTAAAACTCTATTGTTATAGAGTCGCTGGGACTGTTGGTTTAATGACTCAAAATGTAATGGGGATTGATAGTGCTTATACATCAGCCCCTTGGAGTGCGATGCCTGATCCCTCCGAAGCAGCTATAGCTTTAGGAATTGCAAATCAATTAACAAATATATTGAGAGATGTAGGAGAAGATAGACACAGAGGAAGAATTTATCTCCCACAAGCTGATATTGAAAAATTTAATTATTCTGAAGAAGAACTTTTAAAAGGAAAGATAAACAAAGAGTGGAAAGCACTGATGAACTTTCAATTAACTAGAGCTCGCGAATGGTTCCAAAAGTCTGAGAATGGTATTAAGTGGCTATCTTCTGACGCAAGATGGCCAGTATGGACATCTTTACGTCTTTACAGAGGCATATTAGATTCTATTGAAAAATTAGATTATGATGTTTTTAATAATAGGGCTTTTGTAAAAAATTCAGTAAAAGCTCTTGAGATTCCAATATCATTTTTAATTTCTCGAATTAAATAACTAAGCTGGAGTCTTTTGATTAGCTAACAAATCTTTTAATTTAGATAATTCTCCAGCCCATCTTGGATCAGGAGCTTCTAGATTAGGAGCATCACTATGAACAATTTTCTTAAAGTCTTTCCTTTTCTTATTCTTGTTTAATTTTCCGCTATTCTTTTTGTTTGAAGCAGAATCTTTCTTTTCTGATAATTCTACTCTTAATTTAGAACCATTAAATTCAAAACCATTTAACTTTTGAATTAATAAATTAGCATTATCTTCATTATTAGTTGTCGCAAAACCAAAACCCCTGCATTCCCTAGTTTCTTTATCTAGAACTGCTTTAAATCTGATCGAATCAGAAACTGACTTTAAAAGTATATCAAATTCTTTTGGATTAAATCCTTGTGGTAAGTTGCCAATGTAAATGCGATTGCTCATAAATTTTTAAAAAATGATTTTGAAGTCTGAACTTCTAAACAAAACTAAGCTATGTGTATTTAATCACATTTTGGCGCATTTTGTTCAATCCATCGCTTTGCTTTATAAATAGCTTCATCAAAATTATTCAATCTTTTATACGCAAGTTCTTTAGAAAGATACTGTAAAAGCTCTCCTAAGATAGGCCCATCCTTTATTTTTAAATTTTTTTTTATTTCGTCACCATTAAGTAAATTTGAAGGATGAAATAATTTATCATTGTTGTCACGCCATCTATTAAGCCAATCTAATCTTAAGTTTTGAGGTAAACAAAAAATAAATAATGGAAGAAACATCTCTAATTCTTGATGTAGTGCAAATCTGTCTGATTCAGTTAGTTGAGCAATATTTTTTTTCTCCAACAAAAAATGCCATTTTCGTAATAACTTAGTTTTTGCAATTTCAGCTTTACTAAATTTGAGTTTCTCTAAAGATACAACATCTAAAATTTGAGCAATAAAAAAAGATGGCAAAAACTTTTCTTTTTCTTCCCGATTAAGTTCTGAATAATTAATTTTCTCTAAATCCAAAAAAAAAGAATCTTCAGATAAATTATCAATACAAAATATATTTAGTTTTTTTATCAGCAATACTGCATCAAGAGCATTAGCTCCATTTACTATTTTCTGTATTTCATAATTTATTCTCTCTTTAGCCGCTAGATATAATTTCACTTTATTTTTTTTTATAAAAGTAATTAAATTAAGATCAATTTGAAAATTCAATTCTGAAACAAATCGAAAACATCTTAATATTCGCAAAGGATCACTTTGTAAATTTTTTTCAGAATGAGTTCTAAGCAAAGAAATCTCTAGATCTTTAAGACCATTTAATGGATCTAACAAACATTTCTTATCTAATAAAAAAGCAATTGAATTAATCGAAAAGTCTCTAGAACACAAATCTCCTTCTACCGTAGATGCAACTTGATTAGCAATATCAATATCAATTTGATTAAGAAAAATTCTCACTACTTCTCTTCTTTCATCTAAAATTATAAATTTTGATTCAATATTTTCTGCAATCTTTTTCCCAATTTCAATTGCTTTGAAGGGTACCACAATATCAACATCTACCTTTTCAGTTTTTCTTCCCAAAATAATATCCCTTATGTAACCACCAACCAAATATGATCCTTTAGGTAAAAAACCTAATATAAAATTCAAATTATGAAATTTTATACTTGTTTCTATTTCATCAATAATTAGTGTATGATCTGTGGGAATGCTACTTTTCATTTTACTTAATTATTATGTGCATTTGCATCAACTGTAAATGGGTTGATAGATGTATCACATATCATGATGTTGAGAACAATCATGGTGTTGATCACATTTGTGATCTACCTGATTTTAAAGCAAAAAAACCGTTCATTCATGTCAATATAGTTAAAGATAATAATGGTGATTATAAAACTGATTGGGATGTCCAATCTTGTGAAAGTTTTGAAAATGAATTTGGTAAATGGTCTAAATGTAACCCTGGTATTGAATTACCTCTTTAAAGGTAATAGATGACAAATAAAATCAATCAAATAAAAAATTACTCTATATTAGTCATTAATAGCACAGATAATTCTTTTGGCTTTGGGTATAGAAAGGATAATGACTCTAAATCTGATGAATTATTTATCAAAAAATTTGATAATGACCTTTGCAACAATTTAATAAATGATCTTAACAAATTCATTTCCAAAGAAAATTTACGGAAAATAAATAAGTTATCTGTCAGTGTAGGGCCTGCAAATTTTAATGCTTCACGACTTATTGTAGTTTTAGCAAGAACTATCTCACAACAAATAAATTGTCCTCTAGACAGTTTTAGTTCATTTGAAATAATGGCAAAAAGAATTGCATCAAAAAATAATATCTTTATAAACAAAAAATCATTCTGGATTTACAAAAAATTAAAACGAAAGGGTGTTATTGCTGGTAAATATGAAATTTGTCATAACGAAAAAAATCCCTCTAATCTTGTCATTCGAGAAACAATTTTACCAAAATTTGTAAAAGAACTTGATAGTAAAGAACTTTTTTTTGAGGCCATTTATGATGATAAAGAAGATTTAAAAGAACTATTAGATCTATCGAATAAAAATTTATTAAATGCAAATATAGATTCCTGGCAAAAAGTTTTGCCTCTTTACCCTATTTCTCCAATAAACTAAATATTCATCCAATCAAATAATTAATTTCATCTTGAAGGTGCATTGTCACAGAATTTAGATCATCTCTTGATGAACTTTGTGGAGGTTGAACAGGTTTTCCAACTTTAATAACTATTTTTGAAAATAAAGGAATACAGAAATTAAATCTCACTAATTTATGCGAATCAACTATTGCAACAGGCAATAATAATTTTTGATTTTTAAAAGCTAATAATGCTGCACCTTGTTTTGGTTTATTCACTCGACCATTTTTTTGACGAGTTCCATCAATAAAAATTCCAATACAATTATCATTTGATAATTTTTTACATGCTGTTTTAATTGTATTTTTATCCGCAATTCCTCTTTTTACAGGATACGCTCCACAAGCTCTGATAATAAAGCCAAGACAAGGAACTTTAAAAAGTTCTGCCTTAGCCATAAAAGATATATTTCGTCCAAGAGCATGACCCAACAAAGGAGGGTCAAGCAAAGAACCATGATTAGAAACAACTATAAAAGAATCTTTTTGCGGAATATTTTCTCTACCTATTAAATAACCTCTAAATACGAATTTATAAATTGGAAATACTAAAAGTTTGCTTACTAACTGATAGATTAATTTTTGAAAAACAATATTTTTCATAAAGATTAATATGATATTTGATCAGAAGAAGAAACTTGAGAAATTTTTGCATCTTTAAGATGTCTTTTTCCTAAACCACTTAGTACATTTGAAGGCCCAATTTCGACAATATGAAGATCAGTATCTTTTGCCATTAAATCCATAGTTTCTCGCCACCTCACTCCATTACACATTTGCTTTTTTAATCTAATTTTAAGCTCGTTGGGATCACTACAAAGTGTAGGTTCATAATTGCTTATGACCGGGAAAGAGGGATTATGAAATTTAATCTGTTTTAAATACTCAGAAAATTTTGATGAAGGTTCATTCATAAATGGGGAATGAAATGCACCTGAAACATTTAATTTCAAGAATCTTTTACAAGAAATTTCTCTCGATAAATCATCTAATGCTTCTGCAGATCCGGATAAGACAACTTGGGAAGAGCTGTTATCATTAGCAATCACAATATCATCAATTTTTTGTACTAATTGGTCAAGTTGATTTCTATCAAAACCAATTACTGCTGCCATAGATCCTTTCCCAGCATTTACCATTAATTGAGACCTTTCTTTTATTAGAGAAACACAATCTTCAAATGAAAAAACATCCGCACAATATAGTGCAGTGATTTCTCCTAGACTATGTCCAGCAACATAAGTTGGTTTAAATCCCTTCTTTTTTAAAGCATCTAATAAAATTGACTCAACCAAAAAAAGACATATTTGTGTATTTTTTGTGTTATTTAAATCAATATGAGGATTTGTTGGTTCATTATTTAACTCACAAATTTCAAACAAATTTCTCTCAAATATCTCAGATGCATAACTAAACCTCTCTTTTGTATTTGGCAAATTTTCAATTTGTTTTGCCATGCCAATTTTTTGCGAACCCTGTCCAGGGAATACCCATGCAACTGTCATAATGCTCCTTTTTTTCTTAACCCCATTTAATGAGGGCTGCACCCCAACTTAACCCAGCACCAAAACCACTTGTGGCAATAATATCATTTTGTTTAATTCTATTATTTCTAATAGCTTCATCTAACACTAGTGGAATTGTTGCTGCTGAAGTATTACCATATTTTTCTAAATTGCTAAGAATTTTTTCTCTAGGGATTTTCAACCTGTCTCCTACAGAGTCCAATATCCTTTGATTAGCTTGATGTAATACGAGCCAATCAACTTCATCGGAAGTATAATGCGACTTATAAAACAACTTTTCAAGAATTATCGGAACTTCTCTAACTGCAAATTTATACACTTCCTGACCATTCATTTGAATTGGAGAAAAAGCTCCACTTAAAAAATCAATGTTATCAATTATTAAATCCTTATCATTTTTTGATGATAGATTAAGAAAAGAACCCCTTTCTCCGTCAGTTCTCATATCAAAACCAATTAAATTATCAAACTGACTAGTGGCTTCAATTGCTAATGCACCTGCACCATCTCCAAAAAGAATACAACTTCTTCTATCATTCCAATCCACAAAGCTTGATAATTGATCTGCTCCTATAACGATAGCCCTTTTAAAACTACCACCTTTTAGAAATTGTGAGGCTGTAATTAAGGCAAATAAGAAACCACTACATGCTGCAGTTAAATCGAAAGCTACAGCATTAGCTGCCCCTAATTTAGCTTGAATGGATGGCGCTGATCCAAACAAATCATGCGGAGTAGAAGTAGCTAAAACAATCAAATCAATTGTTTTAATATCCCAATTAGCCATTTCTATAGCAGTTAGAGCCGCCTTATAACCCATCTCATTAACATTATCTCCTAAGCTAGAGATTCTTCTCTCAGAAATGCCTGTTCTAGATTTTATCCATTCATTGCTTGTATCAACCTTTTGACTAATTTTTTGATTGGTTAGTATTTGATCAGGTACATAACTTCCGCTTCCCTTGAATGATACTCCAATCTGATTAAAATCTATTCCTTCCAAAAGAGTTTTTTTAGTTACTTATATTAGTCAAACATAAATTTGACTCAATATGTTTTATGCATTTAAAACTTGAAGCTTTTGCAGTTGATTTAAATTTTCCATAACACCATGATTCACTGCGGAGTGTGCCAAGCGAAGAGCACTAACTACTGATAAAGATTTGCTACTTCCATGACCAATAACGCAAATACCATTCACCCCAAGTAATAAAGCCCCGCCATGTTCGGCATGATCTAGCCTTTTCTTAATTCTAAGTAAATTACTTTTTAAAAAAGCTGAACCAACTTTCCCCCGCCTTCCACGGGGTAGCTCAGATCTCAAAATATCTAATAAAACGCCTCCCACAGATTCAAGAAATTTCAATAATATATTTCCAGTAAATCCATCACAGACTACTACGTCGAAATTGCCTGATAATACATCTCTTCCTTCACAATTACCTCCAAAATCAAAACTTTTTTCAGAGGATAATAATTCAAATGTTTTTAGGGATAAATCATTACCTTTGCATTCTTCTTCTCCGATGTTTAAAAGGCCAATTCTTGGTTTTTTTACTTGTAGGACATCTTTTGCATAAATATTACCTAGAAGAGCAAACTGATGCAGATAAGATGGCTTACAATCAGTATTTGCCCCGACATCTAAAACTAATACTGGGCGAGTTTGATCCCTTGTTGGAAATAATGCTCCTATAGCTGGCCTATCAATCCCTTTCAATCGCCCAATTCTAAATATGGCGGAAGCCATCATGGCGCCTGAATTACCGGCGGAATAAACAGCTTCAGCTTTATTATTTCTCACTAAATCCATTGCAACATTTATACTTGCATCTTTCCTTTTTCTAACTGCAGTAGCTTCTTCATTCATCCCAATAGGATCTCCACTATCAATTAATTCAAGACGATTATTATCAATTTCATTCTCCAATAATTCTGTTAAACCTGTTTTTTCTGCTGCATATTTAACTGTTTCAATTTTGCCGACGAATTTTATATTTATTGGAAATCTACTTATTGCTTCAAGGCAACCCTCAAGAATTGGACCAGGAGCATAATCTCCACCCATACCATCTACAGCGATCCAAATTCTTTTAGATTGAGATTCCTCCACGTTATCTAAAATATTATCGTTATTTTGTAATCTTTTTAATGGGTCAAAAACTAATGGCTGTAGGGTATTTTTAGCTATTGAGCTAGCATTAGAAACAACACTGCTTGCAGTATTCACAACAGATTCAGCGCTTGAAACTACATTACCTGCTACATTACTCGCGACATTACTTGCTGTGCTCACGACTGAACCAGCACTAGAAACTACATTACCCGCCACATTACTAGCGGTTACCGCCGAACTAGCAGCAGTATCTACTATTGAAGTTACAGCCGAATTTCTTTTGTACCAGATAACTAATCTTCTGATAGCTCTGGGCTTATTAATTTTTTGTAAACTTTCTTTACCCATTTATTTACCGTCAAAAGAAGTAATATCTACAATTCTTTGAAAAAGATATCCTGTGCCCCTTGCTGTTAATATCAATTCAGGATTTGCTGGATCAGCCTCAAGTTTTGATCTTAATCTTGATATGTGAACATCGACTACCCTTGTATCTACGTGCCTCTCAGGTGTATATCCCCAAACTTCCTTCAGAATTTCTCCTCTACTAAACGGCTCACCTGACCTACTTACTAATAGCTCTAAAAGACTAAATTCCATACCGGTTAATCTAATTCTCTCATCGCTTTTAAAAACTTGCCTTCGATTTGTATCAATTTTTATATCAGTAACTAAAATTAATCCTGAATTAGGCATCCCAGGAATTTGTTCTTTGTCAATTCTTCTTAGAACACATCTAATTCTAGCTTCTAATTCCTTAGGACTAAATGGTTTAACAACATAATCATCAGCCCCTAATTCTAAACCTGTTATCCTGTCTGCAACATCTCCTAACGCAGTTAACATGACAATTGGAACGTCAGAATCTTTCCTTAATTCTTGACAAACTCCATAGCCATCTAATTTTGGCATCATAACGTCAAGTACGACTAAATCAGGCTCATAATCTTTAAATAACTTTAGTGCTTCTTTACCATCACTTGCAGTTACTACTTTGTAACCAATCATGGAGAGGCGCGTCTCCAAAATTCTTCTAATACTTGCCTCGTCATCTGCGACAAGAATTGTTTCTTTAGTTTGACTAGATAGAGCCATTTGTTTCTATTAGCTAATCAGTAAGAGAATTAACTATTATCCTAATCTAACTTGTAGAGGGGCAATATCCCAAACATTCTAGTTCTAATACTTGATTCAAAAACTTAATGTCTAGCAAATTATCTACTTTTATTTGTCAGAATTGCGGATCTGAAACTTCTCAATATTTTGGTAGATGCTTAAATTGCAACTCATGGAATTCCATTGTTGAAGAAATAAAAAGTAAGAGATCTAACTATCAAGAAATAAAAAATTGTAAAAAATCTATACCATTTAACGAGATTTCATCAAAAAAAATATCTAGATTTACAAGTGGTTTTAGGGAATTTGATCGAGTGCTTGGAGGTGGAATCGTACCTGGATCTGTTGTTTTACTTGGAGGAGAACCAGGCATAGGTAAAAGCACATTAGTTCTTCAATCAGCAGGAAAAATATCTCTCAATGAGAAAGTTTTATATATAACCGCAGAAGAATCTTTAGAACAAGTAAAAATTAGATGGGAAAGATTAAATCAAAGTAGTATTAATTTAAAAATTTTTGCAGAGACCAATTTATCTCTAATTATTAAAGAAATCAAACGTTTAAATCCAAGTTTCGCAATTATTGACAGTATTCAAGCCATCCATAATCATGAAATGCAAAGTTCTCCAGGATCGGTTTCTCAAGTAAGAGCATGTTCATCTGAATTGCAAAATCTTGCCAAAGATAATAATATTGCGCTTCTAATAATTGGTCATGTAACCAAAGATGGTGCTTTAGCTGGCCCTAAAACTCTAGAGCATTTAGTTGATACAGTAATAAACTTTGAAGGAGATAATATTTCTTCTCATAGACTACTTAGAAGTATAAAAAATAGATTTGGATCGACCTTCGAGATAGGAATTTTTGAAATGCTTGAAGAAGGTTTACGAGAGATAAAAAACCCAAGTTCAATTTTTACAAATAAAGAAAATATTTCAGGTGTAACAACTACTATTACAAATGAAGGTACTCGACCATTAGCAGTTGATATACAAGCACTTGTAAATAAAACTTTCTACAGTAACCCAAGACGTACTACAACTGGAATAAGCATAAATAGATTGCATCAAATCCTAGCGGTAATTGAAAAACACGTAGGGATAAAATTATCTGAATTTGATTGTTACATAGCTACTGGTGGGGGTTTTGAAATTAATGATCCTTCATCTGACTTAAGCGTAGCAATATCAATTTTATCAAGTTTGAAAAATATTCCTCCTTTGGCCAGTTGCTCATTTATTGGGGAATTGGGTTTGAGCGGTCAGGTTAGAAAATCAAATAACCTTCGAACAAAGATAGAAGAAGCTATAAGACTAGGGATCAAAAATATCGTAGTGCCAAAACTAGAGGATGAACTAAATAATAATTTTCAAAATTTAATAAAAATCAAAGAGATATCGAATATAAAAGAAGCAGTTGACTATTCTTTATCAGTTTAAAAAAATTAGAGATACATATCGATTGAACTTCTTCCTGAGTTTTTCAACCAATTCTCAATATCCAGATAACCACCTGGATACAATCTTACTGCTTTAGACCAGACTTCTGCAGCTTTATCGAACCAAATATCTCTCTGGTCTAAATCACCATTTTGCTCAGCATATCTTCCCCTTTTTTCATAAATCAAACCTATATTTTTAAGGCATGATGGCTGTTTGGGATTTTCTGCTAATGCTTTTTCATAAGTTTCAATTGACAAATCCTCTTCACCATTACTCATGTATATTATTGCCATATTTTTTAAAGTTTCACCCCTATCAATTTTATTTTCTTCAAGTAGTAAACTCTCTTTGTAATACTCTAATGCTTCTGAGTAATCCCCGTTATTTTGTGCAGCCAGGCCATCTCTGTAATAAATATATGCTTTTTTTTCCTTCTCTGCGATAGGCATTATTTTTACTATTGATTCAGCAATTACAGTAAAAGCTTTATCTATAAAATTGTCACTGTTTTGATTACTAGGCACCGCTCTAAAACTAATAAAATTAATATAGTAATTTAAAAAATAACTATTTAAAAAGTCTATTACATTTATTATTATAATTAAAAAATGAGCCAAGCATTAATTTGCTTCAATCGAGAAAAATATGAAAAGCATTCAATTAAGCATTACAGGAATGAAGTGCGGAGGTTGTGTTAGTACTGTTGAAAAAATATTAAATAATTCTGATGGTATTGAAAATGTTTCTGTTAACTTACTAACTGAAAGTGCATATTTTGAAATTACCCAGAAAGATAATGAAATAGATGCTGTTCTCGAAAATCTAAAAGAAAATGGTTTCCCATCAAAGATTTACATAAATGATTTTTCAAAAAAAATAAATAAGTCAGAATTAGAAAAAAAAAAGAAGTGGAATAATCAATGGAAAAAACTAACTTTTGCTCTATTACTTTTATTATTTTCAGGTTTAGGTCATCTAGCAGAAGGAAGATATATAAATTTTCCGATATTAGGTAATATATTTTTTCACGCTGCATTAGCAACATTAGCTCTATTACTTCCTGGCAGAGAAATAATTATTAATGGGTTTAAATCATTTATTAAGAACCGTCCTGATATGGATTCTCTAGTAGCTCTTGGAGTATGTAGCGCATACATAACAAGTTTTCTATCCTTAATATTTCCTGCCACTGGTTTTCCTTGTTTTTTTAATGAACCAGTTATGCTGTTAGGTTTCATATTGATTGGGCGTTTCTTAGAGGAAAGAGCAAGATACCAAACTGGTTCATCCATTGGAGAGTTATTAGATCTTCAACCTGAAATGGCAAATATCTACACAGAAGATAATCAAATAGAGTCAATAAGAGTAAACACTTTAAGACCTAATCAAGAGATTCAAGTTTTAGCAGGAGACAGAGTACCTGCTGACTGCATTGTTACTCAAGGTAATTCATATGTTGATGTTTCACATATCACTGGAGAATCTAAACCTATAGAGGTAAAAGAAGGCGAAAATCTATCTAGTGGTTCTTTAAATCTTAATTCAACTCTTAGACTTAAAGTACAAAAGGTTGGAGCGGATTCTTCTCTTGCAAAACTAGTAAATCTTATTGAGTCTGTAAACGCTAGGAAACCTCGCATTCAAAGAATTGCTGATGAAATTGCAGGCAAATTTACTTACTTTGTACTTATATTTGCTACTTTAACCTTCTTCTTTTGGTGGAAGGGGGCAAAAAATATTTGGCCAGATTTATTAAGTCATAATCATCAATTCATCACTCACTCAAGTCATACACTTCATAGTTCGCTTGGTAGTAATGCTGAGAATTTTCTTAGTTTAGCCATTCAATTATCAATTGCTGTTTTAGTAATTGCTTGTCCTTGTGCATTAGGTTTAGCCACGCCAACTGTAATAACTGTCGCTTCAGGTAAAGCAGCAAAAAAGGGGGTTTTATTTAAAGGCGGGGATAAAATAGAGATGGCTTCAAAAATTAATCACATTATTTTTGACAAAACAGGTACCTTAACAAAAGGTAAGCCTTTCATCGTTGATTATAAAAATAATGATGATAATTATTTTTTATTAAGAATAGCTGCAAGTTTAGAAAAGGAAAGCAGACATCCAATTGCAGATGCGTTAATACAAGAAGCAAAAAAACAAAATTTAAGTTTATTTTCAATAAAAAAAATTGTCACTCATTCAGGCCGAGGTATTTCTGGAGAATTAGAGTCAATTGATGGACTTATTAATATAGGAAATATTGAATGGCTACTAAGTAAAGGAATAATTATTGATAATGATGCAAAAAAAGTAATTGAAAATGAAGAGACAAAAACGAACACTATTATTGGAGTGAGTATCAAAGATAAGTTATTAGGCTTTATCTTCCTAGGAGATTTACTCAGAGATGATTCAATTAAAACAGTGCAAAATTTAAGAAAAAACAAATTTAAAATTAATATTTTAAGTGGGGATAGGAAACAAACAGTTTTAGCTCTAGCAAAAAAAATTGGTTTTAAAGAAACAGAAGTAAAATGGGATCTTCTTCCTGAAATGAAGCTAAAGACTATAGAAAATTTAAAAATTGATAATAAAGTTGCAATGATTGGTGATGGTATTAATGATGTCCCAGCCTTAGCCTCCTCAGACTTAGGAATTGCAGTGGGATCAGGGACTCAAATAGCCAAGGCAAATGCAGATGTAGTATTGATGGGAGATCAACTCAATGGATTACCCTACGCCTTAAATCTTGCAAAAAAAACTATTAGAAAAATAAAGCAAAATCTAACATGGGCTTTTGGTTACAACTTACTTGCTATACCTTTAGCCGCTGGCATTTTATTCCCTAAATACGGCATTCTTCTTACTCCCTCAATAGCAGCATTATTGATGGCTATTAGCTCTATTACAGTTGTAATTAATGCTTTATCCTTGGATTAAATGAAAGGAAAATTTATCGTTATTGAGGGTATTGATGGATGTGGTAAAACTACCCAAATAGATGAACTTTCTAAATGGCTGCCTAGTAGTGGTCTAATAAAGAAAGGGTCTAAATTAATCACAACTAGAGAACCAGGAGGCAGTCTTCTAGGCAAAAAACTTAGAAGACTTATTCTCGATAATAATGCAAAAAACAAGCCTTCATCTCTTGCAGAATTATTGCTTTATTCAGCGGATAGAGCTGAACACGTTTCCAAAATTATTTCACCTGCTTTAAATAATAATGATTGGGTAATAAGTGATAGATTTTCCGATTCCACACTGGCTTATCAAGGTTATGGAAGAAATATAAATTTAGAAATAATTAAAAATATTGAATCTATTGTGTGTCAAGGAGCATCTCCAGATCTCACTTTCTTCTTAGAAATTTCTCCAGAAGAGAGCATATTCCGAAGAAAAAATGAAATTCCAGACAGAATAGAATCAGAAGGTATTAGATTTTTAGAAAAAGTAAATGAAGGCTTCAAACTGATTGCTAAACAAAAAAACTGGAAAGTAATATCTGCTTCACAAAATATTAAAACTATTTCTAATCAAATTAAAGAGACTTTGCTAAACAAATTTTCTAATAACAAATGATTGAGGTAAAAAAAAATAATTTTTTCTTGAATGAAGAAGTCAATAATATTCTTAAGAACATAATTAAAAATAAATCATTTGCTAATGGTTATATATTTTGTGGTGCTGAAGGATTAGGCAAAAAGCAAACTGCTCTCGAATTTATAAAAGAGATTTTCAAACTGTCTTCATCAAGCGAAAATGTTGAAGAGAGAATATCAAACAATAACCACCCTGATTTTTTAATTATTGAACCTGATTCTCTATTGGCTACAAAAAGTTCAGGAAGTTTCGATCCTGAAAAAACAATAAAAAGTGGATCTGAGATTATTAAAATTTCTCAAATACGTAATATCAAAACTTTTCTTAGTCAAAAATCAATAAACTCAGAAAAGAAAATTGTTTTGATTATTGATGCACACTTCTTAAACGAAGCAGCCTCAAATTGCCTTTTAAAAACCTTAGAAGAACCTAGTAACGGCATTTTTATTTTACTAACCTCTAAATTAAACCTTCTTTTGGATACGATCATCTCAAGATGTCAAATCGTCAGATTTCGATCTTTTTCTAGTAAACTAATGAAGCTAATTTTAAAAGAATATTTAGATACTTCTAAATTAAAGATCAATACAAAATTTAAATTTGAAGATTTAATAAACTCTGCCAATGGATCTCCAAATCAATTATTAAAAAATATTGAAATTTGGAATGATTTTTCAGATGAAATTATAAGTAAATTGGATGATCCAATTAAAAATAGTCTGGAAATATTGGAAATATCTAAAGCAATATCTGAAAAATTAGAGATTTCTCAACAGATTTGTTTAGTAAATTTAGTTCAAACAATTTGGTGGAGAAAAACAAAAAATATCAATTTAGTTAAAAAACTTGAAAATTTAAAATACCTTTTAAGAAAAAACATTCAACCAAGGTTGGCATGGGAAATAGCTTTTTTAAAAATTTCAATAGAAAATGAATTGGATTAATCTAGTGCAGAATTTATCAAGTCAGGATTTCTTGCTTGAATGAACTCTTGCCTAGCAGTTTCCACTTGAGAACCAATAGGCAACTCGAGGCAATATCCAGCACCATATACAGTTTTTATATATATAGGTTTGCGTGGATCGGGTTCAAGTTTAGTGCGTAAGTGTCTAATATGAACTCTTATTGTCTCGATGTCATCATCAGGTTCATATCCCCATACTTCTTTCAGAATTAATGCTGGTGATACAGTTTGACCATGCCTCTGTAAAAGACAATGAAGAAGTTCAAATTCAAGATGAGTTAACCTTACAGGAGATTCAAACCATATAGCTTCAAATCTTTCCGGAACAAGAGTTAATGGGCCATAATTTAATATTTCTTGCTGGTTACTAGAATTTAGTTGTGCTCTGTTAGTTCTTCTTAATAAAGCTTTTATGCGTACATGTAATTCTTCTAAATCGAATGGTTTAGTAATGTAATCATCTGCTCCAGAATTAAACCCAGTAACTTTATCCTTAAGGCCGCCTAACGCAGTTATCATCAAAATTGGTATATTTGATGTTCTTTCATCTCTTCTTAGTCGCTGACATAAAGTTAAACCATCAACACTTGGCAGCATTAAATCTAAAAGTATTAAATCTGGTGAATATTGAAGAGCTAATGCTTGTCCTTTAATTCCATCTTCAGCTTTTTGGACATCGAAACCAGAATGCTCTAAATGCCTAGCCACAAGATCACGCATATCACGATCGTCTTCAATTAAAAGAATTGAAATTTTCATATTTATCAACTATTAAATTAAAATTAAGTTTTAGTAATATGATTCTCTCAAGAATTTATAAAGATTGCTGAATTAATGTAAACAATTTTATCAATTAGGTTTATCAAATTACTTAGTGATAGTAGTCGATTAGATAGAAAATACAAATTTTAAAAAAGTTGAAATTTTAGAATTTCTTTCGATTCTATTTACTTTTTCTTAATAATTTAAGGATTATTAGAAACAAATAATGGTTCAAAGTGAAGAATATACAATTCAGATTGACTTTGTAGGCTTTAGAGAAAATTAAATTAAATTGAGATTTTCGGCTTTCAAATAAAAATTAACTAAGTTTAAAATTTTTAATTTCTCCAAAATGTTTAAACTCATAATTTTGTCTATATTAAAAAAAATTTAAGTATCTATGAAAAAGAAGTCGATTATCTATTCAGATTTATCAAAAAAACAACTAGAAACTCTTAAAGAACTTTATATTCAAAAAAAAGTTGAATCTATGAGTTATCAAGAACTTAAAAAATATGTATTAGAAATTATTTCCCATCAAATAAACGATACTATCGGCAAAGAAGAGGAAATGGAAGCATGGAGAGAAATGTCAGATTTCTTTGGAGAACAATTTGAAATAAATATCCTAGAAATACAAACAAAATCCATTGACGATAAAAACGTAATAGAAACAGAAATAGATTCTCAGAAGCAAAGAATAGAATTTCTTGAAAGGAATAATTTTGATCAAGAAAAAAAGGATATGTGGGATGACTAGATTTTCCTGAATGAAGTATTAATTCAAACGATATAAAAAAAATATGTCTAGATTTTAAAAATTAATCATAGAGCTTATTTTTTTTTCATTTTTGGGGAGAATTTAGAAAATGTTCTAATTACTGTTCTTAAAAAGCATTTTTTTTTATTTAAAATAATTATGAAATTTATGTATTTAAATATTTTTGATGTTCTAAATACTGTTCTTAATATTATATCGAATATACTTCATTATTCCTCCGGCTAACCACTGTATGCCAAAAAAGGTCAAAAAAAGTCCCCTTTTATTGGTGACTTTGGATAATTGTTTTGAATTTTATGAACTCCCCGGGCGGGATTCGAACCTGCGACCAATCGATTAACAGTCGATCGCTCTACCGCTGAGCTACCGAGGAATATAAGATGAATTTAGCTCTTTAAAGTACCTTATGACAAGTACAAGCATTAATTATATTGAAATTTTGATGGTTCTTGCCAGCTAGATAAAAAACCATTTTTCAACTCTGCTACTGCATCAGCATAAGTTAATTCTTCATAACGATGTGTAATCCACAAAGCTGTTAAAGGTTTTTTATGGTCACTTGTCAGATTTTTAATAGTTCGTAAAACTTTGAATTGACTGGTTTGATCAAGTAACGCTGTTGGCTCATCTAAAAGAATAAAATTTCTATTACTAATAAGAGCGCATGCAATAGTTAAGCGTTGTTTTTGTCCACCGCTCAAAGTATAAACTGGCCTTTTTTCAAAGCCATTCATTCCTACCTGATCAAGCACATATTCAATTTTTTTATTAATTTCATTTTGACTTATATCCTGATTAATATTAATCAGAAGTTCGCTCCTACAATTTGGCATTAATATTTGATGATCAGGGTTTTGAAACACCATACCAATATTTGCATTAGAGTAAATTAAACCATTTTTAGGATTGATTATTCCATTAATTAATTTTAAAAGAGTACTTTTTCCGCTCCCGTTTTTACCTACGACCATCCAAAATCCAGGTTTTTTTATTGAGAAGTTACATTTAAAAATTAAATTTTCTTTTTCCCCAGGATATGAAAAAGAAACATCTTTGAATTTAATATGAGGTATTTCATTTTGAAGGGCATCTCGCATTATTTCTATCAATCTATGTTGAGAGAAAATCCTGGTCTTTTAGCTCCTCCTGCTACTGACGATTTTTCATATATCTGAACAGAAATGATTTCTTTAGCTCTCACAGCAATTAATTTATCTTGCACTTTGTCACAACTTAATTCTATCAAGTTTGAGGATTCTAAAGTTTCATTCATAGAACTTTTTATTTCATCATAAATTCGTTTAACGTCATCAAATTCTTTCTTCTGAATTGAAAGTGGAAAAGGTGAATATCTCAAACTTAGTTCTAACGAATACATAATCATAATTAAAAACTACCTTTTATATTACTAAATATTTTTTCGCAGGAAGTTATTTAAATTAAATTCTTTTGAGAAAATTGTATAAAAGACCTGGAAATACAATTATTATAAATATTAGGAGACTTTATTTTGCTTTTTAAAATACAATTTCATGGAAATAGCAAATGATATAACCTCTCTAGTTGGAAATACCCCATTAGTTAAATTAAATAGAATCAGAAATTATTTTGATAGTTATCCAGAAATAATAGCCAAACTAGAAAGTTTCAATCCATCAGCGTCCGTAAAGGATCGGATCGCCTATTCAATGTTATGTAAAGCTGAAGAAGAAGGATTGATAACCCCAGATAAGACAACTTTAATTGAAGCAACTAGTGGAAATACTGGAATCGCATTAGCAATGGTTGCTGCAGCAAAAGGCTATAAATTGATATTAACTATGCCAGATACGATGAGTATTGAGAGAAGGGCAATGTTAAGAGCATATGGAGCTGAATTACAATTAACTCCGGGAAAAGAAGGAATGAAAGGAGCTTTAGATTTAGCTAATGAGTTGTCTTCAACCATTGTAAATAGCTATCAATTTAATCAGTTTGAAAACTTTGCTAATCCAGATATTCATGAAAGAACAACAGCCCAAGAAATATGGTCCCAATCCAATAACAATTTAGATGGACTAGTTATAGGAGTAGGCACAGGAGGAACAATTACTGGTTGTGCACGTTTTTTGAAGAAAGTTAATCCAAATTGCAAAATTTATGCCGTAGAGCCCAAAAAAAGTGCTGTGATTTCAGGGGAAAAAGCAGGATCTCATTCGATTCAAGGAATTGGAGCGGGTTTTGTACCGAAAGTACTTAATACTAAACTAATTGATGAAATTATAAAAATAGATGACGATGAAGCATTTTATTATGGTCGTTTATTAGCTCGATTAGAAGGTCTTTTATCTGGCATCAGCAGCGGTGCAGCGTTAGCAGCAACAATAAAAATTGGCAAAAGAAAAGAACTAATAAATAAAAGATTGATAGTTATTCTTCCAAGTTTTGGTGAAAGATATTTATCAACGGCAATGTTTGAATCTAATACCTCAATTCAAGCCAGAAAAGATGGTTATCTTTAATGCATAATTTATAAAAATGAGAAAAAATTTATATGAAGAATTAGGTCTCAAAAAAAATGCAACCAGAAGTGAAATTAAATCTTCATATCGCGCTTTAGTGAAGCAACATCATCCTGATGCGGGCGGCAAGAAAGAACGATTTCTTGCAATACAAAGTGCTTGGGAAACTCTAAATGACCCTATAAAAAAGAAAGAATACGATAGCAATTTTTTCTCTTCCAGTTCATCATTTGATTCATTAAATGAAAATTGGGAAGAGAAATTTAATACACAAAAATATAATTCTTTTATTAAGGACAAAGAAGTTGAAACATGGATTAAAGAAATTTATAGTCCGATAAATAGATTAATCAGTCAAATAATTAAACCTTTGAATAACGAAATAAAAGAATTATCTGCCGATCCATATGATGACCAACTAATGGAAAATTTTTGCTGTTATATAATTCTTTCACAAAAAAAAATAGAAAAAGTTGAAAAAATTTATAACAAAAAAATAGTTCCAAAGTCTATTTCAGATTTAGGCCTCGATCTTTATCATTGTTTTTCACAAGTTAAAGATGCGCTATCAGAATTTGATAGATATACGCAGGGATATGTAGATAATTACTTATTTGATGGCAAAGAAATGATCAAAGAAGCAAAAAGAATCCAATCAAAGATGTCTACAAAGAAAAAAAATAAAAACTTTTAGATATAAAAAATTTATTGATTATATTCTTTAAGTTGATCTAATTTCAACCAAACATCTGGAACTGGTCTGCGCCATCGAACCTGAGCATATTCGTCTTTGAGTGAAAGAATCTCTCCAGGACCTTCAAAAACATAATTTGGTAGATCATTATCACTAGCTAGCGCTTCGATACTTTTAATATAATTTTCTCTATCGACAAAAACTAAGCTTCCTTTCTTGAGAGGTTGCTTTTGAATAGAATCAGTCATCATAAATTCAAGAAAGCTATTAAAATTTATTATACAAAAACTTGTTTGAAAACATTGAAAAAAATTTATACCTGAATAATAATTACAAACTTCTAAAAAATTTAATAGCCTTAAATGATAAACATCTATATGATATGCGTCTTTTATTACTTGGCTGTACTGGATTTGTTGGTAAAGAATTAGTACCAACACTACTCAATGAAAATCACGAAATATACATTGTAAGTAGAAAGCCTATTAGTAAATTAAAGATTGATTTAAATTTTAATAAGTTTAAATTTTTTCAATTAGATTTATCAAAAGAAAAAAACTGGAATAACGAAAATCTTCTAAATATTTTAAGAGAGACAGATGGAATTATTAACTTGATGGGAGAACCTATAGCGGAAAAAAAATGGACTTCTGAACAAAAACAAGAGATTGAAAATAGTCGTATTAATACCACAAAATTTATGATGGAGACCCTTAAAAATTTAAAAATAAATCCAAAAGTCATTATAAATGGATCAGCAATAGGTTATTACGGTACTAGTATGTCTGGTGAATTCACTGAAAGTAGTATTGGAGGAAAAGACTTTTTAGCTAACCTTTGCAAAAAATGGGAAGCAGTCGCTGCCGAAAAACCATTTTTCTCAAGGCTAGTTATTTTTAGAATTGGAATCGTATTAGAGGCAGATGGAGGTGCACTAGGAAAAATGCTCCCAATATTTAAAGTTGGATTAGGTGGACCAATTGGAGATGGTAAGCAATGGATGAGTTGGATTCACAGAAGTGATTTATGTGCAATAATTTCGCAAGCATTAGTTGATAAAAAGTATTCAGGAGTATTTAATGCTGTTGCACCAAATCCAGTATTAATGAGAGAATTTTCTCAGACTTTAGGCAAATGTTTAAATAGACCTAATTTACTTCCAGTGCCTGGAGCGGTTTTAAAATTATTGTTAGGAGATGGTGCAAAAGTTGTATTAGAAGGACAGAAAGTAATAAGCAACAAACTCAAAAATTATAATTTTAAATATCCTCTTCTTGAGAAAGCAATTTACGCCTCAACCAAGAATTAACTCCGTTTACTAAAGCACCAATAATAAGAATTGTTATCAATGGAACTATAAGAGGATTCCAAACTATTTGAATAAAATCTATAAAAATAAATATTCCATTTAATTGCATAATGATTGCAAAAATAAAAAACATCGCAAAAAAAATTACTGTAAATAAATTTATTAATAACAAATTATCAATTATTTGTTTTAACTTATTCTTATTATTTTCTTTAGTCATTTTTTATAACATCATTCATATCATTTACCATCTTAAGACAAGCTTTGTTTTCACCTAGTCTTTGTTTGGCATTTTTATTACATGAGATAATAAAATTATTATTTAGTTTTAATAAATATATTACTTTTAAGATTAATTTAATTGTCTGATTTATTTGATCATTCTTATTTTTATAATTACTGGCACAAAAAACATAATTCCCAAGCAAACGTCTTTGAGCTTCTGCAAAAGATTTTGTAAATTGTGGACCTTTACCTTCAATCTGAATAACTGGTTTTCCTAATCCAATCGCTTGCTCTGCTGCCGTTCCTGCCATACTGATACAGCATCTACTTTTCAATAATATTTCATCAAAATTATTCCAATATATATTCACCTCTAAAGATTTATATTGAAATTTCAAGAGATACTTCTCTTTTATTTGTTCTAGGTTTAACCATCCTCTATTTTGAAAT
Organism: Prochlorococcus sp. AG-424-P16; assembly: GCA_003213255.1. GTDB lineage: Bacteria > Cyanobacteriota > Cyanobacteriia > PCC-6307 > Cyanobiaceae > Prochlorococcus_A. Next base: position 26,750 of record QCNI01000005.1, read on the forward strand.
ATCTCCTTTATTTTTGATGAAGATAATGCATTAACTATTGCAAAATTAAACTCAATTTTTTGAAAATATCTTAAATCTGACAATGCCTCTAATACTTCTAAAATCAAGACAAAATTATCTAAAATTTCGGGGAATCTGCTTCCTGGAAATAATCCAATACTAAATTTAGATTTCTTTAATTCTTTATTGATATTGATAGGAAAAAACTTATCCATAAATGGATTGCCTAAAAAAGACACTTTCTTTTTTAATTGCAAAGTTAAATCATTAGCTGTAAGAGAATCCCTTGTATATATTTTTATTGCTTTTTTTGAGAGCAAGAAAAATTTAGAAGGCCAAGGTAATTTCAATTTACCTTCATAATGACTGGAATAAGCAACTAGATATGTAAAAAAATCTTTCTTACAAATCCATGCAAAAAAAACTGGGACAATATCTCCAACTACAAAAAAATAATCATATCTTTTTCTTAGTTTATAAGCTAAATATAATCTTTTAAGAAAATAAAATATTTCTCCTCCAAATATCTCAGTAAGTCTTCCCTTAAAAGAATTATAGCCAATACCTCCAGTACTAAATTCTTTAGTTTTTCCAATAATTTTTATATTTTCTTTTTTGTAGTGGTTTCCCATACCAACAATTGGCAAAGCATGGACAGAATAACCACTTTTTACGAATTGCTTAGCTATTAGACTGCCAGATAGATCTTCTCCATGCCCATTACTCAATATTAAAATTTTAAACAATTTAAAATTCCAACCATTTTTTTACTTTGGTTAACTCAGGCCAATCTGGATATCTACTTAATCCGTCTTCAACAGATTCTTTCAACTCATTTTTCACATCTGGCATCATCATAGACATTTTCTTTATTAACTCAATATGATCTCTTACACCTTTATTATTAGTAGCCAAAAGAGCTAAAGACAAATTCATTCTTGCTTGTGGATCTTGCTGATTTAATCGAACAGCTTGTCTGGCAGCTGACAAGGCTTCTTCATTATTTTTCAAAAGTAATTGAAGCCATGATAAACAAGTCCAGGCGGCAAAATGATTTGGAATTTGCTGTATGATTTTTTGAAAATCTTGAACAATTGGAATTAAATCTTTCCCCGCTTTATATCTTGATAGAGCTGCATTAAAATCCTCTTCGATGGGATTAATTTCGTTATTCATTAACTATTAAACGGCAAAGGAGCTTCCACAACCGCAAGTTTGAGAAGCATTGGGATTTACAAAATTAAAGCCACCTCCAATTAATTCCTTACTAAAATCTAATTGCATTCCATAAATATATAAGAGACTTTTAGGATCACAAACTACTTGAAAGCTTTGATCAGCCTTTAATGAATAATCATAAACTTTATCATCAGGATTTATTTCATTAGTTCCTATAAAATCCATCGTATAACTCATCCCACTACAACCACCTGATCTTACTCCCACCCTTAGTGCTTTTTTATCACTTTGGCCATTCAATAAATTTGAAATTTGTTCTATAGCATCATTCGTAATTAAGATACCTTTACCATCATCAGAATTTTTAATTTCCTGTTTAACTTCTACATTTTCCATAAACAAGGGATTTCTACTATTTATAATATAAAAACTTAAACGATAGGATGCATAGAACAAACGTAATCCAAACTTGATTTGTTATAATTCTAAGAAAAAGTGAAAATTGCAATAGTCGGTTCTGGATTAGCTGGTCTTACAGCAGCAGTCAATTTAGTTGATGAAGGTCACGAAGTAGAAATTTTCGAGAGCAGGTCATTTTGGGGAGGTAAAGTAGGAAGTTGGGAAGATAAGGATGGTAACCACATAGAAATGGGTTTACATGTATTTTTTTACAATTATGCAAATCTTTTTAAATTAATGAAAAAAGTGGGAGCTCTAGACAATTTACTCCCGAAAGATCATACTCATCTATTTATTAATAATGGCGGTAATTTAAAATCTTTAGACTTCAGATTCCCTTTGGGTGCTCCATTTAACGGACTTAAAGCTTTTTTTACCACCGAACAACTTACTTGGGTAGATAAGTTCAGAAATGCCGTAGCTTTAGGGACAAGCCCAATAGTTAGAGGATTGATAGACTATGAAGGCGCAATGAAAATAATTAGAGATCTAGATAAAATTAGTTTTAAAGAATGGTTTTTAAACCATGGTGGAAGTGAAAAAAGCTTAGAAAGAATGTGGGATCCTATCGCATACGCTTTAGGTTTTATTAACTGCAAAGATATTTCAGCAAGATGCATGCTAACTATATTTATGATGTTTGCTTCAAAAACAGAAGCCTCAAAACTTAATCTTTTAAAAGGTTCTCCGCATAAGTGGTTAACTCAACCTATTGTCGACTACATCACAAACAAAGGAGCAAAAATATATCTTAACCATAACGTAGAAGAAATCATTTATGAAAAAGGATCTTCCTCTTATTCAGTAAATCAATTAAAAATATCTTCTCCTGAAGGTATTAAGGCAGTGTTTGCAGATAAATTTCTAGCTGCCTGTGATGTTCCTGGAATAAAAAAAATAATTCCAAAAGAATGGTACCAATTTAAAGAATTTGAGGGTTTAAAAAAACTTAGAGCTGTAGCTGTTGCCACAATTCAATTAAGATATGACGGTTGGGTTACTGAATTAGAAAAAGAAAATACTGGAAACAAACCAATTGGATTAGATAACCTTCTTTATTCTGCTGATGCCTCTTTCAGTTGTTTTGCTGATTTAGCACTCGCAAGTCCAGCAGACTATAGAAAAAAAGATATGGGATCGCTTCTCCAATGTGTTTTAACTCCTGGCGATAGATGGATAGGAAGATCCACAGAAAGAATTACAAAAGAAATAGATAAAGAGGTTCGCCGTCTATTCCCATCCTCAAAAAACCTTAAATTGCTTTGGAGTAACGTGGTACAAATTCCACAATCACTCTATAGAGAAGCTCCCGGTATGGAACCTTTCAGACCTGATCAAAAAAACATCTATATCTAATTTCTTCATGGCTGGTAGTTATACAAAACAAGATTATATAGACTCTATGGAGGGAGCCACAATGAGTGGTCATTTAGCTGCTGCCGCAATTCTAGAGAAGAAAGCAGAATTAGCAAAAAATCTTGCTGTAAGTTAATTCATGGGTACTTGGCTCAAACATGACGTAATAACAGTTGTTAATGCGCCTCTTGAAAATGTATGGGATACATGGAGCGATTTAGACTCAATGTCACTTTGGATGAGTTGGATTGAATCTGTAAAAACAGTTGACGAAGAAACTAATACGTTACCAGATTTAACAGAATGGACTTTAGCTGCAAATGGCTTTAGGTTTAAATGGAAAGCTCAGATTACAGAAAGGGTTGAAAAAAGCAAACTAAAATGGAAATCAATAGGAGGTTTACCAACTGAGGGATCAGTAGTTTTCGAAAGTAAAACTGATCAAATCACAACGGTCAATTTAGCCATAACTTATGAACTACCAAAAATGATTGCTCGGTTTATGGAAGAAAATATTTTAGGCAAAATGGTTACAAACGAATTACAGGCCAATATTGATAGGTTCAAAGATTTAGTTGAAAAGAACTATACAAAAAATTTTTCTAATTAAAAATATTAATTGCTACATCTAGTAGTCCTTCAAAAGTAAATTTTTGTGCCTGACTATCAACTCTTCCAAAAATCTTGTTACATATTTTTGTTGTCTGAGGTCCAATAGTTAATAACTTAATTTGATCAAAATATTCTAACCATTTTTTACCAAGTTTTTTTTCTAGTAAAAAAGCCGCATTTACTACGGTTTTACCACTTGAGAAAATAATTGCATCGACTTTTTGATTGGAAATAATATCAATTGTTTCTTCCGGAATTGATTCGGGACATTTAGTTTCATATGCAGCAACCTCAAATACACGAGAACCAGCCTTTCTAAATTGCTCTGCAATGAAATCCCTACCACCTGTTTGAACTCTTGGTACAAAAACTCGAAGTCCATAACCAGATACTGGAAAATTATCAATTAAACTTTCAGCAACAAATTCCGGAGGTATGAAATCAGCCTTAATCCCAAAATCATCAAGAGTTTTTGAGGTTTTTTCTCCGACTACGGCGATTTTTGTTTTTTTAGAACATTCTTTTAATGAACTATTAAAGTATCTAAGTCTTTTATCCACGAATTTGATCCCATTACTACTGGAAAAAATAATCCAATGAAAATCATTAATTTGATTTAATGCTTCGTCAAGAGGATTCAAATCATCAGGATCAGCAATACTTATTGCAGGTAAATCAAATACATTAGCTCCCTTGCTTATGAATATCTTTTTTATATCCAATATCCCTTCTTTTGATCGAGTAATAATTATATTTCTTTGATGAAGGGGTAGATCAACTTTTGGCATCCTTGTCCTCAACATTATAATTTTGATTTTTATTTGTTAATTCATCGAGAAGTTTCAAGACTGATAATCCTTTATCAAGAACAACATCGTCTTTAAAAATTATCTCTGGAACTCTTCTCATCTCAATTCTTTTTCCTAAACTATGCCTTATAGAGTTTTTAGCAGTATTCAAGTTTTCAACAATCTCTTTCCTCACTTTCTCTTGAGCAGTTGAAGTTATGTAAATTTTACAGTGTTGCAAATCACCTGATAAATCGATCTTTGAAATATTGACGAAATGATCTCTAATAAGATCATTTTCTAAATCGTTCTGCAAAATAAGGGTTATTTCTTTCTTCAAAAGAGAAGAAACTTTTGCAAGACGGTAATTATTTGGCATTATGGTTTTAAATTTATTGGGTTTGTCATCGCTTGCAAGACAAAATAAACAGTTATGAAGGCACTTAAGACAGAAGATATCAATCCTACTATTGTGAGAGGATTTGATCTATTCTTGAATAAAGGTTCAAGCAAAGCAACAAGTCCCCCAACAATGATAGATATCAAATACTTTGGATATCTCGCAACATTAGAGAAAAATTCGCCCATCAGCTCCACAAATAGATTAGTTTTTTAGCTAAGTTTTAACAAACATTAAACTGCATGATTACATTATATCAATTTAGGCATAGTGCTTTTTGTTTAAAAACAAGAATGGCACTTCATGCAAAAAAACTACAATATCGAGTTGAAGAAGTAACACCTGGTATAGGCCAATTTGAAATCTTTAAGTTATCAGGTCAAAAACAAGTACCTGTAATAGTCGATAGTAATGATCAAGTTATTAATGACTCTTCAACTATTTGCGAATATATAGATAAAAAAAATAATAACAATCCACTTTTTCCTGAGGACCCAATATTATTTGCACAATGCAAACTAATTGAAGACTGGGCAGATACTACAATGGCTACAACATGCAGAAAAGCTTTAATAAAATCTGCAATAGAAAATCCACAGCTAAGAACAGCATTACTTCCAGATGAAATACCTTCTTCGGTTAAAAGTATTGTTGATAAATTACCTTTTGAAAATCTTAGTAAAATTTCTAATGTAGTTTTGTCTTCTAAAGATAATTTAGAACTCCAAAAATTACTGGAAGCTTTATCAAAATCCCTAATCAACAAGAAATATTTAGTTGGAGATAGTTTATCAATTGCAGATATTTCAATTGCTGCTCAATTATCCCTTCTTAAATTTCCAAAGTCTGCAGGACCAATTCTTTCAGGAGAGGGGAGCCAAGAATTCATAAACAACCCTTATTTAGAAAATCTTTTCATTTGGAGGAACAACTTAGAAGAATATCTTTTTAGTGCTAACTCTCAATAAATTCAAAGGTCAATTTATATTTATTTGTTTTTTTAGCATGAATAGAAGGATCACCAACTTTTGAACCATAAGATGCAACATATTGCACTCCACAAATTGATGGTTTGGTTGAATTATCAATTTCCAATATTTCTTCAGAACATTTTTGAAATTTACTAATGGTCTCTACCTGATTAATCCTTGAAGCACCTGGCTTATGTGCAATTTGTATAACTAGCTCATCTGCGAAAAAAATATCATCATCTTGGATCTGATTTCTCCCTGTAATTCTTGAATCGATATAAAAATCATCTTTTAAGTAAGTAATTTGATTATTAACAGATTGAGGATCATTTACAACCTTGATTAAAGTATCACCAAATATTGCTTTTCCAATAGATTCAGAATTTTTTGCACGATTACCAACAACTAAATCTGAATCATTCTTAAAGAAATTTACTTTATAAATAACTGGCTCTTCTGAATCATTAATTATATCTTGAGAAGTAACAAGCCAATTCCCCTCAAACCATTTAGGATAAATTAAATCCTCAGAAGTATCCGACAATTTAAAATTTGGTAAATATAATTCTGGCCATTGATTTACACGATTTTCCAAAAACTCTCGTACATTAGTATCTACAAAAGCAAAAGAACTTTCTAAAAAAATTCCTTGAAAAATCAAGCAAAGAATTAATCCAAGAAGAATCTTCATTATGTCAAATCCACTAATAAGAGCATCAGATCATTATGTATTATTAGAGCCAGATTCAAAAGAAAAAATTGTATCAAAGCAAGAAGCAATTTTATGGTTGAAGAACTGGCTCAGTAAAACAGAAACACAAACAATATATCAAAATATAGAAGATCCTGATCAGGAATTTTTTGAAGAATTATTAGAAAGCACTTATGAATTAGAAATAAAATTAGGATTCGTTATCAAATGGTTTGCAGTAAGAATTGAACCAGATTAACTAATTATTTCTTTATGAATTGCATTAATTATTTTCATAGCGACTTCTTCAATATTTTCCCTTTTGACTTGAATTCTTAAATCTGCTTGAGAATACAAATTTTCTCTGGATTGAAAAATGCTCATATATAAATCATTTAGATTCTTTCCCTGAAGAAGTGGTCTATTTTCAATTTCATTTTTCAATCTTTCAATTGCTATATCTTTGTCAAGATCTATCCAAGCAATTATTCCCTGCCTTAAGATTCCCCAGTTTTCCGATTTGGTAACTATTCCCCCCCCCAGTAGAGATTACTAATGAAGGAATTTTGATAGTTTCTTTAAGGCAGCTTGCTTCTAATTCACGGAAATTATTTTCTCCTTCATCATTAAAAATTTGATTGATAGATTTTTTTGCCAACTTCTCTATTAACGAATCTAAATCAATATATTTATACTTCAATAATTCAGCCAGCTTCAAACCAGTTTGTGACTTACCAGAACCCATCATTCCTACTAAAAATATGCTTCTGCCCTTTAAAGTATGAACTGTTTTTTTGATAATGGATTGTTCCATAAAGACAAAAGCGTATTTAAAACCTTAAGATAGTATTATCGCAGAAAGTTATGACTTCTACACAATCCAAACCATCACATGGAAAAGGACGTGAATGCGTCATAACTCGACGTGCCTGCTTTAGTTCTAGTCACCGTTATTGGCTTCCTGAAAAAAACCCAGAAGAAAATTTATCTCTTTTTGGAAATTGCAGTATTGCACCAGGTCATGGTCATAATTATGAACTTATTGTTTCAATGGGTGGAGAACTAGACTCTGATGGAATGGTACTTAATCTCTCTGATGTAAAACACTCTATTAAAGATAAGGTCACTGGACAATTAGATTTTCGTTTTTTAAATGATGTCTGGCCTGAATTTAATGTTAATAATCAAGAAGGTATACTTCCAACAACTGAAGCATTAGTAAAGGTTATTTGGAGTCGTCTAAAGGATGATTTACCTCTTACAAGTCTAAGGCTTTATGAAAACCCAAATTTATGGGCAGATTATTTTGGAAAAAACATGGAAGCATTTTTAACAGTACAAACTCATTTTGCAGCCGCTCATAGACTTGCAAAAGAAGAGATTTCCTTTGATGAAAATAAAAAAATCTACGGGAAATGTGCCAGAGTTAATGGACATGGTCATAACTATCTTGTCGATATAACTGTAAAAGGAGACATTAATAAAAGAACGGGAATGGTTTGCGACTTATCTGCGCTCCAGGAGATAATTAATGATTTGGTTGTTGAACAACTAGATCATACTTTTCTAAATAAAGACATAGAATTTTTCCATAGTTGTGTTCCAACTGCTGAAAATATAGCTTTATATATATCTGATATTCTTAAAAATCCAATACATGAACTTGGTGCAACATTACACAAAATAAGACTCCAGGAGAGCCCAAATAATGCTGCAGAAATTTATGTTGATCAAAAGCTAACCAATTCATTAAATTTGAAACTTGAAAATAGTTTAGTCTCACAAACTTGAGTATCCCAAGAGTAATAATTGTTATAGCATCTAGTCTTGATGGGAGAATTGCATTTCCTGGAGGTGGAGAATCGCATCTTGGAAGCCAAGAAGATAAAAAAATGTTAAATCAACACTTATCAATGGTTGACGCCACCATTTTTGGTTTAGGTACTTTATTAGCTCATCAATCAACTTACCTAATTAAAAATCTCAATAGTAATGACGAAGTAACAATATCAAAAAAACAACCAATTTCCATAGTTGCTTCAAATAGCAAAAAATTTAAAAGTAATTGGGAATACTTTCGTCAACCAATTAGAAGATGGCTAATAAGCTCAAGTAAAGTTGATAATTCGTCGAATAATGACTTTGAGAAACAACTCTTTTTCGAAGATTCATGGAGTAAAACTTTAATTTCACTTAAAAAACAAGGGATCAATGATCTAGCTCTTTTAGGAGGTGCAAAACTTATAAATTCATTTATAAAGGAGGATCTAATAACAGATATAAAAATTACAATAATTCCACAAATTATTGGAGGTAAATATACCTGGCTCCCTCCAGAAGAAACAAATGAGATTTTTAATCTCAAAAGACTATGGGAAATAAAATCAATTAAAAATTTAATGAATAATGAAATCCATATTCATTACAAAAAAATTTGAAAAAGATTCAATAATAAATGAACTCAAAAATACATAAAGTTGAAGTCAAATTATCAATCAAGGAAATCTCCAAGGAGATATGGAATGAATTAACAAATGGAATAGATAATCCATTCTATGAATGGACTTGGCTTAAAAACCTTGAAATATCAAAAAGTGTCTCAAGAGAAACTGGTTGGCAACCTCTATATTTTGTTGCTTATAAAAATGAAGAAATATTAGGAATTGCTCCACTTTTTTTAAAAAATCATAGCTATGGAGAATTCATTTTTGATCAATCATTTGCAAGATTGGCTCAAGAGCTGAATTTAAATTATTACCCTAAATTAATTGGAATGAGTCCTTATAGTCCTGTAAATGGATATCAATTTCTTTATAAAAAAAATGAAGATAAGAAAGAAATTACAAATTTACTCATAAACCATATCGAAAGCTTTGCTATTACAAACAAAATTTTAAGTTGTAATTTTTTATACATTGATGAAAGCTGGGGCAACCATCTTAAATCTTTGGGATACCATAAATGGATAAACTCTAGCAGTGAATGGAGGAGTGATGGAGAAAAGACGTTTGATGATTTTCTTTGTAGATTTAACTCTAATCAGAGAAAAAATATCAAAAAAGAGAGGAAATCAATTACTAAACAAGGTGTAAAAGTAAAAAATTTTAATGAAGATGATATCAACCAAGAAATCCTAAAAAAAATGCATAATTTTTATGAACAGCATTGTGCTAGATGGGGAGTTTGGGGAAGTAAATATTTAACATCTACATTTTTCGAAAAAATTGTTGCTAATAAAAAAAATATTTTACTTTTTAGTGCATCAAAAAATGATTCAAATGATATTTTTGCTATGTCGATGTGCATTAAAAATAAAAACAACTTATGGGGTAGATATTGGGGTAGTCAAGAAGAGATATCTAATTTACATTTTGAATTATGCTACTACCAGCCAATAGATTGGGCAATAAAAAATAGTATCCATTTTTTTGATCCTGGAGCGGGTGGTAAACATAAAAGGCGGAGAGGGTTTTTTGCAAAAAGCGCCATTAGCTTGCATAAGTGGTTTGACAAAAATATGGAAAATATAATTTATCCTTGGCTAAATGAAGTTAATAAACAAACTGAGAGGGAAATTGAATTTGAGAATAACTCTATACCCTTTAAATAAAAATTATTTAGCTTTTCCAAAGATTATATTAGTAATATAGTTTTTATTAACTTCTAATGATGGATTCTAGTAAAAGTGTAAATGAAAAAATTAAGATTGATAATAATCTATCCAACAGATATATAGATTTAGATCCAAACGGTTATTTTATTATAAAAGTAGATTTTGAAGAAAATAAAATAATTTTAGAGCACTTTTTAAATAACATCGATGAAGAAGGCTATGCTCTTGACCCAGAAACAAATGAACCAATTAAATGCGACTCCCAAAATAAAAGAGTTAGTAATGAAGTTTTTAAAGGTATTAGTGCGAAACAACTTGGAATATTGATTACTGAAGAAAGAAATGACTTAATAACCAGATTCGATCATGCTCTATATTTAGGCCGGGAACTACAAAAAGCAGAAGACTGTTTATACAAAAAATTACCATATATCCAAGATTAAGAAATTAAACGAAAAAATCTAATCTTTTCATCTGATGTTAAATTAAATAAAAATAAAAAAATTAATGAACATCATTTTTTATATTGCATTTATTGGCTTTGGTTTTGGAGCTGCTTTCGCATTAGATAAGCTCTTAAGAGCAGTTAAATTAATTTAAAACTACAAAATTTTAATAATCTCTCCATACAAATCATATTCATCCGCAAAAGAAATATTTGCTTCAACAAATTTACCAATATAATTTTTCAAATCATTTTTAGTATTAATAGATAAAGTCACATTTCCGTCAATTTCAGGAGCGAAATTATAGGACCGACCTATTAATTCGTTATTATCTGATATTTTTTCTACCAAAACTTTCATTTTTGAACCAACATATGCCTGATTTTTATCTTTAGAGATAGTTTGTTGAACTGAAATAACATTATCTTTTCTTGCCTCTGCAACCTCTGCTAATACTCTATTTGGCAAATCAAAAGCTGCAGTTCCGTCCTCAGGAGAAAAAATAAACACTCCAACATGATCAAATTTGTGCCTATACAAAAATTCCAGAAGATGTTCAAAATGTTCTTTTTTTTCTCCTGGGAAACCAACAATGAGACTAGTTCTTAATACAGCAGATGGAATTTCTTTTCTAATTTTCTCCAAAATTGATTCATTCAAAGAAGCCTGCCAAGGTCTATTCATACTCCTCAACACATCTGGATGACTATGCTGAAGTGGTAAATCAAAGTAAGGCACTATATTCTCTGAATTTTTGAAAGCTCTAATAACTTCATCAGTTAAGCCTGTTGGATAAGCATAATGTATCCTGATCCAAGGAATTGGAACTTTAGAAAGCTCGTTCAAAAGTTTTGCTAATGATGGTTTTCCATAAATATCTTGACCATAATTAGTTGTTATTTGACTAATTAATATGATTTCTTGTATCCCCTGCTTTGCAAGACTTTTGGCTTCTGAAACTATAGATTCTATTGTTCTACTTCTTTGGGGACCTCTCAATTTAGGAATAATACAAAAAGCGCAATTATAGTTGCAGCCTTCAGCAATACGAAGATAAGCAACAAATTTGTTTTTATCTACAAAACGAGGTATTTCCTCATCTGCAATAAATTCCGGTATTTTTGAAACTTCATTAACGATTTCCCCTTGTTCTACTCTTTCTAAAACCTTGGCTATCTTTTGATAATCTCCAGTTCCAACTAAACCTTTTATTTCAGGGATTTCTCTTATAAGCTCTTCTTTAAAATGCTGCGCCATACAGCCTGCAACTATTACTTCCTTTCCTTGATTTGTATATTCTAGAATTTTTCTAATAGATTCTTCTCTAGCTGTTTCAATAAAACTGCAAGTATTTACAACAACAACATTTGCATCATTTATATTGCTGTCAACTTCATAACCCTCTTTATCTAATAAGCCTTGCATATGTTCAGTATCAACAAGATTTTTCTCACAACCAACATGACTGAATGCAATTTTAGATAGTTTTTTTTCTTTTAAATTGAGACTATTTTGTTTCACAACTGAAGAAATAAGAATTAAAAGATTTAAACAGCATTTTGTATATAACTCTCATGCCAAGATAATATTAGGATAGATAATGTAAATAACAAACTTTCCTTTTGTATGGCTCTTAAGACTTTAAACAAAAGAAATAAAAAAGATTTGAAATGGCCAAAAATCATAATCGCAATTCTTAGCACTATAGGCATAGTTGATACAGGTTCGATTACTTTAAAAAACTGGGGATTATTTACTTCGCTTTCATGCCCAGGGTTACAAAATGGTTGTGAAACAGTTTTAAATAGTCCTTGGGGTACTTTATTTGAGAATAATCAAGTTAATATACCTCTCTCATTAGCTGGATTCATAACATATTTATCAATATTAGTTATCACAATAATACTCTCGCTTAATTTAATTTCCCCAAAAGAAAAACTAAATAAGTTTTTATGGTGGTTAGTATTTCTAATTTCTTGTGCGTCATCAACATTTAGCTTTTTACTGATAAATATAATGTTTTTTAAGATTCAAGCATATTGCTTTTTTTGTATACTTTCAGCAATTTTATCGTTTTCTATCTTTATAATTTCTATGATTGGAGCAAAGTTCGAAAGTAGAGAACCTATGATTTTTAGAGGTTTCATTGTAGCCATTAGTGTCCTGCTGGGGGGACTAATTTGGTCAACAAACGTTGACCCCTCTAATGCTATTGATGTTGCAAGCCCCACTGAAAATGTATCGCCAATAATTACCACCTCAAGCTCTCCCCAGAAGGTAAAGTTTGCAAAATTTTTAAGTGAAAGCAATATTGTTATGTATAGTGCATACTGGTGTCCGCATTGCCACGATCAGAAACAATTATTTGGTAAGGAAGCAGTTAAAGAATTAAAAGTAGTTGAGTGTGCTAAAGATGGTAAAGATAATGAGTATGAGCTATGCCAAAAGAAAGGAATCAGTGGATTTCCTTCTTGGGAAATAAATGGAGAAATTATGAGTGGTACTCGTGACTTAAAGGAATTAGCAACAAAAACCAACTATCAGGGAAATCTTAATTTTTAATAAATCTTTTTTGAATTTTTTGATCTAATTGTTGTCTACTATGGCATTCCCAATTTTTATCTTTATCAGAGAAATCATCTCTATAATGCCCTCCTCTACTTTCCTCTCTAAACAGACAAGCTTTTAATAAAGTTATTGTGGTTATTTGTCTATTCTTTAAATCAAGTAAAAGATTTAATGCTCTTCTATTACGTTCACTGAGTTTTATTTTTTGATCAAATTTTATTTTTTCAAGACTATTTAGTAAATCATTTTTATTTAATTTATCTATATCATTTTGAATATAATTTAAAAATTTACTCATATTTACCTTATTTCGAGATACACCTAAATTTAACCAACATAGTTTTCTTAGTTCATCAATTTTTTCTGCAATTATAGAAATTTGATCTTCTCTAGGATCTTCAATATCAAACTCTTGAAATGATCTATCAAATTTTTCAACTTTAGAAAGGTCATTCAAAACAATTGAAGACATTTTTCTTGCGAAAACTAGACACTCCATCAGTGAATTACTTGCCAGTCTATTAGCTCCATGCACACCTGTAGAAGCAACTTCTCCAACGGCATATAATCCTTTTCTTGTTGAAGATGCATTTAAATCAGTTTTAACACCTCCCATCCAATAATGAGCTGCAGGAGCTACGGGAATAACCTCATTTAAAGGGTTAACGCCATAATCCTGACATCGACTTAAGATTGTGGGGAAACGCTGTACAATTTTTTCAGGGTCAATATACCGAAGATCTAAGCCAACATGGTCTACATTATTAGCATGCATATTTTTTATAATTGCTCTACTTACCTGATCTCTAGTAGCTAGATCACGATTATCAAGATTTTTAACTGGACTTTCACCATTTTTATCAACTAAAATCGCTCCTTCTCCTCTAAGTGCCTCAGATATTAAGAAGCAAGGTGCACCATAAAATTTTAAAGCTGTTGGATGAAATTGCACGAACTCTAAATCTTCGATAGCAGCTCCTGCTTTCCATGCAAGAGCAATTCCTTCACCAGAGGATTGAGCAGGATTTGTTGTATTTGTAAATAAGTGCCCACCCCCACCGGTTGCCAAGACAACAGCTCTAGATTTAATCCAATATAAATTTGCTCCATCAAGAACCTGAACTCCTCTACATTCTTTATTTTCAATGAGAAGTTCAGTTACTCTTACACCCCTGCAGTGAAGAATATTTTTTTTATTCTCAATATGATCTTCTAGAAATTCAACTAATGCTCTTCCAGTACGATCTTTAACATGTAAGACTCTTCTTCGTGAATGGGCTGCTTCCAAGGTAGTAGCTAGTTGATCAGAATTTTGATCAAACATCATCCCTAAATTCTGCAACCTTTCTACACAACCTGGGGCTTCTTTAACTAGCATTTCCACAGCTTGAAGATCACATAGTCCATCACCTGCTTTTAAAGTATCTTCAGCATGAAGATCAAATGAATCATCTTGTCTAACAACAGATGCAATTCCGCCTTGAGCCCATCTACTGGAAGATACCTTACTAGTATTTCTATTTAAAAGAAGCACTTTTAAATTTGAGGGTAATTCAAGACAAGTCATAAGGCCAGCAGCGCCAGCGCCTATAACAATTACATCCCAATTATTTATTGGAATCGATTCTTGCGTAAATGGAGGCCTTAACATTAAACCAATCCACTAAATGTTGGTTGCAGAATTGCTAAAACAATAAAAATACCATCAACAATTAATGTCGTTTGAATTACGTAACCAGAAACTAAGAGTGCTTTACCACTAGTAGTATTAATTGTGCCAGAATCTAAAATTTCTTTTGAAATAAACCAAAGTATAAGAGCAACAAAAACGATAATAGATAATGATTTTATTTGAATAAGACTCTCTGAAGTTTTTTGAAGAAGCATAGGTGCATTTTCAGAATCTGCTTTAATCACCTGCCTCCATTGATCCATGATTCCGATTAAAAATATTGTAATATCGGTAACTGCGGTTCCAAATAAGGAAGAGATATAAAAACTTGAACCTATTTTCCAATTAGTACTAAATCCAATTAAAGCTAATGGGAGAACCACAGCTTCAACAGGTATGTGCAGGATAGGAAATGCGCTTAACCATCCCCAAAACAAACATCCACCAAGCCAACTACCTGATATACCAAGTAATAATGAACTGACAATAAACCACTTATTTGACCCTTTCTGATTCAAAACAATTGCGACTAAGACAATAACAAAGGTAAAACAAAGAGCACTTATTGGCTCTAATCTAACCCAAGGGGCTTGAACAAAAATAGGTAAAATTACAAAAAAAGAAGACCACAATCTTAAAGATATAGGATTTGATAAAAAACTATTTTCGTATGAATCAACTGTCTTATGTGATTCATAGTTAAATTTATCTTTTACTTCTAAATTTTTTGTAATTAATTCTTTCAATGAAAAAGGTTATTTTAATTAATTTAAATCGTGTTTAAGAAAACTGCGAATGCCATATTTTAATAAATAAAAAGCCCATAATTTAATACCTATATTTAGTTTTTTAAAAGTATTTAATACACTTTGAGTAATATATGAGTTTAGAATAAATATAAATAAGAGTATTTGGCATTAAATTGTGTGGCAAGAAATTAATTACACAGAAGATCCAATTGATCTTTTGGTTCCTAATATTACTTATAAAATAAAACCTGCAGAAATTGAAAGTATTGAAGCTAATTCTATTGCTGAAGAAATAGGATTTGAATCAGGTGATTCAATTATTAGTATCAATGGGAAAAAACCAAGAGATCTAATTGATTATCAGATTCTGATTAGTGAAGAAATTTTAGACATATCAGTTTTAGATAAAAATCATGTGATTCACAATATAAATATTGAAAAAGATCAAGACGTTAATTTAGGTATAAATTTTAAAGATGCATTATTTGATTCAATCAAGCAATGTAATAATAAATGTCCATTTTGTTTTATTGATCAACAGCCAAGTGGTAAAAGACAAAGCCTTTACATAAAAGATGATGATTATAGATTAAGTTTCCTATATGGCTCTTATTTAACTCTTACGAATTTAAAAAAAGAAGACTGGGAAAGGATTGCTATGCAAAAACTATCCCCACTTTTTATTTCAGTTCATGCTACTGATCCCGCGACAAGAGAAAAATTATTAAAAAATAAAAAAGCAGGAGTGATACTTGATCAAATTTCGTGGTTTAAAAAAAACTCTATTCAAATACATGCTCAAATTGTTGTTTGTCCAGATATAAATGATGGGGATATTCTTGAGAAATCAATTTTGGAACTTGCTAAATTCTACAAAAAAACCTCTCAAACAGTACTTTCAGTCGCGATAGTTCCTGTAGGACTTACAAAATTTAGACCTGAAAATGATGGATTAAAATCAATAAGCCCAGAATACGCAAAAAAAACTATTAAACAATTAGAGAGAATTCAAGCCTCTCTACAAATTACTCTTGGGACTCGTTTTTGTTGGCTGGCAGACGAATGGTATTTAATTGCTGGTATAAATTTACCTAGTTACAAAACCTACGAAAATATGCCACAAGAATCTAATGGAGTTGGGACTATTAGAAATTTTCTAGAAGCATTAAGAGAGAAGACTCAAAACCTACCTCAAAAAGTAAAAAAGCCAAAAAAAGTTAGTTGGATTGTTGGTAAATTAGTTTATGAAGCCCTGCTTCCTACAGTTAAGAAATTAAATTTAATTAATGGATTAACAATTAATTTATATGGTTTACCAAGTATTTATTGGGGTCAAGATCAAGTCGTTACAGGTCTTCTTACTGGAGAAGATCTAATTTGCGGGCTGAAAAATAAGGATTTAGGAGAAGCTGTTTATATACCATCTATTATGTTAAAAATGAATACTGATTTATTTTTAGATGATAAAAATATTCAAGAAGTTGAGAATCAAATAAATACTAAAATTCACGTTCTTGATGATTCAAATGATATTATTAATACTTTGATTGGTTAATCGAATATTTTCGAAACTATAAAACATGCAAAGAAGAGTAATAAATCCTTTCTTATTATTGCCGCTTACTCTAAGTATCAATACCTTTGATGTTCTATCGAGCGAAACAAAAAATTACATCGATAATATTCTAGAAGAAAAATCAAATATTACTTTTGTTGATTATCAAGAAATAGAAAAACTTGTATTAAATAATCAAGAATTAAAATCATCACAAAACCTAGTAGCCTCTGCAAGATTTAATCTTTCCAGTCAAATTGCCAAAAGATACCCATCCTTAAATTTTCAAGCCAATGGGTTACCAAAATATGTCGCAGGTAAAAAATACAATAGCAATTCCTCTACTTTAAAAACATCACAATTTACGGCTAATCCCTCCCTGAATATTAAATGGGATGTAATTGCCCCGCTAAGAGAATCAGAAATTAAAATTGCCAATACAAATTACAAAATTGTCGAAAATAATTATGAGATTAAGAAAAAAGATTTAATAAAAGAAGCAAGAATCAGATATCACAAATACAAAAAGTCATATCAAGATATCCAAAATAAAAAATTCACACTTGATTTATCAATTACAACTTTAGAAAATGCTAAAGCGAAGCTAGATGCTGGACTTGGTACAAAATTTGAAGTTCTTGAAGCAGAAGCTCAATTATCTCGAGATCAACAATCACTTAATGAAAAGAAAATAGAACATGAAATTAATAAAATTTCTCTTAAAGAGATCCTTAATCTTAAGCAAGATTTCGAAACTAATAAAGAGCAAAATCTTATAGGATTTTGGAATCATAAATTGAATAAGAATATTAATGAGGGTTTGGATAAAAATCTTTCCTTAAAAAACCTTATTCTTCAAAAATCAATCAAAAAGAGCCAAGCAGAGAGCTTTTTAGCGCAAAATAAGCCAAATATTTATATCAGTAATTCATTATCTAGTACATTTTCAAAGGGTGACTCTCTAGTAACTAATATCGACTCTGAAAAATCTGGATCTAATTATACAAATACCATAAGTCTAAATTTTGCATGGAGTATTTTTGATGGCGGACAAAATAAGAACTCCTACAAATCAAAAATAGCAGATGCAGAATCCGAAAAATATGCTTATGAAAATCTAAAAAATGTTTTAACTACAAGTATTAATCAAGCCTATTTAAATCTTAAATTAAATGAAGAAAAAATAATTTCTTCTCTTAAAGAAATTGAATCTAGCAAAGAGTCTGTAAGGCTTTCCAAACTTAGATATGATGTTGGAATATCAACTCTCAAAGATGTTCTTGTAAGGCAAAGTGAATTAAGTAATGCGAAATCAAAAAATATTAATGCAATATATAATTACAATTTGAGTATAGATGAATTAGAAAGATTAACTTTCCTTGATAAAAGTAAAAATTGTTTAGGTAGTAATAATACTAAAATTAAGGATACAGATTCTATTTGCAATATATAAAGATGAATCCACCAAATTTAACTAATAAGCAGCTACGTGATTTAGATTCTTTATTTGAATTGGTTAGCCAACGTCAAACAAAAGATTTTGGAAATATCAGCGCCAGCAATAAAGCAGATGGCTCATTATTAACAAGTTGTGATTTATGGAGTGACAAAACAATCGTAGATGGCTTAGCTTCTATAGCTCCAGGTGAAGGCGTTCTTAGTGAAGAAGGGCAAAAGTTAATTCCAAATTCAAAAGCTTATTGGGTGGTCGATCCACTCGATGGGACAACAAATTTTGCTGCCGGTATTCCTTACTGGTCTATATCTGTAGCAAGGTTCGTTGATGGTAAACCGCAATCTTCTTTTTTAATAATTCCAACATTAAAAAAAAAGTTTGTATCCATTAAAGGTAAAGGGGTTTGGTTAAATAATAAGAGAATTGATCCTAGCCAAAATAATCGTCAAAGTGAATGCATTTCTTTATGTAGTAGATCAATAAAAATTTTACAAAAAAAACCAAACTCAGTATTTCCTGGCAAAATCAGACTCTTAGGTGTATCTAGTTTAAATCTTACAAGTGTAGCGATGGGACAAACTTTCGGAGCAATAGAATCAACCCCTAAGATATGGGATATTGCGGCAGCATGGCTGATATTAGAAGAACTCAATTGTTCTATAAAGTGGTTAGAAACAGATCCTTTAAATTTAATTTCAGGAGAAGACTTAAGCGATGTTAATTTTCCATTAATTACTTGTAGATCTATTGAAAAATTTGAAATTTTAAAGCCATGGAGCAATTTGTTATTAGCAAAATAGTTGCATCATAAATAAAAAATTACTTGAATAATTTCTTAATCAGATACAATAAAAATTAAATAAATAAATAAATATTTGAAGAAAATAAATATGCAAAGAAGCTCAACATGGATACTGAAAAGTTTATGGGGTGCTTGTGAGCGATGGAGCAAATCTGATTGTGTTGATTTAAGTGCTGCATTTGCATACTACACACTTCAATCATTTTTTCCCATCCTTCTAATTTCTCTTTCAATAGCTTCATGGTTCCTAGGTAAACAAGAAGGATTAGATCAACAAATAATTGCCATTGCTGCTCAGCTTTTGCCTCCTTCAGTAGTTGAGTTAGTAGAGACAACATTATTTAATTTAATAGATCAAGGTTTTGGAGCAGGAATTCTTGGAGCTATGTTTTTGCTTTTTACAGCAGGAAATGCATATCTATCTCTTCAAAGAGGTTCGGATAGGCTCTGGGAGGACGAAATTCCTTCTAAAAAAGTTAATGCTGCTTGGAGAGTGCAAGCTTCGAAGTTTCTTCGAAATAGAGTTGAAGCCTTTTTAATAGTATTTTTCATTGGTTTTTTAATGGTACTAGATCAAATTAGTGCAAATCTTAGGATGATCCCAAGTAACGTTTTAGAAAATCTTTCAAAATCTAATAATCTTATTTCTGATTTACTATTAAAGTTGCCTTTATTACAAGTTGGTCAGTTTGCAATACCATTAATTGGCTTTACTTTAATGGCTCTTTTATTACAAGCACTTTTACCCAGTAGAAAAGTTCCATTGAAACCACTGTTACCGGGATCTTTTCTTATTGGAATTGGCCTAACCACTTTGAACCTAGCAGTAAGTAAAAGTATTCTCTCACTTGGAGTAAGATTTCAAGCATACGGTTTTATTGGAGGTTTTCTAGTACTTACTTTGTGGGTGTGGCTATTAGGAGTGATTTTATATTTTGGACAATGTTGGAGCGTAGTAATTGCTAGTATGACTTTAGTAAATAAAAAAAGAAATTATAGATAAGGATAACTAAGGTGAATTATTTTCTTAAAGCTAATAAAAGTCTTCTTACTTACACATTAATCATACTTATCGTTATTCCAATTTTTGGATTTAACTTTTTCATTAGCTTTGTCGGAAATATTCTACTTCTTTTATTTTTAATTCCTCTTCTATTATTAGTTTTAGTGATTATGGGTTTTAACTCTTACAAATCTAAAGTTAATACATGCAGTAATTGTGGGGCAATATCATTAGGTTTAAGTGAAACCTGCATGAATTGCGGTGCAGATTTAAAGAATATAAATAAGAAAAATAAATTAGATAAAAAGCCTGGTGAAAGTACCATTGATGTGAAAGCAGAAGAAATTAAGTAAAATACTAACCTATTCCAATTTGTCGAAGAATACTCTGTCCAGTAATTAATTCAGTACCAAGTCCAATCAAAATACCCATCATTGCCATACGGCCATTCCAAGTTTCTGCAAAATTTACAAACCCAAATCTTGGTTGATCGTCTTTATTCATAATTAACTAAATGGTTCATCAGAGTATTTTAACGTTTTAAAGAAGATTTTATGAAAAATAATAAATTATTTATTTAATATGTCTTATACCATCAACAGGTCTATACTCATCTCCAGTTAATTCCTCATATACAATGGCTGGCAATCCTGTATCAAACATTGTTTGCAATGCTTCTTTTAACATAGGATTCCAACCTCCAGTACTAACTTTTCCATGTCTTACAGTCCAGTCCCAAGTCCCTTGAAGATCTCTAGGGAGTCTACCTTCTCTATCTCTTCGCGCAACTAAGTCTAAAGATTCAACTATACCAACAATAACTGGATTTTTACCGTAAGAAGGAGTTAAGCTTAGTTCAAGTCTCATTGGATCTTCTTTAACAATTTTCAAACGAAACCTTGGTGGCAATTTGAGAGATCTTATTACCGCTGAAACGATTTTTGTTCGTAATTCCAATTTTTTTCCTTAGATGTATTTTGATTAATCAGTTGTTGAACCTTTTTCTCCTAATGTAGAGTCATTATCATTAGAAAATCTTACTGTTAATAACTCCTCTTCTGTTATGTTACCTGATTGATCTAAAAGTTCCGGATGTATTGTGTACTTTTTTTGTTTAAAACTGGAAGTATTAAAGCGTTTATTTTTATTATCAGATATGCCCCAGCCATTAGACATAACTTTAAAAGCTTTCCACACTAAATACGTTAAGGCCGCAGAATATATAATTGGAAAAAGAATCGTCATTTAACTTATAAATTAGTGGTTATATTTTTAATATCATAGCCCGAAAAAAAGAAATTTAGCTATTTTAAGTAACTAAATTATTCTCTAGATTTAATTAATCAAATTACAAGTTATATTTAAATTACACTAGTATTGTGGATAGAATCTCTAGAAGAACGTAAGAAATCAAAATTGAAAAGATACATCCAAAAGCTATTACTAATCGTCTCATTAATTTCATTTGGTATTACATATCCGCCAAAAGTAATACCCCAGCCGTTAAGTAAACCAAAACTTAATGGAGTTAGTTTATTTTCAAACAAATCTTTCATAACTAAAGCCGTAGAAAGAACCGGTGCAGCTGTGGTAACAATTGATACTCAAAGATATGTTAAAAAAAGAAATTATCCAAGAAATTCTCAACTATTTCTAGACCCATATTTTGAAAGATTTTTTGGATTAGATTTGCCTAACGAAAATCGGCCAAGGATAGAGCAAAACCAAGGCAGTGGATTTATTTTTGCAGATGGACTTGTAATGACCAATGCTCATGTAGTGAATGGATCAGATAAGGTAATTGTTGGTTTAACCAATGGCAAAAAAATAAACGCTAAACTGATAGGCCAAGACTCTTTTACTGATTTAGCTGTGCTAAAGATTGAAGGGAAAGGGCCCTGGCCAATAGCAAAATTGGGCGATTCTGCAAAGATTAAAGTTGGTGATTGGGCTATAGCCGTTGGAAATCCATTCGGACTGGAAAACACAGTTACGCTTGGTATTATTAGTAATCTAAATAGAAACGTAACTCAATTAGGAATATATGATAAAAAACTTGAACTGATACAAACAGACGCTGCAATTAATCCTGGCAATTCTGGAGGTCCACTATTGAATAGCGATGGAGAAGTAATTGGTATTAATACATTGATAAGATCAGGTCCAGGAGCGGGTTTGAGTTTCGCAATCCCAATTAATAAAGCTAAGGAAATTGCCTATCAACTTTTAAAAAATGGGAAAGTAATACATCCTATGATTGGAATTAGCCTAATAGAAGAAAGTATTTCTGAGAGAAACAATAATGTCGTAAAAGTTAGATATGTAGTGCCGAACAGTCCAGCTGAAAAAAGTGGAATCAAGATAGATGATATTTTAATTAAAATAGGCAATAAAGATATTGAAACCGCATCAGACGTAATAGAACAAATTAGTAAAAACGGTATCAAAAAACAAGTAAATATATTATTGAAGCGTAAAAATAAATTTATTAAATTAAAAGTGATACCAACTGATATTACTAATCTACAAAATAACTAAAAAATTTAATTATCATTCCTTTTCAGTACTTCCACATATCTAAAAATACATCTCCCATCCCTTATATCGCAGGAAGTAATGCATTCAAAATAACTTTCAGTAGGATCAGAAATTTGAATGTATTTTTCTTGGAAATCGTAATTTTTCATTTAAATTATTAGAACCTATTTTTTAATTTAAGATTAATAAAGGATCGTAAACTATGTAAAGATAAATGAGTGATCTTACTTAGCCAATTGTAAATTTCATTAAAAGTAATCAAATTT
The DNA here is from genome assembly GCA_003213255.1 of Prochlorococcus sp. AG-424-P16. GTDB lineage: Bacteria > Cyanobacteriota > Cyanobacteriia > PCC-6307 > Cyanobiaceae > Prochlorococcus_A. The sequence goes on from QCNI01000005.1 coordinate 49,874, forward strand.
TTTGGCTTTGAGTTTTGCCTAAAAAATATTCATAATTGCCATCATATGAAAATAACTTCGAATCTTTAATTTCAATAATTCTATTTGCAACCTTTGAAATAAAATACCTATCATGAGAAATGATTAATAATGAACCTTTATAATTTTTAATTGCTAATTCTAAGTTTTCCTTAGATTGCAGATCCAAATGATTAGTTGGTTCGTCCAAAAGAAGGAAATTACTAGGATTAATAATCATGAGCGCCAATGCTAATCTTGCCTTTTCTCCCCCACTAAGTTGTTTAATATATTTAAAAACAGTTTCATTTTGAAAGCCAAAACCCCCTAAAAATGTTCTAACTTTTTTTTGGGACCATTCTGGAGACTTATTACATATTAAATCAATAACCCTTTCATCAAGTGAAAGTGCTTCGGCCTGATTCTGTTCATAATAGCTAGTAATTATATTATGTTTACCAAGATTAATTTCTCCAATTTCAGGAGATATTTTTTTCATAATAATTTTAAGCAATGTAGATTTGCCGCAGCCATTAGGTCCCAATAATGCTATTTTCTGCCCAGAAGAAATTTTTAAATTAATATCTAAAAAAAGAATTTTATCCTCGAAACTATGTGACAAATTTTTGATATTTAGAACTAATTTTCCTGAGCGAGGGCACTCTGGAAAATTAAAAACAGGACTTTTAGATTTTGGTATGGGAGCCTCAATTTTTGAAATCTTTTTTAATTGTTTTTCTCTACTCTTTGCTTGAGAACTTCTAGTTGCGCTAGCTCTAAATCTATCTATGTACCTCTTCTGTAAATCAATTTCTTTTTGTTGTAATTGATATGCCTTATTTTGAGATTCTTCAATCAAAGATTTCTGTTTAACAAAAAAAGAATAGTTCCCATTATATGTTTCAGATGTTCCTCTATCTACAAAAATTATTTTTTTACATAATTTATCTAAGAAATATCTATCATGGCTAATTATTATAACTGCAATCTTAAGCGATGATAGATATTCTTCCAACCAAAAAATAGTTTCTAAATCTAAATGATTGGTTGGTTCATCCAGTAAGAGTAAATCAGGTTTTTGTAAGATTATTTTTCCAAGTGCAACTTTCATCTGCCAGCCACCTGAGAAATTACCAACTAATTTATCAGCATCTTCTATAGAAAAGCCTAATTTTGGTAATATTTTTTCTACATCAAATTGCATTTTATAACCACCTAAAGCTTCAAATTCTGCTTGATATTTTGCGAGTTGATTTACAAATATTTCAAATTCATCGGAATCTTTTTTTATATCCAATGATTTCATTTTTTTTTCAATTTCTAAAAGTTTAACGGCAACAATTTGTATATCTTTAAAAGAACTTTCTAATTCCTGTCTCACTGAAAAATTCAAATTGCAATCAAACTCTTGCTTTAAATGAGCAATTTTAGGATTTCCTTCTTTGATGATCTTTCCACTTGTTTGCTCTTCCTCTCCAATTAAAATCTTAAATTGGGTTGATTTGCCTGCACCATTAGAACCAACTAAGCCAACTTTTTCTCCTTTCTTAATCTCCCAACTAATATTTTTTAAAACAACATCTGTAGAATAAATTTTGCTTACACCTTCAAATCTAATCACTGTTTTAAAAATAGAATTTACAAAATCTGTGGGTATTTACTAAAAATTATTTTGTGGAATAAAATTAAAAAATGAAAAGAATAGAACAAATTGTAGTGATTTTCATAGCTGCAGCTCTTGCAATTCCAAGTTATTGGTTTTTTTGGACTTTGGCTGGTGGAGGTGGCTACAACAAAAGAATAAAACCTATTCCTAATACAAATAATAATTATTCGAAACCTTTTCCTAAAGACCCCCTCTAGCCTTGATTAACCACATTTTAGTTGCCTCATCATCAATAGTACTCAAATATTCAATAACCTCTTCTTTAGTCACAGAAATATTTAACTCGTTGCCAATATCGCATATTTTATCTAAGGCTTTTTTGGGATTAGTTAAGGCTGTCATAAACAAAAGTTGTTTCTTTTTGGAATCGTTGGCTATCAACTTATATAGCTTTTCAGCATTACTGGACATGTTTTAAAAATCTATTTATTAATAGATTATTACTTCAAGCTACATTTTGTTCATTATATTTCATATTAGATAAATCATTATCCACATCTTTTATCTCTTTTGCAGAGGCATCTGCCATACTTCTTGCGTCTAAACATAAAACTTTTCTTAGTTTCGCAAAGTTAGCTGCGTGAGATTTTCTACCATCTTTTTGAGCATAATACTCGGACTGCTGAAGAATATGGTGAAGATGAGTTAACAAATACGGACTAATTACAGCTGATACCAAAACGTCGCTGTTTTCATTATCGTGAGAATCAGAATGGACTAATCTTTTTTTCGGTTTATCAATTATGGAACTTTTAGGAGAATCAATTTTTCTTGAATTTTTCATAGGACAATAAAACAATTAATTGATACGGATATAAATTTCCTTACTAATAATATACACAAAGATAGTATCCTTGACTAACTGTGTATACTAATAAGTAACAGTTATCAACTTTGACTCATGGCTACCCGCCAAAACTCAACTAATGGGAAGCCTAAATCCCCCAGAATTCAAGTAGTTCTTCCAGAATTAATATGTGAGCAATTAACTATTTTGGCTAATAATGAATCTAGGACAGTTAGTAATATGGCAAAAGTGTTAATACAAGAGGGTATAAAAAAATATTTCGAAAAAGAAAATAAATCACCTGTTTCAGAAAATAATTTAAATACCGATAAATTCAGAGACGAACTTGAAAAACAAAGCGTAAGAAGGTTAAATAGAGCTCCTCAAAGAATTACATATTATAAAAAATCTGATTAAAAGTAGTCAATTCTGAGGCAATTTCTGTAAATCTGCAGTTTTTCCCATTACTACCAAAACATTTCCTCTTTCCAAGATATATTTTGCTGGAGGATTAACTGTTAGTTGTTCAGCAGGTCCTGCTGCAAGAACATTTACAAAATAATTCTTCCTCAAATTTAAATCTCTCAAAGATCTTCCAATAAATTCCTCTGGAACAGTTATTTCATCTATACCGGTTTGGTTATCAAGTTCCAATCTTTCAATTAGATTTGGTCTAACAAGTTCTAAACCCAACCTTTCTCCTTGCATTCTAGAAGGGAAGACAACTTTGTCTGCACCTACCCTTTTTAACATTTTTTCATGCAAGTCACTTGTAGCTCTTGCTATTACTCTTTTGACTTTGCTGCCTTCACTATCTTTAGCAATAAGGGTCGTAGTTATACTTGCTTCAATAGGTTCACTTATACCTACTACAACAGTATTCATTTCAAGTATTCCAGATTCCTTCATAGACTCTTCATCAGTACAATCTACAACTCTAGCTTCTATAGAAGGTTCTAATTGTCTTAAATCATCAATAGCTTTTTCCGAATAATCTGCAGCCAAAACATCTGCACCATTACTTACAAGTTCTCTACAAACAGCAGTTCCAAATCTTCCAACGCCAACAACTGCAAAAGTGAGGGCTTCTTTTTCTCGCTTTTGAGACCACTGCCACCAATCAGCCATAATAAAAGTCAGTCAAACCTAAACATAAAGATCAGCCCTAGGATAGCCAATTCTCTTTTGTCTATCTATTCTACTCTTATAAAGAGCCTGCCAAAGTGCACTTAAAAGCAAAAGGATACCAAGTCTCCCAACAAACATTCCGACAATAAGAATAAATTGGCCGAAATGATTTAATTTTGCAGTTAAACCAATATCAAAACCAACAGTTGCAAATGCAGATATGCAAGTAAACAGAATTTCTAAGAATGTGAAAGATTCTTTCTTAACAAACGTATTAGTTGTACTGAGCAGCATTGCCATTAAAAGAACAAAAAGCAAAGATCCAACTGTAATTCCAACTGCCTTAAGAATGACTTTATCTGAAATTAATCTATTGCTTATAATTACATCTTTCTGACCTCTTAAAGTCGATCTAGTTGCAGCCATTAAAGCAATAAATGTAGTTGTTTTTATGCCTCCACCAGTCCCTCCGGTACTTGCTCCAATAAACATCAAAGTCATTAATAATAATAGGCCAGTATCTGATATTGAGTTCAATGATATTGGGTAATTTGTAAAGCCTGCAGTTCTTGCACTTACTGTTTCAAAGATTGATGATAATAACCGTTCAAAAAAATTCAAATCATTAAAAAATTGACTATTTAGCAATGATTCAGTTATGAAGAATCCTAATGCTCCGAAAACTATTAAAGACAAACTTGTCCTAATGACTAGTCTGGAATGAAGGCTTAATTTTTTATAAGAAAGACTTTTTTTATTACTCCAAATATCATCAATAACCCGCCATCCCAATCCACCCATAATAATTAGAAAAATAAAAACACAATTAACTAAATAATTTGTTCTATAGTCTTGGATACTATTGGACATTAATGAAAAACCTGCATTGTTATATGCAGATATGCTGTGAAAAATCGATGACCAAAGTCTTTCCCAATTATTTTGAATTTCTACAAAACCAAAAGTATATAAAACAATTGCGCCTAAAGATATGATACTTATCGCAGTAATAGCAATGCTTTGAAAAGTTCGACCAATTCCTCCAACTCCAAATTCATCTAGAGTCTTTCCTTTGTCTAATCTAGTCCTAAGCTTTGTCCCCTTTACAACAAATCCTTGTAAAAATGTCGTAATAGCCATTAATCCTAGACCACCAGATAAAAGCATAAAAGCTAAGCAAACTTGACCAAAGAAATTTAAATCAACTCCAATATCTATTATTGTTAAGCCAGTAACTGTTATAGCTGAAGTAGATGTAAAAAATGCTTCCCACAAACCAACCTTTGAAGATGAACATAATGGAGAACTCAAAATTAAAGTCCCAAAACATATAACAAACAAGCCTGTAACGATAGTAAATTGAGGTACAGAGAGCTTTTTGTAAGCATCCTTTAACTTATAAAAAGTACTTGTTAATTTCACATTATCTATCCGTAATTTAAAATTATCAATGCTGGCACAGTAAATGACATTATAAGTGTTAAACCAGCTCCATATTTTGCGATATCAAAAAATCTATATCTTCCGGGACCATAAACCATTAAATTTGTTTGATAACCCATGGGAGTTAAGAAAGATTGACTAGCACCGAATAAAACAAGAATTATTAAAGCGTTTGGGGAAATACCTAAAACATTTGAGAATTCAATAGCAACAGGCAAAATCAAAGCAACCGAAGCAGCATTACTAATAAATTGTGTAAGAATGACTGTCGATATGAAAATTACGACTAGTGCAAAATACAGAGGTATTCCATTAAGGGCAAAGTTAAGATTAACTGCAATTAAATCTGCTAGTCCTGTTACTTGCATAGCTACACTAAAGCATGATAAAGATCCCAATAACAAAATGACATCTAACCGAATTGATTTTTGTATCTCTGCAGGTCTTAAACATCCGCAAGCAACCATGGCAATGACTGCTAAAAGGACTGAACCTACTAATGGAATATTAGAAACTGAAGGTAAAACTACCATTCCTATTGCGATTGCAATCGATATAGGTTTTTTTATCAAGAAAGGTAAATCATCATCGAATTGATCTAAAATAAGCAAATCATTACTAGCTTGCAAACCTCTTATTGAATCTAAAGGTGCCTGCAATAATAATACATCTCCAGCCCTTAAAACAGCTTGACCTAATCTTTCCTGAACAGTTTGTTGACCTCTTCTAAGTGCTAAAACTGTTGCATTATGACGCTGCCTAAATCTTAATTCTCTCAAACTTGCACCAGCTAGAGTTGAACCAGCTGGTAAAAGCGCTTCAAAGGTCTTAGTACCTTCATCATCTGAAAAAAAATTAGCTCCATCGAAAGATGTTTTATTTTCGCCTAATAGAATAGTATGTTCCTGTTGAAGCCTAAATAAGTCTGCCCTTGTAACCCGGATTATTAACCTATCATCCGGTTCAATCTTTCTATCAGCCAAAGGAGGGAGAATAACTTTTCCATTTCGTTGCAATTCCAGTACATCAACATCAAATCTTCTTTGCAATCTACTATTTCTGACAGATTGTCCAACTAATTCTGAAGTAGAGGGAATAGTAACTTCAGTAAAGTATATATTCATATCACCATGTTTAATAAACTCCTTATATCTTCCCCTATCTGGCAAAAGAATATCGGAAACCATAATCATATAGGTTGTACCTATAAGCCATACAGGAATGCCTATTGAAGTCAAACTAAATAATTCCAAAGCTCCATAACCTAATTGTTGACTAATATCACTTACAAGAAGATTTACTGAGCTACCCAATAATGTCAAAGTTCCACCAAGTAAAGTAGCAAAAGAAAGAGGTAACAAAACTTTTGATGGTGATATATTTCTCCGCTCGCACCAACCTTCAATTAGAGGTAACAAAGATGCTACTACTGGAGTATTAGGCACAATTCCAGATATTGGAGCAATCAAAAAAGTTATTAAAGAAATTAATTTCCTTGGCGTTCTAATACTTTCAGAAGAAATCAATTCTCTTACTCTGTCTAAGGCACCACTTTTAAATAATGCAGAGGAAACTGCAAATAAACCCATAAGAGTAATTAAAGATGGGCTACCAAATCCAGCTAAAGCTTTCTCAGGAGAAAGAACTCCTGTAACTATAAATATTCCAACACATAACAAACCAGTCAATTCTGGTGCGATAGTATTTTTAATAAACAAAATTATTGACATTAGTAAAACAACTACCGTTATTAACGCATCAAAATTATTACTAACTACTGCAATTAAATTCATACGACACTAATTTAACTCAATATACCCAAAAACAATATTCAAAAAAGTTTAATCGGAATTATTTCTTTTGAAAAACTTTTTAAAAATTGATTTTTTTTGGAATATCCATGATGATGCTGATTTCAAGCTTTCCGTAATATCAGGCAACTTGGAAGCATATATAAGTCTTCTTGCCTCAAAAGCCAATTTCCCAGATAAAGTAACACCTAATCCAGAAATTGAAGCTTCGCCTATTCCTAAGCTAATCATTTCACCATTATCTTGAAATTCAAATGGTAAAGGATCCTTAGCTTGTATTAAAAGTTGTAAATTATTAGCTAGATGATTTCCTTCCTGCATAGCGACCTGAGCAGTTATGGGCAAATCCTCCATTCCCTCAATAACTGAAATATCACCAATAGCAAAACAGTTTTTATGGCTTTCTATTTGCAAATTTTTGTTAACTAAAATTCGTCCAAATTTTTTTGTTATTTCATCAGTCTCTAAGTAAGACAAATTAGGTTTAACGCCCGCAGTCCAAATAACAATATCTTTATCCAAAGACGTTATTCCAACTTCACTAGAAATAGTAATTTTAGTTTTTGAGACTTCTTTAACTGAAGAATTCAAAAGAACTTTGATCTTTCTTTTTTCTAATGCCTTCTCTGCTTGTTCCCTATTAAAAATTTTATTTTTATTAAGGATCTCATTTGATTTTTCTACCACATTAATTTCAAATTTGTCTGTAAACATATCTTTAATTTTGCATGCCAATTCGATACCAGACGGGCCCCCTCCAACTATGAATAACTTTTTATGAGATACAGTTTCCTGTGATTTCTGTAAAAAAGAATTTAATTCCTTTAGATCGTGCAAATCATTGAAAAAATAGCAATTTTCATCTACACCTTTTATAAAAAAACTATTTGGAATGGATCCTGTACAGATAACAAGATACTGATAACTTAATTTTAAATCGTCACTAAATTCAAGAATATTTTCTTTGAAGGAAATCTTAGTTAAACAATTTCTTAAAAAAGTTATACCCGCATCAGAAAAAATATTTGCAAATTTTGGGGTTGCTTCCCAACTTCTAATTTCTTTACTTAAAACTTCGTACATTAAAGGTTTAAATATAAAGTCAGTTTCAGAATCAACTACAAGAATTGGTATAGAAGGATTAAGTTTCTTTAGATTTAAAGCAAATGTCATACCTGCAAAACCTGCTCCAACTATTACTATTGGTTTTTGTATTGATTTCATTTTAGAAATATTGTTATGCGTAAATGTATTATTAAACTATACGAATAATTTTTAAATTGAGCGAAATAACACTGAACTCATCTCCTAATTGAAGAATGATTGAAAACATCCAGAAAGATATTCAAACTAACTTAAGGAAATATAATCAAGAGCTAGTAGATATGAAGCCCCATGAAATTCTTAAATGGGGTTATGAAAAGTTTGATAACCAATTTGCCATCACAACAAGTTTTGGTATACAGTCATCAGTTCTTTTAAATATTGTCAGTAAATTATGTTTACAAAAAAAAATCAAAATATTTTGGATAGATACAGGTTACCTACCTCCAGAAACATACCAATACGCTGAAAAACTTATTGAAGATTTATCCTTAGAAGTAGAAGTTCTACAAAGTGAATTATCTCCAGCAAGAATGGAGGCTAAATATGGAAAACTTTGGGAAACAAATAAAGAGAGTGATCTAGATAAGTATCACGAGTTAAGAAAAATAAAACCTTTAGAAAATGGTCTAGAAAAATATAATATTTCCTGCTGGGCAAGTGGTGTTAGATCAAGCCAAACAGAAAATAGAAACAAAATGAAATTCCTTGATATAATTCGTCAAAGACTTTCTCTAAGACCTTTATTAAATTGGACAAATAAAGATATTTTTTACTATATGGAAGAGAATAATTTACCTGCCCATCCACTTTTTATCAAGGGATATTCTTCTGTAGGCGATTGGCATTCAAGCGGTCCAGATGGTATTAAAACAAAGGGAAGAGATACACGATTTGGAGGGATTAAGCAAGAATGTGGAATACACACTAATAATTAAATTGATCATAGAACAATGGTCTCAGATATAAATTTTTTATTAGTAGGCAATAGTAGGCTTCATTGGGCAAAATATTCTAAAAATCAATCTAAATTCTTTCATACCAAAAAAGAGCAAAAAGTTCCCGAAAATATAGATCTTGATCAATTAATTTGGGCTTCTGTAGGAAAACTTCCAAATTTTTTGCTGAGAAAAGAAAATGAAATAAAAACAAAGGGTATTCAATTATTAAATCTTCCTGATTATTTTGGAGTTGATAGAGCACTTGCCTGTATTGCGGCTTTAAAAATTATTGAAAACCCTTACAAAAAAGATTTGCTAATTGCAGATTTTGGAACAATATTATCAATAACAAAATTGAATTCAAATGGATCTATTATTGGAGGTCAACTTCTTCCAGGTTTTCTAACACAATTAAAATCAATGGAACAAAATACAAAAAATCTTAAAGTTCCTAAAAAATATGATATTCCGATCAAAGATTTTTTAATTAAAACAGAAGAAGCAATCTTAAAAGGAGTAATCAACTCTCTTACTGGCGTGATTAAGAGTTTATTTAATCCCGAAAAGGATATTTTAATAATCTGTGGAGGAGACTCTCAATTACTTAGTAAATCTCTAGAGACTCAGAAGGAAAATATTATTAATGCTCCTAATTTAGTCATGGAAGGGATGATAATTCACCACCTGTCCGTAAAAAAATTAACTTAACCCAAGCTCTGCAATTATATGATCAGCCATTATTGCCGCTTTTACCTTTAAGTAAATTTTTTCGATGTTACCATCAGTATCTATCAAAAAAGTATTTCTCATCATTCCCATATATTCTTTTCCCATAAATTTCTTTAGTCCATAGCTATCATAATCAGAAGAAACTTTAAAAGGTTCAGGATCAGTTAAAAGAATAAAAGGTAAATTAAATTTTTCTATAAACTTCTGATGAGAGGCGGCATTATCTTTACTAATACCAAGCACAACAATGTTATTTTTTTGGAGTAAATCCCAATTCTCTTTAAAATTACAAGCTTCTTTAGTACATCCTGGAGTATTATCTTTTGGATAAAAATATAGTATTATTCTTTTACCTTTAAAATCACTAAGAGAAACTTCTTTCTCGAAAGCATCTTTTAATTTAAATTCTGGTGCTTTGTCGCCAACCTTAAGAGCCATTGAAATTATTAAATGAGTATGAATATAAAATACCAAAAATTTGGTTTTATGAGATTAAAGGTGTGCAAGATTTCGCAACGGTAGAAGAAATCAAAACTGCAAAAACTCTAACAAGTTCAAGATCAAAGGTTTTTTTAGAAACAAGAGCTTATTTACGACAATCACTTTCAACACTTTTTGATTTAGATCCCCTAGAAATCCCAATTAATGCTCAACCTGGAGAACCTCCAACTTTACCCTCTGGTATGGGAAATATAAGTTTAAGTCATTGTAAAGATGCCATCACTATAGTCTGGCATAAAAGCAAAATTGGGATAGATATTGAAAGAATAGATAGAGATTTTAACCATATAAAATTTGCAGAAAAATATTTTTTTCATACCAATAAATCAAACCATAATAATTATTTGACAAAAAATGTGATACTAAATCAATGGTGTGCTGTTGAAGCGGCTATAAAATGGGATCACGGAAAATTAGCTCAAGACATTAAACATTGGCAATTTTCTGAAAAGCCAAAAGAGTTAATTCATAACAAGAAAAACATACATTTAAATTATTCACAGATTAACTTCCATAATTGGACTATCGCTTTAGCCTACGAAGAAAAAAATTCTTTTAATCCTGAGATTATTTGTTGTTCGAAGAATTTTTAGTTTTCTTTTCTTCTAAGCAGTTCTTCATATTTAGTTTTCTCCCATCCATTATTATTTGGATCCCATATTTTTAAACCTCTTAAAGATTTAGGAAGATATTCTTGTGCGACCCAATTACCTGGATAATTGTGAGGATTAACATAACTATTAGAATTATTTTTTAAATGAAGTGGAACATCAAAAGCATTGGTAGATTTGATAGTTTCAATTGCTTTAAAAATACTTTTCGTACTATTACTTTTTGGAGATATAGCTAAATATAAAGAAGCCTGCGTTAAGAAATATAATCCTTCTGGAAAACCAACTCTATCAAAAGCGTTAGAACAGGATTGTACTACTACTATGGCATTAGGATCAGCTATTCCAATATCTTCACTTGCAGATATAAGAAGTCTTCTAAAGATAAAATTAGGATCTTCACCAGCCTCAAGCATATTCGCAAGCCAGACTAAAGTTGCATCTGGATCAGAACCTCTTATGGACTTGATAAAGGCACTTATTACATCGTAATGATTTTGACCATTTTTATCGTAAGCAATATTTTTCTTTTGAAGTGCATCCTCTGCTATTGAAAGATTAATATTGATTTCTTTAGCATCATTTGCAGCAGTTGTTTCTATCGCCATTTCTAGCGCATTGATTAATGTTCTTGCATCTCCGCTAGAAAATTTAATTAAATGACTTTTAGCATCTTGGGTTAAGTAAACCTTTTTTGAATCTTTTTGTTTTGAATAGTAAGTAATTACTTTTTGTATTATTTTCTGCAAATCATTTTCTGCCAAAGGAAGTAATGTAAAAATACGAGATCTGCTAACAAGCGCTTTATTAACAGCAAAGAAAGGGTTTTCAGTTGTCGCACCAATAAAAGTAATAGTTCCATTTTCTATTGAAGGTAATAAAGCATCTTGCTGAACTGCTGTAAATCTATGAACCTCATCGATAAATAAAATTGTTTTTCTTTTTGAATTTATTAATCTGTCTTTTGCATTAGCGATTTCATTTCTTAATTCTTTAACACTTGATAATACTGCATTTAATTTAATTAATTTTGAACTCGTATTAAAGGAAATAATTTCAATTAGAGTAGTTTTTCCAACACCAGGAGGGCCAGAAAAAATAAAATTACTTACCTTATCATTTAATATTGCACTTCTTAAAAGAGAATTCTCATTCAGGATTGGTTGTTGACCAAAAAAATCTTCCAAATTCTTTGGTCTTAATTTATCTGCCAAAGGTGCATTATTTTCTATTTGAGAATAATTAGTAAATAAATTTTCTGAATGCATATAAATAAAATCAAAAAAATCATTACTTTCAATTCTATGTAATTACTGTAGGAGTTTCCATTTGAGTAAGTTTTGAAATGTTCAATAAAGCATCTAAATCATCTATTAGAGGTTTCAAAGCGATCTGAGGATTTAACGAAAGATTCTGTTGAGGATCAAAAAATTTCTCAAAGTAAAGTCTTAATGTTGCACCCTTAGTTCCAGTTCCAGAAAGGCGCACAATTACTCGAGAATTATCATCAAGAACCAATCTTAAACCTTGATTTTCACTTATGGAATTATCAACTGGATCTAAATATGAAAAGTTATCTGCAACTTTAACTAAATAACCAGCAAAACTATTTCCTTTTAAATTTTCGAGTATAGAAGTTAGATTACCAAAGATTTGATTAGCAATATTTGATGGGATTGCCTCATAATCATGTCTTGAATAATAATTCCTACCATATTGTTTCCAATGATTCTGCATCAAATCACTTACCGAACATTTTTTCTCAGCTAAAACTTGTAACCAATATAAAACTGCCCATAGTCCATCTTTCTCTCTCACATGATTACTACCTGTTCCGAAACTTTCTTCTCCACATAAAGTAATCAAATTAGAATCTAAAAGATTTCCAAAAAACTTCCAACCAGTAGGTGTCTCGAAACAAGGGATATTTAATGCTCGAGCAACATTATCAACAGCTGAGCTGGTTGGCATGGATCTTGCTACACCTGTAATACCATCTTTATAACCAGGAACACATTTTGTGTTAGCAGTGATAACTGCAAGGCTATCACTAGGATTTACAAAACATCCACTTCCTAAAATCATATTCCTATCTCCATCTCCATCGCATGCAGCACCAAAACTATAAGATTTTTTATTTAGTAACAAATCAGCCAAGTGGGATGCGTAGGTAAGATTAGGATCAGGATGTAAACCTCCAAAATCTTTTAACGGGTTACCATTCATGACACAATTAGGTTCAAGACCCATTTTTTCAACAAAAATATTTTTTGCATATGGGCCTGTAACCGCATTCATTGCATCAAAGATTAATGAGAAGTCTTTTTTTAAAAAATCACTAATTTGATCAAAGTCAAAAATTTTCTCCATCAAACTAGAATAATCTGTTAATCCATCAATAATTTCTAAGGTAGTTTCGTCGTAAGGATAAGTTCCATATTTACTAAAATCAGGTAATTGAACTTTACAAATTTTATAACTAGTTAGTAATTGTGAGGTCTTAAAAATCTTATTAGTAATCATCTCAGGTGCTGGGCCACCATTAGAGATATTTAATTTCACTCCAAAGTCGCCATCAATCCCACCAGGATTATGGCTTGCAGAAAGAATAATTCCACCAATAGCTTTTTCTTTTCTAATTAAATGTGATGTCGCAGGAGTAGATAATAAACCGGATTTTGGAACAATAACCTTTTGAACTTTATGAGCAATGCATATTTGGACAATTATTTCTATTGCTTCGATATTGCCATATCTGCCATCACCACCTACTACTAATGTTGAACCTTTTAAATCTTCTAATGATTGTAAGATTGCCTCAATAAAAACTTCTAGATAATGTTCTTCCTGAAACTTTAAAGTACTTTTTCTTAATCCAGAGGTACCTGGTTTTTGATCTAGAAAAGGAGAATTGATATTAATTACACTAACTTGATTCATATTTTTAAGAAACTTCCAAAAATCTAACTAAATTAATGAGGCATTTCGGAAGTTCTTAACATAGCGATAAACCATAATGAAGAAATTAATAATGCACTAAGAATTCCATAGTTAACACCAAATTTAGAAATTGTAATTGGAACTATTAGTGGAAACGTTAATGCCCCTAACAATGGAGTAAAAGCTACAATTTTTTTCAGCATTAATTTAATTTATTAGAACCATTCAGTCTCAGCATTATCTTTTTCATTAGTATCGTCAAGTGGTGTAGTTCTATCAAATTTCATTGATATACTTTTTTCTTGCTCACCAGATACATCAACAGCCTTAATATCATATTTTTGAGTCCCGTCTCTAAATGGAACTTGAATTCTAAAAGTGCCGTCTGCAGCAAGAGGTACATCTTCTCCACCTATTGTCAGTTTGGCAGAAGGCTCTGTAGCTCCATAAACAATTAATTCAGCATCAGCAACGAGCCAAAAAGACCTATTTTTAACAATTCCGCTTCCAGAATCATTTAAACCTGAGGACCATTTTCCGGCCGCTGAGTCTGTAAGATTATCATTGAGGTTTGTTGAATTTACGTTTTCCATAAATTCTTCAGAACCAACTTTTTTTCTGAGAGGAATGTTAGTTGCTGCTTGGTATAACCTTTCATGCATACCATTTTGTTCTGAAACAATAGGATTAGAAATATCTGGGATTGAATCAGAAGTAGAATCTAAATTAAAAGGTACAAATTTATCAAGAATTTGCTCAGAAGGATGTGAGCCAGGCACATGACTTACTGAAG
>QCNI01000006.1 GCA_003213255.1 Prochlorococcus sp. AG-424-P16
CATTTTCAATACGGTGCAAAAACTTTTTAAAAATTCTCAATTTATTAAGAGAAAAATATCTATATCATCCTTTGGCAAAAAGTATCAACAAGCTCCAATGGAACATCTAACAAAGAAGCTGTCAATTCCTCTCTACTTTCTGCCTGCTCATCAGTTCCAGAAGAATAAAAAGTATAATATCTCGCGCAAATCTCTTTATATCTTAGTAACTTTACATTTTCATTTAAAATATTTCTATTTTCTTTAAGAGTACTTGAAATAGAATATGAATTGATAGCTACAATAGCCATAAAAATATTTAATGAATATTTTCTTAAAAAGTTTATTGTTTTTGTTTTATAAATATTTAATTTGTTCATATGAAATCAGCTAAATAAGGCGTCAATATTTAGTCGATAAATTTAAAATAAGTAACGAAAATTAAGAGGTAATTAATTTAAAAATAAATTTGTTTAAAGAAAGTCAAGACGCTTAAAAATTTAAAGAAGCTATTAATTTTAAGGTCAATATAAATTAATAGTTGAAAATATTAAGATTTCTCGATTCGAACGACTCATCAAAATGAGTAAATTTACTAACTGACAAATTATTTTTTTTTACTTATTATTAAAAATAACTTAAGAAAAATTTAAGTAAAGGTTAACATTATGGCAAAATCAAAAGCAGAGAGAAAAAAAGCTATTTTATCTCTAAAAACTCCAGCTATTCTGGCAGATGGAGTTATCCAGTTCAGCACAATCGTAACTTCTATCACACTTGTTTTTTTAACAGTTGGATTTTATTCGGCTTCTAATCAAGCTAATAATTTAAATAAAAACTTAGAAAGAATTACTTCACAAAATTCAGTAAATATGAGTGCTGGAGATTATTGCGATTAAGCTCTTTGATAATTAAACTTTAGTGTTAATGCCTTAAAAATTTATATCAAAAAATTTACTTTTGCTATGCCAGAATCAGAGAGATAAAATAATAAAGGAATGCATTAACTCTGCAAGGTAATTATAAAAAAGAAAAAATCATCATTTGTTTATATTTTGAGGAACCAATAACTAAATTTAAACTTGATATCTTATGGAATTTTTTATGCGTAAAATTACAAAATTCATTTTCATCTGAATAGTTAATTAAATCAACTGCATTAATATTTGAATCAAACCACAGGTCATATTCTATGTAATTTGGCTCTGCAAAATAAGTCATACCAAATTTATTTCAAAAAGAAAAAGCTTCACTATTTCGTGTGAGGATAATATAGAAGCTACCCACAGCTTAAAAGATTAAATGAACTCTTCTTTAAGAATTAAATAAGATACGAATAAGAAAAAATAAAATATTATTTTAATTTAAAAAAATGATTAGTTTACTTTTTGCATACTATAAAAAATTGCATCCAAGACCACTGCTTTGCTTTAGAAGAATTGAATGCATTATTAGAATCACATTTTAAAGTTATAAGCAAGTTATGAATTGTTTAAAAGAAAAAAAAGAAACAAAAAGAAAGGGATTTTTGCAAGTTATATTTTTAATAAAAAGTAATTATCTAATTTGTGTTTTTGCTTCTAAACCTATTAATTTCATAAGGACTTTTGCATTACTTGCAACTGCAGAATATTGTTTTTCTCTCATTGCTCTATGCATTGCATTTTCTAATGTACATACTAATTTCGCTGTCCTCAATTCCATTGGCTTTAAGGAATTCCATTGTCTTATTAATGGACTCCTTGTGCTTGGTAAATGAGTCAATCTGAGTTTTACCTGAGGTCTTTACCTGGACTGACCATTTTGCAATATCACTCTCAAAACTTTCAGTACTTGCACCTGTAACAGTGATAGTATTCTCTACCGTTCTGAACCCTCTTACAAGGACCGTGGAGGCACCTATAAATCCTCCGAGAGATAAGACAGCCATTGCGAAAACAAGTGGCGGAGTGCGGCGTATAACGCCCAAAGAATCGCCCGGCAGCGACCTGAGTCTCTTAATAATTTTCATTGTCTATCAGTATGTGTGTAGGAGCTTTTTAACAGCTGAACCGAAAGAAAAATATTAGAAAATCCCTGACTTTTATTTCTTCAGTTCTATCTGGCCATTAAGGGAAACATCTTTTATTGATGTGCCAATTTTGGAGTCGGTTACTAATATTGCCGAATAAAATATCAGTCCGCAAGGAGTATTTTTGTATTATTCCCTTTTCAAATTTTAAACACCTTAACATATTCAATTTAAATTGTTGATCCTTTATCCGTATAAGGGAGTTCCTCAAACCGTACATATTTATAAGTCGGATAGCTTGCCTGACTAGTTAGAACAAGGTTGTATTCGTCATAAGTAAATGTCTACGAAATCCCCACTAAAAGAAGATTATGAATCTGAGATTGCAGAAAGAACAGAAGAAGAACTTCTTGAGGAAGAAATTAGGAATCAGCAAACATTGGATAGCTTTGTTGAATCTGATAAAAACTGGAGTTGATTCAATTTAATTTATTAAGGAGAAAGTTATGAACTTAAAAAGATCACCATTCACAATCTTGAATAAAGAGAGTAGAGAAATTGACTATATCAAAGGAGTTTACAAGAGAAAAATTCAAGCTGAAATTGAATCTTATAAAGATCTCGAAGATGAAGACAAGAGAGATACGATACAAGCTCAAGATATATTGATGATTGATAGGGTATCAATTTAGTTATTCTTTTTTTTTCTTCTTTATCTTTTCATAAACCTCATCAGCCTTCTGTTCAATATTATCAAGCTTGTTTGAAAGTTCCTCTAGGGATTCTGCTTTTCCTTTTTTAACTACGATATTTTTTAATTCTATAATTTTAACAGGCTCTTCTTTAACTATACTATCCTTTTTCTTTTCAGTTTTAATTCCAAACTTACTTTTTATAAAATTAGCTATAAAAATAAGAACAGGTACATGGGCTAGACCACCTATTACTATTCTTGTCTCTGAATAAGCCATTTAGTAGTTAAAAGTTCTGAGATATTTAAGCATAAATTTAATTTTAAATTCGTTTTATTAAGCCAATAAAAATTTGTGATCATTTCTTGATTCGTAGATCAAAAATCTTGCTATTAATTAAGTAGAGACTTTTTTATCAAATGCCATTAGACGTATTTCTAATGAACATGTGTGTTGTAGTTATAGCATTGCTTATCAGAAGAGAAATCAAACTTAAGAAGGCGAGATAAATTATGAAGACGCAAATTTTTAGAGAGCAATACATTCCAAATATCCATGCCATTACACTTTTACTAATGCTTCTTCTATGTCTATGGTTACCTCTAGCACTCAGATTCTTATTAATAATTTAGTCGAATTAATTAGTTAATACTCTTATCCTTAAACTCTGCTATATCCTAATTTTGTTTTAAAGATCTTATATGGAACTCCTGTTCCGTTCATGGCTTCAATAACTTTATCTCCCACGGTTCCGTAAAATTCAACAGAAAAATCAGTTCCCAGTTCAGCATGAGCCTCAAGATAAACACCTAATGCTGGATTAGCTAAATGAGCTAGTAAAGCATCATCATTTTTATAAACTTCTGACCATACGAAACGAAGAGGATCATCAGGATCTTGATCAAAAGTATGATGGAACATTCCAGGTTCGTCAGCTTCAACAGCTTTATCTGTCTTATCTGCAATTTCTAAGTATTCTGCAACCTTATCTTCCTTAACTTTAAGTTTTGCAAGAAGCATAAATGGAGTATCTGATCCAAAACTAGACATAAAAAAAAGACTCTTGCGAGCCTGAGTGATGGGGATCTCCATCATGACAAATTAATTAGAAACAAACAACTCCATCAATAGTTAATTTTTATTAATTACAAACACCATATGTAGTGCTAGGATTTTATTAAATGCCGGGTGATGGGGATTATCCCGCTTTTTGATTGGGGCGAAACTATCGCCCTTTTTTTATGGGTATAACTTTCTAATAGCTTCTTGTTGTTCTTGTTTTTTTATTTCTTCAGCATCATAAACAGGGCAAGTGTTCTGATTAAGTGATAAGAAAAAAGCACTTTTTTTAAAACGTTTGAATACAGGAGTCAATAGTAAAAGTTTCATCGCTTATATTTGCTAAGTTGCTCAAACATACTTATCTACCCTTTTACTCCCAAACTTCCTCAGTTTTACTCCATACATAAGAGATTAACTAATAAGATTTAGTCATTAATTCAAGGGTATAAGAAGTAAGCATTTCATAAACAGTATAGAGCCACTGTTTGATCTAAATCTGCACAAGGTTCAATAGTAAATTCCAGTAATTCTCTCCAAGGACTCCACTGTTTCCATATAGTTTCTAAGGAATCGGCATCTACCACAGAGTAACCATTGCCATGTTGTGGTAAGAAAATCTAAGATTTCACGTCATAACCTTCTGGTCTATTTTGTGGCCCTCCCTTGTCGTACCATTCTTTTAACATTTTAGATCCCTTGTTTTGGGACTTTGAATCAGTAAATTTAAAAGTAACTTGATATGACAGTCGAATCATAAATATGTCCTGCACTCTCAATTAATGGTTTCACTGCTGGATCTTCAAACATAGATATTGATTTACCTTCTTCACCCTGTTCAATAAGAATTACACTGGTTGGATCATCTTTCTTTACACCTTTATATAAGCAAACAATTCCACGTTCTTTATTCAGTTGTATATTTTCTTCGCTGTCATAAACAGCAGCCCATTCCTAATATGGGACACTAATTTTGAATGTGAAAACGGTAGTTTCAAGAGACATAAAAAAAGGAGCTAGTTGCTCCCTATTTTAGATCAAATGTAAATAAATTGAATTATCCCATTGCGGAAACAGCTTCAGAGACTTGTTTGTTTCTTTGAATAACCTCATCATCATTTAAAACAGCAGTGATATTCCAATCAAGACCAAATTTCGCTCTCCACACTCCAAAATGTTGAGATATTGCCAAGTGATTATCAGCCTTGAAAGTTACAAAAACCTCTCCTGTTTCAGGAGCATGGAATCTACTTACCAATTCAAATCCATCAAAATTATCCATAGGTGCACCGGAAGCAATATACTGCTCAAACATCTTGTAACCTTCGGATTGAGAAATTCCGTCTGGAATAAGTCCATGAACGTGATAGTAAACCATAAATAAAAATCATGAATGTAATTTCAATTTAAAAAGCATATTTTAAAAAGCATTTAAATTATCTTTAAATTTAGATTTTTAAGCTTTTCCCAATATGAATTCGCGAAAAAAAGAATCTTTATTTGGTATCGCATGTACCGTTTATTTATTTTTTAATAGCTATTAATTGGCTATGAGTTATTTTGCTGAGCCTAACCATATTGAATATGATGCATGGTTCGACGAAAATGTCGACCCAATAGATCTTATTAATTACTCAGATGAAAAGGAGTTTAGTGATTCGGTACACTATAAGTTCCATATGATGTCCACTAAAAATTTAACGATTGGTTCTTCTGATAATTTTCACTGGTAAGTAAAAGATTTTTCACTCCAAAGATATTTATGAATCTTATGCAGAATATGTGCCATCATTTTCTCTTTTTGCCTTAGCTAAAATAATCTCACTTGCAACTTTTTCAATCATGTAAGCACTTTTTTTACCAAAGCATTTTTCTTTTTTAATACTTTTAAAATCATTTGGAATTAAATCATTATGTTCACAACAATCGCATTTAATATCAATTTTCTTACCTCTGAAGATTTCCAAAGCTCTAGAAAAAATCCATTGCTGAACTGAAATACTTTCCCAACCATCAAAATTAGACCATTCATCAAAATCCCTATTAAGGATACCTTTTAATCCATCAGCCTGATTTACATATACTAAATGTGAATCTTTTCTTGGTTCATCATTTATACCAATTGTTTTGATAGAACTTTGATTCATTACATATATCTTGATTATGTAACCCTACAAATTTTAAAGATACTTTAAAAAATATCTTTTAGATTTCTTAACTTTAATAGTTACCCGAAAATAAATTAAATTAAAATATATTTTCTAAAAACTTAAGCACAAATAACTGACAAATCTATAAAATTTTTATTTTCATCTGCCAGCTCAGTAATGATTCTATTTAGCCATTCAGAGTTGGTTTCACAATAGCCTACATTTAAAATAGTTTTTTGCTTTGCTGTTTCTTCTTCATTCATAATTAGACTATTTTTTATTTAAATTAGTCTTTAATAAGATCTATGTGAATAAGTCTTAATTACTATCTATCTCAAAAAGTTGTATTTAATACATATTTAAGAACTGCTAGTAAACAAATAAAATTAAATCGTTGACAAGAAAATCTAAACAAGTAAGAGTAGAAAAAATTTATTATTTAACCTATGAATAACATCAAGATTGAGGAATTGATGAAAGTAAGGTTCGATGGTATTGCTAATAGAATTGGGCAATTAAGCAAAAGGGAAAGTGAGTCTTTATTACTTGAGCATCTTGAGTGGTTAGAGGGAGGATGGGAGACTGAAGAAATCTTATTTTTAAAAAGGCCCTATAGAAAATGGTGGTTCTAACTCCACTTCTATGAATAATTAATGATGACCTAAGGGACCAGGGCCAGATCCTATTTTGTAAGAATTTTCTAAAGATTTCTCAACAAATAATTTCGCTTTTTGTATTGAATCAAATAGATCAAAACCTAAAGCCTTGTAACCACAAATAGCGGCACTCAAAGTACAACCACTACCATGGGTATTTTTTGTATTTATAAAATTATTAAATAGCCATTCTTTTCTACCACTTAAGTCAAGGAAAAAATCCTTCCCTTTCATATCTTTTAAACCGCCACCTTTTATAAGTACCGCTTTAGCTCCAAGACCAATAATTTTTCTTGCTGAATTTTCGATATCTTCTTTACTCCTTATTTCTAAACCAGAAAGTAGATTCGCTTCATAAATATTTGGAGTTACCAAATCCGCAATTGGTAATAAGAGTTTTTTATAAGCATTAATAGCCGAATCTTCCAGTAATTTAGCACCAGTTCTTGTAACCATTACTGGGTCAATAATTTTGGTTATTTTGTATATATTTAATTTTGAAGCAGTATCATTAATTATTCTTTCATTTAATAACATTCCAGTTTTTAAGGCATCAATACCAAAATCAGCAAATAAAGTATCTAACTGATTTAATAAAGTATTCTTCTCTACTGATTGAACGCATGTAACCTCTATACTATTCTGTGCGGTTATACATGTAATAACAGAACATCCATGTACTTTAAGGGCCATGAAAGTTCTCAAGTCAGCCTGTATACCTGCTCCACCTCCAGAGTCACTACCGCCTATTGAAAGTGCAATTTTAGAATACATAATTTAGTAACTCGTTTTTGAAAGTAATATAAGTAAATTTTAATTTAAATCAGAAATCTGAATATGCATTAAAAAAATCTAACTCCAATTCCATAGCTCTCCTGTATAAATATTTGGCCTGAATAATATCATATGTTTCTTCATTAGTCTCAATAAGATTTTCAAGTGAAGCTGCTAGCTTTTCAAAGCTCTCATCAGAATAAGTAATTATCCATTCTCTATATTTAATGTCAAAATCCTCCTCATACAAACTTTTTCCTATCCAAGAATAAAGTCGCATACATGGAGTCATTGCAAACATTATTTCAACGGAGCTAAGTCTTTTGGAAGTATCATCAAGAAAATCTGTATAATTTTTAGTAGCTTTTTTTATATAGTTATTAGACAAATCAATATCCCATTCTTTTGCATACGTTTCATGAAGTATTAACTCCTCTGAAACGCCCATTAACAGTTCACTTAACTTCCTTATTGAGTACTTATCTTTTGATTTGGAAACAGCAAGACCATAAGCCTTAGCAAAAGTCTCTAAAAAGAAATAATCTTGAGCTATATATTCTTGAAATATATTTTTAGGGAGACTTCCATTCTTTAAACCTTGAACAAATTTTGTATTTAAACTTAGTAAAGCAATCTCATAATTATCCTCCCAAAGTTTTCTTGTGATTTTCATTTTTTTGATTTTTTGTTATTCTAAAATTTTTTATATTTTTTACCTACAAACTTAATCTTATTTTTCTAGGATTAAAAGAAAAAATTATGAAAGAAATAAATATCTTATGGTTTAAGAAAGATTTAAGAATTTTTGATAACGAAGCTCTCTGTGAGGCTATAAAAGATAATGATATTTTACCCATTTATATTATTGAGTTAGATATTTGGAGCCAAAATACTCATTCAGATAGACAATGGCAATTTTGCAAAGAAAGTTTAATAGATTTAAGAAATTCACTTGCTGAGATAGGACAACCATTAATTATTAGGACTGGTAATGTTATTAATATATTTGATGAAATTAGTTCAAAATTTAAAATCAAAGGTATATATAGCCATCAAGAAACCGGAGATTGGCTTACTTATAAAAGAGATCAAAAAGTAAGAGAATGGGTTTTAAGCAAAAATATAATTTGGAAGGAATTTCTACAATTTTCAGTTTTTAGAGGAAATTTAGATAGGAATAATTGGTCTAAAAAGTGGCAAAAAAATTCCGAAAAAAACTTACTTAAGGCTCCATTAAGAATTAATTCTATTGACTTTAATATTGGTGAAATACCCTCAGACGAAATTTTTTCCTTTAAAAAAGAAACTTGTCCAGGAAGAATGCAAGGTGGAAGAAAGAAAGGTTTAGAGAGAATGCAATACTTCTTTAGTAATAAATTAGATTCTTATTCAAAAGATATATCTAGCCCAGAAAAATCATTTGATAGTTGTACAAGACTATCACCATATATTTGTTGGGGATGCATTTCATTAAAAGAAATTTTTAAAAAGGCAAATATATCAAAAAACAATAATTCCAGGATATTAAAAAGCAGATTAACTTGGCATTGTCATTTTATTCAGAAACTTGAAAGTGAACCAGAACTAGAGTTTAGGGAATACCATCCTTTTTTTAAAAATATTAGAGAAAAAAATAATGAATTACTTGATTCATGGAGTTCAGGTAATACGGGCTTTCCTTTTATAGATGCATGTATGCGTTCATTAAATTTCAATGGATGGATTAACTTCAGGATGCGAGCGATGTTAATGTCTTTTGCTAGCTATAATTTATGGCTACCATGGCAAGATTCAGGTTCTGAATTAGCAAATAAATTTGTAGATTATGAGCCTGGAATACATTGGAACCAATGCCAAATGCAATCTGGAACTACGTCTATAAATACCAATAGAATTTATAATCCTATTAAGCAGGGAAAAGATCATGATCCTCAAGGAAAATTTATAAAAAAATGGATACCAGAATTAGAAGATATATCACTTAATTTCATTCATGAACCATGGCTACTATCTAGATTTAATCAAGAAGAATATGAACAAATTAATTACATAAGACCAATAATTGACATCCCAAATAGCACTAAAACTGCAAAGAAGAAAATTCAGGAAATCACTAAAAAGGTTGGATATTGGGATATCTCAAAAGAAATTTATTTAAAGCATGGCTCTAGAAAAAGGCCTAGAAAAAATATAAATAATAAAAAAAATGTTTCAAAGGAAAAGGAAAAACAATACGAACTGAAATTAGATTTCTAAATTTTATTGTCACAAATTTCCAGATTCCTTTTAGCGCCTAAGAAAGTTTTTAAAATTTTGAAATTAAATATATAAATCCACGATGAACTAATGCAAGCTTTAATGTATTTATTAGATTTTATTTATTATGTCTGAAAGATTTGAATGGGACGATACCAATAGTTCAGGTATATGGTGGAGTACTAATGTAAGTATTAGAGACGAGTGCATTTTGCTCAAAAAAGATACTCAATGCGAAGATTCTGATATCGTCGAACTTCTTAGGAGTATTGCACAAAATATTGAAGATAATGGCCTTTAATTTTTAAAGGAATATTCCCTCTTTTAGAGATTTTGAATTCCTTTTACAGCTTTTATTAATTCTTTAGTAATGCCTTTTTCACTCATTGAATGACCAGCATCATTAACAATAATTAATTCAGAATTCTTTAATTTCTTATTTAGATCCCAAGCACTCCTAACAGGACAAACAACGTCATACCTACCTTGAATTATTTTTGTTGGAATCGATTCTATTGTTTTTATATTTTTCAAAATAAAATTATCTTCTAAGAAAATATTATTGATAAAATAATGACATTCTATCCTTGCAAATGCATCTGAAAAAGAATTAACTTGAGACTTATCAAAATCGAATTTTTTATTTATTAAATGACTAGTTGAGAGTTCCCATTTTGTCCAAGCTGCTGCTGCTTTTGATCTAAGATTTGCATCTGATGATGTTAGATATTTATAAAAAGAACTTATCAAATCATTTCTTTCTTCCTTTGGTATTACAGAAATATATTCTTCAAATTCATCGGGGAATATCTCACTTGCACCATATTGATAGAACCATAATAATTCAAACTTTCTACATAAAAATATGCCACGCAAAGTTAAGCTAATAACTCTTGAGGGATTTTTAATCGCATATATAAGTGAAAGTGTTGAGCCCCAAGATCCACCAAACAAATGCCAAGTATCTATTTTTAAAAGAATCCTTAATTTCTCAATATCATCAACTAAATTATTGGTCGTATTTTCTTTTAATTCGGAGAAAGGAGTTGAAGAACCGCAACCTCTTTGGTCAAATTGTATGATATCGAATTTATCTGGATCAAAGTATCTTCTATATCTTGGTTGACTTCCTCCTCCTGGACCTCCATGAATAACTAGTATTTTTTTACCATTTGGATTACCAGATCTTTCCCAATAAATCGTATGAATATCACTTACTTGTAAAAAACCCTTTTCACGAACTTCAATTCTAGGAAACAAGACTTGATCTTTCATTATGAAATATTTTTAAACACTTAATAGATCCATATTATCCAAAAAGAAGACTAGTAAAGAAATAATTTGTTAAAAAAAAGGACTGGTGGCACAGTCCTTTTTGATATTTGATTTCCTTCTAACAGGATATAAAATTACATATTTTAAAGTCTATTTACTCATAAACCTAGAATACGTGAATTCGGGGATTTCTCTCGATAATTGCAGTCCCTAATGTCGCTGGTAATTATAAAGCGAAGTCTTATCAGACTAATTGATTGAACTTGAATTTTCGAATAATCCCATTCTCAGGAATACGCTTCCTATATTTTGGAATTTGCTAAATTTCAGGCGGACTATCAATCATTTAGATTGCCTCCGAACTCAACATCTATAAATTACTCCTTTTTATATTTTCAGTAAATCCGTAAATATGCTGATTTACTTTTTTCCTAATTTGTAAGAGGATTTGAATGATCCTTGATTTTTTATAGATAAATATAAAAATTAAAGTCTATAATCCATAGTTATTCAGATTCATAGAGCAAAATAGATTCAATTATTCTTTTATCACTATCAGAAAGTTTATAATCTTCCAATTTCCATTCAACAAATTTTAGACACTCATCAATAGAAGGATTCTTATCCCGGCACTTACGCCACTCTCTAATCCAATCTGCCAAGGCAAAAGTTATTTTTGTAGTAAGCATATTTACCAATCAGGGTAATTAAAATCTCGACCAATAGGTTCTTCATAAAATTCCCCTTCTTTTATACCTTTCTCATATTTTGGAATAATCTTTTCAAAAGAAGCTATTGAGGGAATTAAATCTCCTACATATATTGGCTCCATCGTAATTGATATAATGATTTTGATTATTTATTATTCTATATAAGAATTTAATAAATAAATTATTAATATTCATTATGGATTTCATCAAAAAGAACAAGATCTTAACTCTAATGGCGGTAATTGCAATTTTATCATTTGCATTAGAAAAAGTAGGCATAATACACCCTTAAATTAATTAAGTTTATTTTATAAAAACATCCTAATGAAATAAGTAAACAGATACTATTACAGCAAAAATAAGCAATGGGGATAATAATGTAAAAATTAAAGTTGAAAGATTAATCAGCATAAATTTTAAATAAATACACAAATTTAATAAACATCACTTTTAAGCATTTGCAATAAGTAAAATTTAAATTATTACGATATAAAAAAAATTTGATTAAAGAAAGATTTAAAGAGGAATATGAAGAGGGCTCAGACTTACTTTGGCCTAGTGATAAAGAAGATAAAATAACTCGGCAATTTTTTAAAGATTTATCCAATATTTCAAAAAACATAAACTATAGTAAAAAGAAAAAGCTAAAACTTTTTGAACAAGTAGTTAGAATAATAAAAGGCAAAAGCTGGGGTTAATTAATATTCAAACTAAAATGAAAAATTTAATGATATTAATTAAAAGTTTTTTTCTTTTAAGACCAAGATTTTTATCCACTATATTTTTTATTCCAATTCTTTATGGCATTGGCTGGGCTTTATCTCAGCCACTTCTATTGTTTAATTTTGAAGAAGAAAATTTATCCTTAATTGGAACTATTATTACTTTCTTTCTTTTTATCTTTTTACTCCCATATTGGTTTTATATAAAAAGAAACAAATCAAGTGCTTGGGTACTTCTTGGGATAACTAAAGACAAATTTTTAAAAAACTTTGTCAATTTTTCTAAAGGTATCTTATTTTCCTTAGTTTTAATAATTCTAATTCTGGTACCACTATTGCAAAAAAATTATATTTCTTGGATAGGTGAATTCTCGCCAATAATATTATTAAATTCTATTGTACTGGGATTAGGTGTTGGATTCGCAGAGGAAATAATTTTTAGAGGATGGTTACTAGAAGAACTAAAATTTGAATATGGTACAAAAATATCAATAGCTTTACAAGCTATAGTTTTTAGCTTTGTTCATAATTTATCAAATGACATATTTTGGAACATAATAGGATTACGTTTAGGATATATTTTACTTGGGATATTTCTATCATTAGTCAAAATTAGAGATAAAGGTTCTCTATGGAATTGCATAGGACTTCATGGGGGACTTGTGGGTATTTGGTTTTTTATAAATAACGGATTAATAGAATTCAAAAAAAATACACCTTCTTTCTTAGCAGGTCCTTTTACACAAAATATTCCAAACCCAATCGGAAGCTTTAGTGCAATTTTAATATTACTTTTGTTATGTATTTTTTATGCACTAAAATCAAAAAAAAATTTCCTTAGACGTTTTAATTAGATATAAATACCGATTGATTTTTGATTGGTAATTGTCAGATTAAAATAAAGCTTAATTCTCATATGAACTTTGAGGCAGGAATAAGATTTATTGTCTTTTTAGTAATTTTTGGAGTTACAAACTATCTAATGATGTTGAGAAGATATGAAAACGACATCAAAAAAAAGAAAAATTTGCAACAGGAAAAAATTTCCAGGCTATACCCTAAAGGTTCATTTATTTTCTGAAATTAAAAAAGTTTTTGTAAAATCTCCTCACCATTTTTTATTAGTTTTTTGCCAACCTTCATTTAACAATTTTTGCCACAATAATCTTGCTTCTTCTATAAAAATTTTTTTTCTAGTTTTCATCAAAGGAGGATTTTCTCCATTTATTCCCATAATAATTCCTTCTTCAATAAACATATAATCAATAGATTGATCAGAATGATCATTATCTTTGTAGAAACCCATCACCCCTACAAAATTGGAGTCTATTAACCAGAAATCCTTAGTTGAATTCAATAAACCAAAAATTAAATTTAATTTATCACATGTTTAGTTGCAATCTACGAGGAAAATATTTATTTAGTTTATTCATATTTGATACGTTTTTTCTTTTTGTCTACTTTTTTTCAATTCGCCACGTTTTTTCTTAACCTCAACTCTTTTCTTTTGTGATGCTTTAGTGGGTTGTGTAGATTTTCTTAATTTAAATGGTTTATTTAAAGCATTTTTTAGGATTGAACTAAATTTCATTAAAGCTAGCTGCCTATTTAATAATTGATTTCTGTGTTCTTGAACCGCTAAACTTAAGCTATTATTCACTATTTTGGTTTTCAAGTTTCTCTTAAGAATTTCTTTCTGATAATTATTTAATACTTTGGAATCTTCTAAATTAAAAATAATCTCTACTCTACTTTCAATTTTATTTACATTTTGTCCTCCAGGACCGGAGGATCTAGAAAATCGCCACTTAATTTCGTTGGGTGGTATTACTAATGTTTTAGTAATTTTTAAATCCATTTTTATTTCTTTTTGATTTAGATCTTTAGAATCATTTTTGATTTAGATCTTTAGAATCATTTCCTTAATACTTTAAAACATATCTTGAAATTTGATCGGTAAATACTGGGCGGTTAAGTTAGGTAAACCGAAATTCGGTGTATTTGCCGTATCAATATCTTCGGTATTTATCCTTTCATATTTCAAAGAATTATCAGATATTGAGTTTGTACTAATTCAAAGGTCACTTATGTATTCAATGTTTGATCTTCTTTTTGAAACACCTTCATATCGCCCAGTATATGTTATTTCTGATAGTGAAATGCAGGAGTTAAAGAAAAACCAACATCAAGAAGAGCTTGATGAAATTACAAAACAAAAAGTAAGACTTGAAGATGCTTTTAAAGCTCAACTAAAACATCTTGAAGAGAGAGAAAAAGAAGTAAAAAAAGAACTTAAAATACTTGCATCTTCAAAAGATAAATAATTTTTTTTAGAGAAATTATTTTTTCCAAAGACGGTTTTTAACCGTCTTTTTTAATTCTTTTAATCTTAAGGAATCCATTAAATCCACAGATTTTAAAAATATTTTCCATAATTAAAAAATGAATAACAATAAAGAAAAAATTAGAATGTTCTTACCCTTTAGCTGGGTAATTTGTGCAGCAATATCTTTTGCTTATATAAATTCACATTTAATAGATACCTAATATATATGTCTTATCCCTCAAGAGATGAAATACTTGCATCTTCAAAAGGGTGGGTAGCATCTTTTTTAAATTTTCTTCCTGGTTTAGGATCGGGTTACTTATATCAAAGAAGATGGAAACCCTATTTTTTTACCATCACTGCTAGTACTGCATGGTTCGCTTTAGGGTTTTTTTTACAAGGAGATTCAGAACCCTCTCAAAGTGAACAAATAATTGGAATTTCTGGTCTTTTTTTTATATCAATAGTTACAGTTATAGAAGCCAACTTGGCTTTCAAAAAAGCAAGTAATAAAACAAAAGCTGAAAAAGAGAAAATAATTTCTTCTGAAAAAAAAGGATGGTTTAAATAATTCAAAAAATTAGATCTAAAAAAATATTTAATTATTTCTCAGTTTATATTTATAATAATTACCATAAATGATATTTAAGATAATTTAAAAAAAATTTTTTTAATTATAAAAAAATAAAATTTCCTTTTCTTTAAGACCTTCCCATCCAGAGTCTATTAATAATTGATTCAATGTTTCTTTATCAAAATGCTTAGAACCCGTTTTGACGCATCTATTTCTCATTGATTTTTTAACACCACTTCTTTGTCTTTTATTCTCCTCATCCATAATTCTATTGTATAGATCTAGCATTTTTTGAGGGATTGGAGAACCGTCAAGATCAACTCCATTTTCAATAGCAAGATCAACAGCTTGCATTCCCATTTTCTTCATATATTTAAGAAAAAGCTGAAACCATAATAAAACAAAAGTTATTAATCTAAAATTCTTTGAATAATAATTTATTGATTTTGAATTTCCTTAAGTACTCTAATTGCCTCTTTAATGTGTTCAGGACCATTCAATAAATCTCTAAAAATATGCCTAACTGTCCCTTTGCGATCGATAACGTAAGTTACCCTACCATCCATAAAACCTAATACTTTAGGAACTTTAAAAGTTTTCCTAAGAGCGTCATTCGTATCACAAAGTAATGGATATTGTAATTTATTTTTATTGGCAAATGCTAAATGACTTGAGGTACTTCCATTACTTACTCCCCAAACTTGTGCACCTAATACTTTAAATAAGTCATACTTATCTCTAAATCCGCAAACTTCTATAGTGCAACCCGGAGTATCATCTTTTGGATAAAAGAACAAAACAAGGGGATTTTTTAATCCCTTATTTGATCGTTTAACTCCATTTTGATCCAGTAAAGAAAATTCTGGAATTTTATCTCCAATCTTCACAATGATTCTTATAAAGTTCCATATTAGAGGTTTATGTGTTTTTTTTGTGGCCTTAAATTAAATAACTGGTATTAAAGTCAATTTATTTGTTTTAAAAGATACTAAAAAAATATTGAAATAAACTAAGGTGAATTTATTTATTCAATAATATGGAATTAATAATTTATATTTTTTTATTTCTTCTTCTTTTTTTAGGAGTTATTTTTAATTTAAAAATAACTAATTTTAAAAAAGTTAAAGAAATACGAAACAAAGCTAAAGGTTATTCAAAAAAGAATAATTAAATATGTATTACTAAGATTAAAATTCAATTTTTTCATTTGGAGTAAATACTGAGCAATATTTTTTTACTAGGTCATTTGGCTCACTATTGGAAGAATTCGTTAATTTTAATTTTAGTTTTTCTATAGCCTCATTAGCATTAATCTCACCGAGTCGATATCTTGCACAAGTATCCAATACTTTAAACATTTTTGTGGTAACGGCTTCAGCTGGATAAATTAGTAAAAAAAGGTAAAAAACAACAAATAAGTACTTCATTTTTTTTGAAAATAGATATTAAGCGAATAGTTTCAATAATTTAGAAAATAATTTTTTATAAAAAGATTAAAATTTAATAGAATAATCTAATTAGAGGAGAATCTAAGATTTCTATAAGTAAATAATAAAAGAAATTAAGATAAAATAAGTGATAGTAATAAATAATCTCTGTGAAAATGAGAAAATTAATAGGTAAACATAAAACTCTTATAAATTGGTACCAAAAAAAATTTAAATTGAGTGATTATCAATTACTTTGGTTAGTTTTCTTTAAAGGAGTATTAATAACAAATATATTTTTCAAAATTTTTTAATATTAAAAAAGCTTTTCCAAGAATGAAATTTTCACATGATTTGACTATATTTAATAGTAGATTTCCTAATTAGTTAAATAGTTATCAGTTATGAATATTTTTGGTGTAGGTTTGCCTGAAGTTACTGTAATACTTATCTTAGCTCTTTTAATTTTTGGTCCCAAAAAGCTTCCAGAATTAGGAAAACAGCTTGGCAAAACTTTGAAAAGTCTTAAAAAAGCGTCGAATGAATTTCAAAATGAAATCGATCAAGTCATGAACGAAGAAGATAAAGATGAATCTCTTAAATCTATAGAAAGCAATAAAACCAATGAAATTAATCAAGAAAAACTAGATTCAGAAAACAGCAAAAAATAATATTTTGGATAGGCCCATAACCCCCATAGACGAATTTGAAAGAGCATTAGATAAAGCAGCTCTTACTAAAGAAGAATATGAATTAATAGACTACATCCGCTATACAAGTGTTTTTACGCAGCCTAGTCTTATTAAAGATTTAAAAAGGCCATCAAAGCCTCCTCTTTTGTCAGTTCTGTGTCAAATTTGCAGAAAAATTGGTTCGGAGATGCCAGATCATTTCAAAAAAGTAATTGAGTGGTCAATTGAAATAAGTGATCACAATGCAAAATGGGATGCTCATTTAATTTGCGCAGAAGCATTGAATATAGACAAAATCCCAT
The DNA here is from genome assembly GCA_003213255.1 of Prochlorococcus sp. AG-424-P16. Lineage (GTDB taxonomy): Bacteria > Cyanobacteriota > Cyanobacteriia > PCC-6307 > Cyanobiaceae > Prochlorococcus_A. The sequence goes on from QCNI01000006.1 coordinate 17,606, forward strand.
TAAGTCCTATTCATGGAACAACTTTATTTGATGTTCTTGTTGTACACAAAGAATTATTTCTTGGATTTGATTAAATTAATCATCTAAAGGAACAGAATCAGTATCTATAACTTCCGAATCATCATACTTATTTATTTTATTTTCAATCCAGTTATTTATATAACTAACTAAAGGCAATGAACCTCTAAAAATAAAAATAGAGGTAGGCAAAGCGCTTAATAAACCGACTACAGGACTTTTAAAAAGTAATCTTCCGGCTTTTATGTTAAATAAAATAATAAGCGCTGAGGGAACTATAACTTTAACTACTGTTTTGAGCGCCTCAAGCCAACCGACACGATATATCCACCAAATTAAAATTATGCCAACTATATAGAGGAATAAGTAAGTCATAAAAATAGTATAATGATTATCCATTTATCTTGTTCTTGCTAAGAAAAAGATTTTATAAATTTCTTTAAAATCAATCAATCAAATTCTTGTAATGAGTTTTTCTGAAATAAGAAAATTTTTAATTAAGATGCAATCTGATGAAGAATTAAAAACGCAGGTTACTACATCCTCTACAGCAGATGATGTAGCCCTAATAGGTCAACGCTTAGGTTATGACTTTTCAGGAGATGATCTCTTAAGATTTAATGGACAAAAAGTTGATAAAGTTACCGTAAGAAAGGTAGATCATCCAGGAGAATACCACTAAATTAAGACTTAACCCATATTGCAAGCCCTCCGCCTCTGCCCCGAGCACATAACCAATTATCTTTAGTGCTAATTCCTACAAGTGAGAAAAAAGGCATTTTTTTATCTTCTGGTTTTTTTAATTCTTTATTAAATATAGGAAAAGTACTAATACTAATTTTCAATTCTTCAAAATAGAAAGCCAATAGAGGTCTAATCCCTTTTAATTCTGCGCTACCTATAAAAGTAATATTTAATAATCCGAAATTAATTGAATTTTTTATTTCATAATTTATTTGATCCTCTTTATTTTTACTTTTCAATTCGAGTCTTGCCGACAATACTTGGAGAATCGAACTGGGTATATTTTTGATTTCATCTGACTCCTTTCCCCATACATACTTAAACTTCCATATTCCTAACAATTCCTCATATACAATTCCACTACCATTTTTTTGGGAATTTTTTTCTAATAGTTTTATCTCATTAATATCAGGAAAGTGTTTCATAATAGATCTTAATCTAAGAATCAAATACTAAGATAACTTCATAAAAAATGTTCTTAGTTAAAAAAATCTCTCCAAAAAGATTTCTTTATTTCAAAATATTTCCAAAAAAATAATTTTATGGCACACATAAGGAACAAGATCTCGTTAATATGTTTACATATAGTAACTAAATCAATGGATTTCATCTCAAAAAGTCAAGGATACATCCCCCTAAAAGCAGTCCCTTACATATTTTTCCTAGCTGTTGTACTAAGTATTACAACTTCAACTAATACATTTGTGTAAAACTAATTAGTTTTGCGAGAAGAGTAAAGTAAATATTTAATGGAAAAGTACGATGTTGTAATAGTAGGTAGTGGAATAGGGGGATTATGTTGCGGTTCGATTCTTGCTCTAGCAGGCAAAAAAGTACTTATATGTGAAGCTCATAGCCAGCCAGGAGGTGTGGCCCATAGTTTCAAAAGAAATGGTTACACTTTCGAATCAGGACCTTCGTTGTGGAGTGGAATAGGTAAATGGCCGACAACTAATCCCCTAGGGCAAATTCTTAAATTACTTGATGAAGAAGTTGAACTATTTCAATACAAAGGTTGGCAAGTAATTGTCCCAGAAGGCGATTTTAATCTTGATGTGGGGGAAGAACCTTTTAAACAAACAATTAAAACTTTAAGAGGTGAGAAATCTGTTCAAGAATGGGAATCATTTATTTCAGGAATAAAACCTCTTAGCCAAATAATAAATGAAATACCTTTACTCTCATTTTCTCCCGAATCGATAAATTTCTTAGATCTAATAAATTTAACCTCAAAATTTTTACCTAATATTAATCAAATACCAAAAATTAATAAAGGATTTGGAAATTTAGTAAATAATCATCTAGAGGATCCTTTTCTCAGAAATTGGGTTGATTTATTGAGCTTTTTGATAAGTGGTATGTCAATGCATGATACAAATACAGCTGCGATGGCTACTTTATTTAACGAATGGTTTGAACCAAATTCATACCTTGAATACCCCAAAGGAGGTAGTGAATCTATCGTAAAAGCCTTAATTAATGGATTTAAAAAAAATGGAGGAGAATTAATTCTTTCTTCGAGAGTAAAGACAATTAACTTCAATAAAAATTTAGCTACAGGTATAACTCTTAATAATGGTTCTAGTTATAGTTGTGAATCTGTTGTCACGAATACTGATGTTTGGAATTTAAAAAAGTTAATTCCAAATGAAATTTCAAAAAGATGGAATACAAAAGTTTTGAACCCTAATAAATGTGATTCTTTCCTTCATATACATCTAGGTTTTGATGCTGATGGTCTTGAAAATTTGCCAATACATGCCATACATGTTGATGAGTGGGAAAAAGGTATAACCGCAGAAAGAAATATAGCTGTATTTTCAATCCCATCTGTTTTAGATAAAAATATGGCCCCTGAAGGGAAACATGTTCTTCATGGATATACTCCCGCAAATGAACCTTGGGAAATTTGGGAAAACCTAAATCCAAAGGAATTAGAATATAGAAATTTGAAAGAAGAAAGATGTTCAATATTCCTTAATGCAGTGCGAAAATTCATCCCTGATATAGATAAAAGGATTGATTTAAAGATGCTAGGAACCCCAATCACTCATAAAAAATTCACCAATACCTATTGCGGTAGTTACGGCCCTGCATTATCTGCAGCAAAAGGTCTTTTCCCAGGCTGCAAAACTCCAGTTAAAAATTTGTTTACTTGCGGTGCAAGTACATTTCCAGGTATTGGAATTCCTGCTGTTTCAGCAAGTGGCGCTTACGCAGCTGAAAAAATTATTGGTAAAAAAGAGTTTAAAACTCTTCTTAAGAAAATAAATTTATGAATCAAGTTATTTTTTTATAACTCTACAAATACTTAGTTAAGAAATAAGAATAAAGAAAGCAAAAACGTTCAATAATGATAATCTTTATCTGAACATAAACTTAACTTATAGCTCTTATATGTTTTTCTTATCAATTCCTCAAGCCTGGCATTTAGTTGGCACTTGGTCAGAACAACTTCCAAACGAGTCAAATCTTATAGGAATGGGCCAAACAGAATTAATGATGACTTTGCATTCAATATTCGTTCCTCTCTTACTTGTAATTTCATATTACCTATTCAATAGACTTAACAAAAACGAATCAAAGAAAATTAAAGGATGAACGTTTAAAGTTTATTTAGCTGAACTTCTTCTAACTACTTTTCTGCCTGTAGATGTATCAACTCCGCTTGAATCTTTAGTTTGTGAATTAGATCCAACATTATCAACATCACTTTTATCCATTTCTGCGCAAACACCTACTACCATGGCAGCTTGCATTTGATCTGGTAAATCTCCAATAGTTAATAAGGCCTTTAAAACTAATTGAAGTCGAGTTTGCCGATCTATTTCAGGTCTTAGTTTTTTTACGGTATTCCAAAGTTCTTGGGTAACTTCTTTTAAAAGTTCTCGATCAACAGCCAAATTAAATCCTTCTTGTATTTCTACTAATCTAACAAAAAATTGGATCTCGTAAAATAATATTCAATAAAAAGATTGTTAGTTAATATTTTTCTATCCGAATACGAGTTGCATTTGTTGGTGCAATTCATTCTTCTCTTGCAAAAGTTTATCTTTTTCAATCTTTTTTAGAATAAAAGTTCTATAAAATTTTTTTTGAATCTTTATTGGAGTATTTTCAAACTTTACATTTTTGCTTATTAGAGAATTCCACTCTTTTGAATTAAAAGGGGCATAAGGAGAAGATGAAATCACTTTCATGTCTTAACAATACATCTGTACTAATAATAGTACAAATTTACTATTATGCAACAATTGAGTCGACTTTTCTTAAATTTTAGAGTGTCTTTGAAAATGGATTGATTTTTTTTATCTAATTTGTGGAAATTATAAGTTTGATAAATGAATAAAAGTATCATGAGTAACTTATTGATCCCTTTTTTTAGTGTCTTAAGACTTTTGTTGCTTAAAAACCTCTTAAGATAGTTAATTTGTTGAAATTAACATTGACAAGATATATTTAGTAATCCTTCCTATAAAAAGAATAATGAATTGATCGCAAAATGCTTCTTAGTAATTCAAAAAGACTAAAAATCCAAGGAATAATTAAAAGAATTGCTCAAGATAAATCAATTACATTAGAAGAAAGAATATATGTCGAGAAATTTGCACACCATAACTCTACAATTTCTCTTTGGCTGAAAAAAGCTAACAGTTTTAGAAGGAATGGTACGAAAAATGATGGGGGGATTGATAACCTCTTACAATCATTTGGGATAGATGGACTAGATAAAGAAAATCATTTCAACCCTAATGAAGATGATATATCGGATTGGTTTGGCGGTGCTCCTGGTTGGCTAAGGAGAAGCTAGATCCATTAATTATTCAATTTACCCAGGCTATCTTACACAAATATAAGCTTAGAAAAGATATAAATACCCAAAAAACCCATGGTATAAATTTAATCGGAACTAAATGTTTTTTTGAAAAGGTTTTCATATTTATTTTTCTTTTAGATTATTTCTTCCTTACAGTTTTTGAAAATAGGTTTAATTGCTCTATTTATAAATTAAACAATATTCGAAACCTCAAAGATATTAAATCACTTTGAGTAGATAAAGTTAATTAGCCTTAATCTTCACAATCTAAGCAACTTTATTTTCAATGTTCTTTGAAAAATTTACTATTTTTTCCTCATCATGGTCTGAATCATTCCAAAATTTTATAAGTCTTTCTAATTCATCAATTCTTTTTTTGGCATTTGCAATTTTTTCAGTAGTTGTCATATAAAATTTTTATCTATCCAATTAATGCATGAAAAAAAAATATTTCAATGGAAGTAACAATTTTTAGACTATAAATATTAATTTTTGGTTAATTACTTAAATACATCATAGTCCTCGAGCGTCTGAGTAATTATACTTAAAGAAAAACTAAATCCATGAAGAAATTAAATTCTTTGATTTTGAATAGCACAGTAAACTTCTTAGACTTCATATACTCTGGTAGATCCTTACAGAGATTTTGGGTTTTAGAAGTTATAGCTAGATCACCTTATTTTGCATTTCTTTCTGTTCTTCATTTTAAAGAATCTCTAGGAATTAAAAATGAGAAAACAATGATTTTAATGAAAGAACATTTTTATCAAGCTATTAACGAAACTGAGCATCTTAAAGAAATGGAGCAAAGAGGAGGAGATAGGTTCTGGATTGATAGATTTTTTGCTAGACACCTTGTGCTTGTTTATTACTGGATCATGGTTTTTTATTATTTCTTCTCTCCAGCTAATGCATATGATGTCAACATAAAAATCGAAGAACATGCATTTGAAACTTATTCCAAATATTTAATAGATAATCCAAATGATCAAAAAATAAAAGAAATTGCTCAAGATGAATTAAATCATGTACAAGAACTTAACGAAGCTTTGTCAATGCTTACTAAAGTTTAGATTAGTGCTGAGAAATCTATTAGCAATATTGAGAACATCACCGAAGAAGATATTATTCCTAGGCTAATCATCAATGAGATATAACCTTTTTTTCTGGGCAATTTATAAAAAGATACGCCAATAATTAATATCATTATTAATGAGAAAAAAATTATAATTTTTTCATTTACTAAATTAAGATGTAAAACTAAATTTTTTTTTTCAAAAAATTTGAGAAATTCAGATAAAACTAATTCTTCTTCTATTTTCTTAAAATAGTCAAATGATCCTATAAAAGCAGAACCTAATAAAGATAATACAACCAGTGCAGTAACTGGTTTTGTTAACCTGTTAAGTGTTCTGTTGAAACTTACCAATAAAATAAAAATTAATAATGAGGTTACTAAAGGTATTAAAGGTATGAGAGTTGTTGAATTTATGAAATTTCCCACGAAAATAATATGTATCTAATTTAAAATTTTATATTATTTCAACGCGTTATTTATTAAATAAGACTTTTTAAAATTTAATGTAAATAGTACCTATTGCGTTATGTGTAAATTGATACCAAAATTAAATTAGAATTGAAAAATAAAATGTTAGCCATTTCTGAAATTATTATTGCAAGTTCTATTTTCCTAGGAATTGTTTATTGGGAAGTTAAATTCCTGTATACCAAAACTACCGTAGCGAAATAACTTTACTCAAAACAGGAAAATTAATAACATACAAAATTTAAATAAAATTTAAGAATTTAAGTTGACAAAAAAAACTGTATATATGAGAGAATAAACACAAAATATTTGTGTCCTCTAATGAGCGAAGTCCAAAACCCTAATACTAACTCAACTCAGCAGCAGCAACAGCAACAGCAACAATCTTACTCAGACAGCAAAATTAATTCTGCTGAAAGCGAGAGGCTTTATCTTGAGATGAAAGAAGCTTGGCTTTAAATTTAATTGTGTTTGAAATAATATTTCTTTAAATTTGAAAAAAGTTTTTTTATTTTGAATTAATCAATACTTTTTTATTTTCTATACCCTTTATATTTTGTTTAACCGCAAATTAAAGTGTTGAGAAAACTTAAGCAGTTAGAGAAAATTAACGGAAGACTCGCAATGGGAGGATTGATATATTTAGTTTTTACAAAATTAGTTTCTAGCCGTTCCGATATATTAGACCAGCTTAAATCTTATTTAATTTAAAAAATGTATTGATAACATTATCCAGGAATATTTCTTTCTATATAAGCATCAGTTAAAGCCAAAATTAATCCCAATAATGTTGAAAATACAGCAATTTCAGTTGATTCCATTTTATTTTTGAATTACCTCTAGTTTGCTAAATAATTCAAAGTTCAGCAACAAAACCAATAACTTATTATAGTACATATATACTATTAACTATTTATTGTGAGCTCAGCAACTCCTGAGTTTCTTTTCGTTAGGCCGGGTGATTATGTCGCAATTAAAAAAGAAAATTGCGGCAATACTAAGGAAAAGAATAAAAATTATTGGGTCGGTCAAGTTATCGACTGTATTGGAGGAGCTAGAAATCCAAATTCATGGACCTTGTTTCAAGTTGCCAATATTGATAATGGAGAGATCACTATAATCAACGCAGATATTGTAGAAAAAATTTTGAAACCTTCTGAAAGTTAAGCTTATAGATAATCAAACAAACTTCATTCAGTATTACAAAACAAAAGTCAAAATGCGCACTTTAAAGGGAATCAACCCAGTTCCAAGCAGGCAAGTCCGTATACTTGATTCATTGAACAAGATGGTTGAATGCCTTTATACATTCTGTAAGTTTTTGATATTTCCTCAAATCCCAAACTTGATAAAAGATAATTTGCATAAGGATTCAGATTAGAGCAATCCAATAAGATTTGGGCATCTAAATCACCAACTAACTCCCTTATTAATAGTTCAGCAAGTGGTGGAGTATCCGCTAAAAGAGGTCCGATTCTCCAGCCTTGATCATTGTCCTCCAATACACAAGGTCTTATCCTGCCAAAGCCATGGCACATCCCATTAATATCGACAATTGCACTGACATTACCATTAGAATTCTGCAACCAGTCATTTAGAAAATGTGGCCTAGGACTAGGTTCTCTTTGATTATCATAAATTAAGACTGCTTCAGAAGAAATTTTTTTACCCGGGACAACTTTAAAAGAATTAAATTGATCTTTATAGAAATTTATTAATGGCAAATCTTGAGACCCATTTAATTTCCATCTATTTGTAATGGAGGATTTTCTAAATCCCCACTTTGCGTAATCATTCAATCTATCCGGGGCAGCCTCAAGACCAATACAATCAACATTTTTTAAATAATCGAGAGCATGTTTCCATAATCTCACTCCATATCCATTATTTCGGAATTCTTTTTTAACAATGAATAAACCTATAAAACCATACGAGGAATTATATTTAATACATGCAATAGAACCTATAGGTTTATCATCGAGGCAACCTACCCATACTCCTTGTTTATCTGTATCTCTATAAATTGATAAGTCATCCGTTCCAGGAGAAAATCCTTCTATCCTCGCCCAGTTTGTAACTTCTGGGATTTCATTTATAGATATCAATCTAATTGAGAATTTTTCCCCCATAGAAATATCTTAACCAAGAAAGATTTGAATTTTTAAAATCCAATCTTAATTAATTTGATTATTTCTTATAAATCATTCTCTTTGATTTAAGTGGCTAAAAACTTTAATTATCTATAATTTATCCTCTGATATATTTAATACTATGCGTAGCAATAAAATGAAAAGTTCTAATAAATTTCATTTAGAAGACATTAACAAATTAAAAAATACAGTTCTCACAGGTAAATCAGGAGATATAAAATGGCGGATCCAAAATATCAATATAGTTTCTAAACTTTTGGATGAAAATAAAAAAGAGATAATAAAATCACTTTTTATTGATTTAGGTAAATCTGAAATTGAAGGGCTTTCAGAAATCCTTTTAGTGAAAGAAGAAATTTCACTTATAAAAAAGAAACTAAATTCTTGGATGAGACCAAAAAAGATTGATACACCTTTTTATCTATTTCCATCCTCCTCAAAAGTTATTTATGAACCTCTTGGGTGCGTCTTAATTATTGGTCCATATAATTATCCATTACTTTACGTTTTAAAACCATTGGTAAATATTTTCTCAGCAGGAAATACTGCAGTTGTAAAACCATCAGAGAAATGTCCAGCGACCTCAAAACTTATTAAAAAGCTAACTTCAAAATATTTCCACAAAGATATTCTTTTGACAATAGAGGGTGATTATAAACAATCCATAAAATTAATTGAACAAAATTTTGACCACATATTTTTTACAGGAAGTACCGAAACTGGAAAATCTATTATGAAATTAGCTTCAAAAAACTTAACTCCATTAACTCTTGAGTTAGGCGGAACAAACCCTGTAATTATTTTCAAGAATGCTAATTTAGAAGTGGCTGCTAAAAGAATTGTTTGGGGCAAATTTTTTAATTCTGGACAATCTTGTATAGCTCCGAATCACATCTTTGTAGATAAAGAAATTGAAAATAATCTTATAGAAAAATTAAAGGAATGTATAGTAAGTTTTTACGGAGATAATCCAATTATTTCCGAAAACTTATCAAAATTAGAGAAAAAGCAATTTAAATCAACTGTAGAAATTCTCAAACAATATAAAAAAGAAAAAAGAATTTTATTTGGGGGGACTTATAGTAAAAAAAATTTGAAAATATCGCCTACAATCTTGCGCACGAAATTAAATGAAACAGATATTTTGCAGAAGGAACTATTCAGTTCATTACTTCCAGTAATTGGAATCAATGATCAGGAATCAGCTTTAAGACAGATTAGTCAAAGATCAAAACCACTAGCAATCTACTTATTTGGAGGCAATAAAAAAATCCATAATTACATTTCAAGAGTAACCAGCTCAGGAACAATTTGTATAAATGATGTGATGTTACCAGTCCTTATTCCAAATTTACCATTTGGAGGCGTTGGGCAAAGTGGTATTGGTAAATTTCATGGAGAAGAGGGATTTCGAAATTTTTCAAATCAAAAATCTATTACTTTTAAAGGTTTTTTATTTGATTCAAATCTACGATATCCTCCCTACAATAGATTAAAGAAATTTTTAAAGTTTATTTTTCAGGTTTAAATTACTTAAATTGTTTTCAAAAACCTAGCGATTTTAAATAAAAAGATTATCTTTAAAGAAACGGTAAAGTTAATGAGATTTGTATTTTTATTAGTTGCAATACTTTTTAATTTTTTTAATCACACATTGATAAAGTCCCAAGAAAATATAGACTCATCAAAAAATAAAATTGAGAATATTGCAAAAAAAGCTTCAATTAATGAAGAAAAAACTGATATAAAAAAAATTCATGTTGTAAAAAGTGGAGATACAATCACAAGTATTTCAAAATTCTATTCAATAAATAAAGATTTAATTATTAAATTGAATAATTTAAAAGATGAAAATTATATCTTTATTGGCCAGAATCTCATCATATCTGAATCTCAAGAAAATCTTACAAAAAAATCAGATTTAATAAATAATTATCATATTGTTCAAACTGGTGAAAATCTTACTGAGATAGCAAATTTTTATAATTTAAAAGTAACCCAACTCATAGAGATTAATAATCTCAATAATCCTGATTCAATAAAAGTTGGTCAAAAGCTCATAATAAGAAAAAAGAACAAAATTAATTCAGATAATTATGAAATAACGGAAAATAATAATAACTTACTTGAGTCAGATAAAAAAATTTATGGTCCTTTAATTATCCAAAGTAAGTCATATAAAGAGATTAAAGGAAAAAAAGTTTTAAACGTACTAAATAAAGATAATAAAAAACTATTTCTCTCAATAAATTGTGATAAAAATGAATTAGATGTAAGAATACCTGGCAGGAAATGGATTGGAGGTAAGCCTGCAAAAGAAGAATTCGAAAATAATTTAATAAATGATTTTTGTTAATACTTAATAAATATGTGTGAATAATTTGTATAACAATATTAATGATGGGTTATTCTACAAAAAGTTAAATTAATAGTAATGGCAATTTCAAGAGGAGATCTCGTAAGAGTAAAAAGACCAGAATCATATTGGTACAATGAAATAGGTAAAGTTGCTTCAGTTGATACCTCAGGTATTAAATATAACTGTGTAGTTAGATTCGATAAAGTAAATTACGCTGGGATAAGCGGAACTGATGGTGGAGCAAATACAAATAATTTCGCTGAAAGTGAATTAGAGAAAGCTTAAATAATTGCCTGAATTACCTGAAGTAGAAACTGTTCGCAGAGGTTTAGAGCAAAAACTTAATAACTTTATTATTGAAAAAGTAGAAGTCTGTAGGGATTCAACTGTTGCATTCCCATCAAACAAAGAAGAATTCATTAAAGGGCTTTGTAATTCACTTATTTATAAATGGGATAGAAGAGGAAAATATTTAATTGCTCAATTAAAAGAAGTTCAAAATAACAATACTCAATTTCTTCTAGAAAATTCAAAAAATAACGGATTTCTTGTAGTCCATCTAAGAATGACTGGATACTTCAAATTTATTGAAAACTTAACTCAACCTTGTAAACATACGAGAATAAGATTTTTCGATAAAAATAATAATGAGCTTAGGTACGTCGACGTAAGAAGTTTTGGTCAAATGTGGTGGATTAATAAAGACCTATCTATTAACAAAGTAATTAAAGGACTAGGTTCATTAGGACCAGAACCATTTTCTAAAAACTTTAATGCAAATTATCTTAAGAAAGTTATTTCAAAAAGAACAAAATCTATAAAAGCTATTTTATTAGATCAAACAATAGTGGCAGGCATAGGTAATATTTATGCTGATGAGAGTTTATACTCTGCTGGCATCTCACCTTTTAGGGAAGCTCGAACAATAAATAAGAATGAGTTAATCAAGCTCAAAGAATCAATTGTAATTGTATTAAAAAAAAGTATTGGTTCTGGGGGGACGACATTTAGCGATTTTAGGGACTTGGAAGGAGAGAATGGGAATTTTGGTTTGCAGACAAATGTCTATCGGAGAACTGGAAAAGAATGTCGTAAATGTGGAAATTTAATTGAGAGACAAAAAATTACTGGAAGAAGTACCCATTGGTGTCCTAAATGCCAAAAATAAAAAAGGGCTTACTCAAGAAGAGTAAACCCTTTTAAATATTTTTACCTGGCATTGAGCTATTTTCTCAAGGGGCTACCCCCTAAATATTTTCGCCGCTGAAGCGTTTCACAACCGAGTTCGAGATGGATCGGAGTGGTTCCACATCGCCATGAACACCAGGATAGGGTGAACCTTGAGAACTGCATAGAAAATCATATAAATAAAAACAATAAATTAAGTTTATTTGGTCAAGCCCTCGGTCTATTAGTACTCCTCCGCTGCACTTGTTACCAAGCTTCCACGTAGAGCCTATCAACGGGTGTTCTTCCCGTGACCTTACTGGCTTAAGCCATGGCAATACTCATCTTGAGGTGGGCTTCCCACTTAGATGCTTTCAGCGGTTATCCACTCCGCACATGGCTACCCAGCGTTTACCGTTGGCACGATAACTGGCACACCAGAGGTGCGTTCCTCCCGGTCCTCTCGTACTAGGGAGAAATCCTCTCAATATTCCTGCGCATACACCGGATATGGACCGAACTGTCTCACGACGTTCTGAACCCAGCTCGCGTACCGCTTTAATGGGCGAACAGCCCAACCCTTGGGACCGACTTCAGCCCCAGGTTGCGATGAGCCGACATCGAGGTGCCAAACCTCCCCGTCGATGTGAACTCTTGGGGGAGATCAGCCTGTTATCCCTAGAGTAACTTTTATCCGTTGAGCGACGGCCCTTCCACGCAGAACCGTCGGATCACTAAAACCGACTTTCGTCCCTGTTCGACTTGTAGGTCTCACAGTCAAGCTCCCTTCTGCTTTTGCACTCAACGACTGATTTCCAACCAGCCTGAGGGAACCTTTGTGCGCCTCCGTTACCTTTTAGGAGGCGACCGCCCCAGTCAAACTGCCCATCAGATACTGTCCGCTTCCCGGATAACGGGTAAGCGTTAGAACCCTAGCTCTAAAAGAGTGGTATCTCACCGATGACTCAATAGTACCCACAAGCACTATTTCGACGTCTCCCACCTATTCTGCGCATTCAGAGCCCGAGCACAATATCAAACTACAGTAAAGCTTCATAGGGTCTTTCTGTCCGGGTGTATGTAGTCCGCATCTTCACAGACAATTCTATTTCGCCGAGCCTCTCTCCGAGACAGCGCGCAAATCGTTACACCTTTCGTGCGGGTCGGAACTTACCCGACAAGGAATTTCGCTACCTTAGGACCGTTATAGTTACGGCCGCCGTTCACCGGGGCTTCAGTCGCCAGCTTCACTAAAAGCTAACCAGCTTCCTTAACCTTCCGGCACTGGGCAGGTGTCAGCCCCCATACATCGTCTTGCGACTTAGCGGAGACCTGTGTTTTTGGTAAACAGTCGCTTGCGCCTCTTCACTGCGACCAGCTCTCGCTGGCACCCCTTCTCCCGAAGTTACGGGGCCATTTTGCCGAGTTCCTTAGAGAGAGTTATCTCGCGCCCCTCGGTATTCTCTACCACCCCACCTGTGTCGGTTTCGGGTACTGGCATTTATGTCTTAACGAGTATAGGGCTTTTCTTGGAAGCATGACATCACCAACTTCGCTGCCGTAGCAGCTCGTACTCACGCCTTAGCTCAAGATGTTTTCTCCATCTCTCAAAGCCTCGAACGCTTGAACCAGTAACCAACATCTGGCCTGGTTAGCCTTCTCCGTCCCCCTTCTCAAAACACAACTGGTACAGGAATATTGACCTGTTATCCATCGACTACGCCTTTCGGCCTCGCCTTAGGTCCAGACTAACCCTCCGCGGACGAGCCTGCCGGAGGAACCCTTAGGGTTTCGGGGCATGGGATTCTCACCCATGTTTTCGCTACTCAAGCCGACATTCTCACTTCTATGCTGTCCACGTCCGCTTACGCTAACGCTTCACCCTACATAGAACGCTCCCCTACCATAAATAAATTTATCCGCAGCTTCGGTATAACGCTTAGCCCCGTTCATTTTCGGCGCAGGATCGCTCGACCAGTGAGCTATTACGCACTCCTTTGAGGATGGCTGCTTCTAGGCAAACCTCCTGGTTGTCTGGGCAATCCCACCTCCTTTATCACTTAGCGTTAATTTTGGGACCTTAGCTGGCGGTCTGGGCTGTTTCCCTCTTGACTATGGAGCTTATCCCCCACAGTCTGACTGCCTAGTTACACACAGGGTATTCAGAGTTCATATCGATTTGGTACCGCTTTCGCAGCCCGCACCGAAATGGTTGCTTTACCCCCCTGCTGGAGCACTAGACGCTACGCCTCAACGTATTTCGGGGAGAACCAGCTAGCTCCTGGTTCGATTGGCATTTCACCCCTAACCACAGCTCATCCGCTGAATTTTCAACTTCAGTCGGTTCGGACCTCCACTTGGTATCACCCAAGCTTCATCCTGGCCATGGTTAGATCACCAGGGTTCGGGTCTATAAACACTGACAAACGCCCTATTAAGACTCGCTTTCGCTGTGGCTCCACCATTTCCGGTTTAACCCGCCAGTGCCTATAAGTCGCCGGCTCATTCTTCAACAGGCACACGGTCACCCGATTAGTCGGGCTCCCATTGCTTGTAAGCTCACGGTTTCATGTTCTATTTCACTCCCCTCCCGGGGTTCTTTTCACCTTTCCCTCGCGGTACTGTTTCACTATCGGTCACACAGTAGTACTTAGCCTTACGAGGTGGTCCTCGCAGATTCACACGGAATTCCACGTGCTCCGTGCTACTCGGGATACAGCTAGGTCAACTTATCTTTCGATTACGGGGCTTTCACCCTCTGTGGCACGCCATTCAAACGTTTCTTCTAAACTTGTTGATCCATATTGCTGTCCCACAACCCCGATAGTCAAGACTATCGGTTTGGGCTGTTCCCCGTTCGCTCGCCGCTACTGAGGGAGTCGTTATTTACTTTCTCTTCCTCCAGCTACTAAGATGTTTCAGTTCGCTGGGTTAGCTCGCACCAACCTATATATTCAGTTGGCCGTACATGGGGTTGCCCCATTCGGAAATTCCCGGATCAAAGTGTGTTTCCAACTCCCCGAGACTTATCGCAGGTAACCACGTCCTTCATCGCCTCTGTGTGCCTAGGTATCCTCCGTGAGCCCTTTGTAGCTTGACCAATAACTTCAAAAATCGAAGCATCAGCTTAATAGAATTGTTATTAATGCATTCGCACAAATAATAAATCTGCATCATTAAAGATGCTTATTGTCTTTAAAAATAGTCTATGCAGTTGTCAAGGTTCTCTGAAAACAATGAAATTAATTCAATGAGTCCAGCATCTTAATGATTTCATTAGGAAGCTAGATTCTTTCAGAATTTGATCACTACTCAAAACATTTCCTTATCTACCTGTTATGAAAGAGGTGGTAATCAGTGGAGGTAAGCGGACTCGAACCGCTGACATCCTGCTTGCAAAGCAGGCGCTCTACCAACTGAGCTATACCCCCAACATAGAGATATGGGCCATCCTGGACTTGAACCAGGGACCTCACCCTTATCAGGGGTGCGCTCTAACCACCTGAGCTAATGGCCCAGGAAAAATAATGGGTGTGACCTAGAAAAACTTAGGAAATGAAATTTTTAATAAATTAAAAACGTGAGATACCGATCGACCTAAGGTGACAAAATAATAATATTAAACATTTTGTTGTCTCCCTGTTAGGAGGTGATCCAGCCGCACCTTCCGGTACGGCTACCTTGTTACGACTTCACCCCAGTCATTAGCCCCACCTTCGGCGTCCTCCTCCACAAGGGTTGGAGTAACGACTTCGGGCATGGCCAACTTCCATGGTGTGACGGGCGGTGTGTACAAGGCCCGGGAACGTATTCACCGCAGTATGCTGACCTGCGATTACTAGCGATTCCTACTTCACGTAGGCGAGTTGCAGCCTACGATCTGAACTGAGCCACGGTTTATGGGATTTGCTAGCTCTCGCGAGTTTGCTGCCCTTTGTCCGTAGCATTGTAGTACGTGTGTAGCCCAGGGTGTAAGGGGCATGATGACTTGACGTCATCCACACCTTCCTCCGGTTTATCACCGGCGGTCTTTCTAGAGTGCCCAACTAAATGCTGGCAACTAAAAACGTGGGTTGCGCTCGTTGCGGGACTTAACCCAACATCTCACGACACGAGCTGACGACAGCCATGCACCACCTGTCACTGCATTCCCGAAGGCACCCTCAAATTTCTAAGAGGTTCGCAGGATGTCAAACCCTGGTAAGGTTCTTCGCGTTGCATCGAATTAAACCACATACTCCACCGCTTGTGCGGGCCCCCGTCAATTCCTTTGAGTTTCACACTTGCGTGCGTACTCCCCAGGCGGAACACTTAACGCGTTAGCTACGACACCGAAGGGGTCGATTCCCCCGACACCTAGTGTTCATCGTTTACGGCCAGGACTACAGGGGTATCTAATCCCTTTCGCTCCCCTGGCTTTCGTCCATGAGCGTCAGTAATGGCCCAGCAGAGCGCCTTCGCCACTGGTGTTCTTCCCGATATCTACGCATTTCACCGCTACACCGGGAATTCCCTCTGCCCCTACCATACTCAAGCCTTTCAGTTTCCACTGCCATGATGGAGTTAAGCTCCACGCTTTAACAGCAGACTTGAAAAGCCGCCTGCGGACGCTTTACGCCCAATAATTCCGGATAACGCTTGCCACTCCCGTATTACCGCGGCTGCTGGCACGGAATTAGCCGTGGCTTATTCCTCAAGTACCGTCATATCTTCTTCCTTGAGAAAAGAGGTTTACAGCCCAGAGGCCTTCGTCCCTCACGCGGCGTTGCTCCGTCAGGCTTTCGCCCATTGCGGAAAATTCCCCACTGCTGCCTCCCGTAGGAGTCTGGGCCGTGTCTCAGTCCCAGTGTGGCTGATCATCCTCTCAGACCAGCTACTGATCGAAGCCTTGGTGAGCAATTACCTCACCAACTAGCTAATCAGACGCGAGCTCATCCTCAGGCGAAATTCATTTCACCAGTAGGCATATGGGGTATTAGCGGTCGTTTCCAACCGTTATCCCCCTCCTGAGGGCAGATTCTCACGCGTTACTCACCCGTCCGCCACTAACCCGAAGGTTCGTTCGACTTGCATGTGTTAAGCACGCCGCCAGCGTTCATCCTGAGCCAGGATCAAACTCTCCGTTGTGTTCAAATCCTTTTGTAGATAAATCTACTCAAATTGAATTGCTTTATCCAAATAAAAACTCCATTTTTAGTATTTAGATTCAGCCTCCTTAAATTTTAAGGATTACATAGAGTGCACATTAAAAATATTTCTAAAGTGACTTTCCAAGATCTCAGATCCGTTTGCATCAAAACCAAAAGTTAGCAATTGATGACATTTTTATATATTCTTGACGGGACCTCACACTTCTATTGCATTTACATCTTTGAACGACTAAAAAAATTTAGTTGTTCTTGACGCAATAAAAGCATCAGTTCCTAAGTTTTTAAATTTTCTAGGTGCAGAGTTAGACAACAAGTGTATAACTCACTTTGAAGGGTAAACCCTTCTACTGGCTGAAAATAATGATCGAAATCAAAACTTCAAAAAATTCACTCATATACCAAAAATCAGATTTAAAGTAACTGATTGAATAATGCAAAAAGAATATTTCTGCCCAGAAGAAAATACTAAACCATCCCACTGTAATTGTGCAACCTTTTATACAAAAATTTTTTATTAATTTTTTATTTGTTCAAAGTTACTTTAAACAACTAGGCTTAAATAAAGGGATATAAATGAAATGGCAGAAAGATTTAGTCAAAAAAATTTAAGAGTAAGACCAAGTTCCGATGAGGAGAAAATTGTAACAAATGCAAAAAAACACTTCGAAAAGACTTTAGTTGAAATATCTGGCGAGCTAGTGGGAAGCGTTGCAGCACTAGAACACCCAACAAAGAATAAAAAGTTAAATTATGGAGAAATATTTTTAAGAGATAATGTTCCTGTAATGATTTATCTAATTACACAAAAGCGTTATGAAATTGTCAAAAAGTTCCTAAGTGTTTGCCTTGAGTTACAAAGCACTAATTATCAAACACGTGGTGTATTTCCTACTAGTTTCGTTGAAGAGAATGGAAAACTCATTGGAGACTATGGTCAGAGGTCAATCGGGAGAATTACTTCAGCAGATGCAAGTTTATGGTGGCCCATTTTATGTTGGTATTATGTCAACAAAAGCGGTGATTATGCCTTGGGGAAAAGTCAAAGTGTTCAAAGAGGTATTCAACTTCTACTTGATCTAGTTCTACATCCAACATTTGAAGGTACTCCAGTACTTTTTGTTCCGGATTGCGCATTTATGATTGATAGACCTATGGATGTATGGGGAGCACCTCTAGAAGTTGAAGTTTTACTTCATGGATGTTTAAAAAGTTGTATAAAACTTATGGAATTAAGTAGAGCAGATCACGTTAGTAGACTTCTAGACCAAAGACTAATTCTCACAAATCAATGGGTTAAAGATTTAGGAGGTTTTCTTTTAAAGCATTATTGGGTTACAAG
This sequence comes from Prochlorococcus sp. AG-424-P16, assembly GCA_003213255.1. Classification (GTDB taxonomy): domain Bacteria; phylum Cyanobacteriota; class Cyanobacteriia; order PCC-6307; family Cyanobiaceae; genus Prochlorococcus_A. The sequence goes on from QCNI01000006.1 coordinate 35,896, forward strand.
CCAAACAATGCAAATTTTAAGAAGAAGGCCAACTGAGCAGTACGGAGATGATCAACACTTTAATGAATTTAATGTTCAACCTCAGGTAGTTCCCTCATGGCTCCAAGATTGGTTAGAGAATAGAGGTGGTTATTTAATAGGAAATATAAGGACAGGAAGACCTGATTTTCGATTTTACAGTTTAGGTAATTCTTTAGCATGTATCTTCGGAGTACTGCCTCCTGAAGAACAAAGAGCTTTATTTAGATTAGTTTTGCATAATAGACAGCATTTGATGGCTCAAATGCCCATGAGAATTTGCCATCCTCATATGGATGTCGATGAATGGCAAAATAAAACTGGATCGGATCCAAAGAATTGGCCTTGGAGTTACCATAATGGTGGACATTGGCCAAGTTTACTTTGGTTTTTTGGTGCAGCCGTTCTATTGCATCAAAAAAATTATGGTTCTGATGATGTAATTCTCATGGAAGAGATGAAATCTTTAATAGAAGAATCATACTGGTGTCAACTTAATCAATTGCCTAAGCAAGAATGGGCGGAATATTTTGATGGGCCTACAGGAACTTGGGTTGGACAACAATCAAGAACTTATCAAACTTGGACAATAGTTGGATTTTTATTAATGAACCATTTTTTGAGGAATGATTATAATGATTTAGATATGTTTAATATTTAAGCCTAAAATAATCCTAGTGTCAGTGATTTATCAATTGGCAGGCACGCTCCTATACCAAGATATATTGTTAAAAAGGTTCCGAACAAGAAAACAGACATTGCTACTGGTCTTCTGAATGGATTAGAAAATTTATTAACGTTTTCGATAAAGGGTAAAATCATTAATCCAAGTGGAATTAATGTTTGAAGTGCGATACCTAAAAGTTTGTTTGGGACTACTCTGAGTATTTGAAAAACTGGGTAAAGATACCATTCAGGGAGTATTTCTAAAGGGGTGGCGAATGGATTTGCCTTATCTCCTAACATTGCAGGGTCAAGAACTGCTAATCCTACTACGCAAGCAATAGTACCTAGAATAACTACTGGGAAAATATATAGTAAATCATTTGGCCAAGCTGGCTCACCATAATAATTATGGCCCATGCCTTTAGCTAGTTTTGCTCTTAATTTTGGATCAGATAAATCTGGTTTTTTTAACGTAGACATAAGGAAGTCATTCAATGTTTTAATTATAAAAGTTTATAAGGGACCTGAAATACCCTGTTTACGAATCATTAAAAAGTGCATCAACATAAAAACAGCTAATGACCATGGCAATACAAAAGTATGGAGACTGTAAAATCTGGTTAAGGTAGATTGTCCAACACTTTCTCCTCCTCTAAGAAGTTCAACCATAAAGTCACCAATAACTGGTATTGCAGCAGGAACACCTGAAACAATCTTAACGGCCCAATAACCAACCTGATCCCAAGGTAGAGAGTAACCCGTCACTCCAAAAGCAACGGTTATGACTGCCATTACAACGCCTGTAACCCAAGTTAATTCTCTTGGCCTTTTGAACCCCCCTGTAAGGTAAACCCTAAAGACATGCAGAATTAACATCAAAACCATCATCGATGCACTCCATCTGTGTACAGATCTTATTAACCATCCAAAACTTACATCAGTCATTAGATAACTTACAGAACTATAAGCTTGTGTAACAGTTGGCTTATAGTAAAAAGTCATTGCAAAACCTGTTGCAAATTGAATTAAGAAGCATACTAAAGTTATGCCTCCTAAACAATAGAAAATATTAACGTGAGGAGGTACGTACTTGGAAGTTACGTCGTCAGTTATGTCTTGGATTTCAAGCCTTTCTTGAAACCAATCATATACAGATGAAGAATTCGCCATCCAAAAAAAAATTAGCTTTGATATAAAGAGCTTACTTAAAATTCTTATACTTGGTGTTAACCCTTAACCCAATGAATTCATCTTTTAACAAACTTTTAACATTCAAAACTTTCATCACTGCATCGATGATCATCATTTTTTCCATCAATCTTTTATTGATTGAAAGAGTTGATGCTCTCAGTGATAGCAGGCAATTAGTACTGGATGCTTGGGCCTTGGTAAACGAAGGTTTTTATGATCCAGAAAAGTTTGAAGAAATCCATTGGAAAAGAATTAGACAAAAAACTTTACAGAAACAAATTGAAACAAGTGAAGAGGCTTATTCCGCAATTGAAGACATGTTAAGACCTCTAGATGATCCCTATACGAGAGTTTTACGCCCAAAAGATTATGAACTACTGAAATCAAGTAATTTTGGTAGTGAAATTAATGGTGTTGGGCTCCAATTAGGTGAAGTTGATGACAATAAAGTTAAAGTAATCTCTACTCTTGGGGGGTCCCCAGCTGAAGAAGCTGGGATAGTAAGCGGGGACTTAATAGAGACAGTTGACGGAATCTCATCAGAAAAATTAGGGCTTGCGGGCACTGCCTCTAGGTTAAGAGGTGAATCGGGGACAAAAGTTTTAGTTGAATTATCTTCGGAATCAGGAGAAATTAGGGAAGTTGATCTAGAGAGAAGGTCAGTAGATTTAAGACCAGTTAGAACAAAAAGACTAAGAGACGATTCTCACACAATAGGATATTTAAGGATAACTCAATTCAGCGAAAGCGTACCCAAAAAAGTTGAAGAGGCACTTCAAGAGTTAAAAGAGAAAGAGGTTGAGGGCTTAATATTGGATCTGAGAAATAATTCAGGGGGACTAGTAAGTTCAGGTATAGCAGTTGCGGACTCATTATTGAGTGAGAAACCTGTAGTCGAGACAAAAGATAGAAATGGAATCAAAGATGCAATTATTTCTCAAAAAGAGACATTTTTTGATGGACCAATGGTTACTTTAGTAAATAAAGGTACTGCAAGTGCCAGTGAAATTCTTGCTGGTTCTTTACAGGATAATGAAAGATCAATTCTTATGGGAGAACAAACTTATGGAAAAGGTTTAATTCAATCCCTAAAAAGTTTGGGAGAAGATAGTGGTATTGCAATAACAGTAGCTAGTTATTTAACCCCCAAAGGTAATAATATTCAAGGTCAAGGTATGACTCCTGACAAATTACTTGAACTCCCGGATACAAGTGATTATGGGAGTACTGATGATAAATGGGTGAGGAATGCAGAATTATTTCTGGGATCGCTTCTAGAAAAAGAAAAAGTCTCAGTTCAAACTATTGAATTAGACAATGAAGAACTTAAATCTTGAAATGGATAAAGATTGAAGATAAAAAATCTTAAAAATATGAGTATTAAAAGAATTTTTCATGACCCAATTCATAAAGAAATAATATTTGATGCAGAAAAGCCAGAAGAATTAATGATTATGGAATTAATTGATACAGTTGCTTTTCAAAGACTAAGAAGAATAAAGCAACTCGGAGCGGCATCATTACTTTTTCATGGTGCAGAATCAAGTAGATTTACGCACTCAATTGGTGTTTTTTGTATCGCCAGAAAAATTTATAAGAGATTAATTGAAAGTCAATCTTCATTTTGTGAAAATAAATTTGTTCTTTATGGAGCAGCTTTACTACATGATTTAGGTCATGGACCTTTAAGCCATACCAGTGAAACAATCTTCGAGCATGATCACGAACAATGGTCTGAAAACTTAGTTAAAAATTATTCTCCAATAAATTCAATCCTCAAAAAGTATGACAAAGAATTACCCAGAAAAATTAGTGAATTATTTCAATCAAAACAACTATTTTCAAAACCTTTAAAAACATTAATAAGTAGTGAGATAGATTGCGATCGTCTCGATTATCTTTTGCGCGATAGTTACAACACAGGTACTAATTATGGCTTAGTAGATCTAGAGAGAATAATTTCAGCACTTACCTTTTCACCTGACGGGAGTATCGGAATCAAACCAAAAGGTGTGATTGCTATTGAACATTTCCTTGTTCTTAGAAACTTGATGTACAGAACAATATACAATCACAGGATAAACGAAATATCAACATGGATTCTGGAAAAAATATTACAAACAGTAAAACATAATTATAAAAAGAATATTTGGTTAGATAATTCTCTATATAAATTGATTTTTGCACCTTCGAAGGTTGATTTTGATGATTTCATAAGAAATGATGATGTAACCTTTTATTATCATTTAATTAGATGGAAAGATGAATCTTTTGAACCACTTTCTACACTATGCAAAATGTTTATTGACAGAGATTTATTGAAGGCATCAGACATAAGTTTTTTAAGTAAAGTAAATAGATTAAAAATCCTTGCATTTGCCTCAAAATTATGCGAAAAGAATGGTTATGATTCAGAAATATTTTGTGGGATTAAGGAAAGGTCTTTTAAAGGTTTTGAATCTAATAATGCATTAAAAATATGGGATGGCACTCATCAAAGCGCATTAGAAAATAGTTCTGCATTAATTAAAACATTGATGAGATCCGAGGAAAGCTCTTTTATTATTTATCCAGATATGATAAAAAATGAAATCAAAAATGAAATTTCATTAATAAAAAACAATTCCAAGATTTAATTCAATGGAAATAGTTTTAGAAAACACTAAAAGTAAACATTTAGAAATTTTTTCTTTGTTAGACTTAGATAATTTTCATGAAACTTTTAAAAGATTTTCTTCCATCAAGGAACCTTTAGAAGCAAAAATTTTCGCAGTCAATGAGTCAATAAGTTCTCATCAATTATCAAAATTAAAAAATCATTTTGACAAAATTAATATTTGTTCCTTATGCATTTACTCAAATATTAGAGAAACAATTGTTAGTGGAAAGTCTTTAAAAATAGATTCAGCTTTTGTAAAAGAGCAAAAGATTAAAAATAAGTTACTAATATTCAATTCAAAAAAGAAAGACGATATTTTTCACAAAGGAACAGTACGTTCGGGTGAAAGAATATCTTCAAATGGAAACCTATGTATTATTGGAGACATTAATCCAGGAGCAATAGTTTCCGCTAAGAAAAATATTTACGTTTGGGGCAAATTACTAGGAATCGCGTTCGCAGGGACAAGTGGAAATAAAAATGCCTCTATTTCATCACTTTATCTAAACCCTTTACAGTTAAGAATTGCAGATGTGATAGCTATTGGACCAAAGGATAAGCCAAAAAATTGTTATCCAGAAATTGCGGTAATAGATAAACAAACGATAATTATCAAACCACACATAATCGAAAATAAGAATTAATCAATAATTTGCAATAAATTAATTCAAATTTGATAAATTTAAGAATTACTTAATCTTTAAAATATTTAACTTTCTGCAAGTGGCTTTATTATTTGTAAAATCTTTAAAATCGTGGGGAAGAATACTCGCACAATATTAATTTGTTCAGGCAAAGGAGGGGTTGGTAAAACAACTTTAACTGCAAACCTCGGTATAGCACTTGCTAATAGCGGAGCAACAACTGCTGTATTAGATGCTGATTTTGGCTTAAGAAATTTAGATCTTCTTTTAGGATTAGAAAATCGCATCATTTATACCGCCCAAGATGTCCTAGACAAGAATTGTCGTCTTGACCAAGCACTGGTTAGACATAAAAAAGAACCTAATCTTGCTCTTCTACCTGCTGGAGATCCAAGGATGTTGGATTGGATGAAGCCTGAAGATATGAAAAAAATTAGTGAGCTACTTAGTGAGAACTTTGATTTTGTCTTAGTAGATTGTCCTGCTGGTGTAGAAGATGGCTTTAAAAATGCTCTTGCAGCCTGCAAAGAAGCTATTGTTGTTACAAACCCAGAATTATCCGCAGTTCGCGATGCGGATAGAGTAATAGGGATTCTTAATACTTCAGATATCGAACCTATCCAACTTGTAATCAACAGAGTCCGCCCTAACATGATGGCTAGTCAAGAAATGTTATCTATCGAAGATGTTCAAGGGATCCTTTCTTTGCCTTTGTTAGGTATTGTTTTAGAAGATGAACAGGTAATAATTAGTACAAATAGAGGAGAGCCACTGACACTTTCAGATGGCAGATCACCTGCAAAAAAATGTTATTTGAATGTTTCTCAAAGACTTACAAATAAAGATGTACCAATTATCGATCCCAAAAAAGAAGGCAAAAGTCTTAAAGATAAATTCATGAGATTAATGCAAACAAAGGTTTTTTAAAATGATGACTCTCAGAGATCTTATAAATAAATTACTAGGGAGAGAAACCTCTAGTGCAAATACAGCTAGAGAAAGATTACAACTTGTACTTGCTCATGACAGAGTTGATATGAGTTCCTTAACAACTGATCTTTTAGATAAAATGAGGAAAGAGATCCTTGATGTTGTTGCTAAATATGTCGAAATTGATTTTGATGAAGTTGCAGTAAGTTTAGAGACTGAAGATAGAATGACTGCATTAGTTGCCAATTTACCAATCAAAAGAACTATTTCGGGAGAACTAAAATTCAAAAAAACTGATAAAACTGATAAAGCTAACAAAGATATCAAAAAGTAATAAATTTAAAAAAAAGCTAAAAAAATACTGATAATTAACCCCCCCTAATTGTAAGATGAAAAGATTGCCGGCTTAGCTCAGCGGTAGAGCAGCGCTTTTGTAAAGCGAAGGTCATCAGTTCAAATCTGTTAGCCGGCATTTTGATTTATTTAATTCTGTTCAACATTCTTTGTTGAAAATAAAAAGACTAGACCTATCAGAGCAATGATAGGAAAAATTCTTATTTCGAGAACATACTCTAAAAAAGATGCAAGGGGTTCAAATACCAAATAAGTAAAAAATTGAATTAAAAAAACAAAAAATAATAATAAAAACATTAATACAATTCCCTAACTAATACTTCTCCTTTTCTAATTAGTCTCCAATCTCCACTTTTCTTCCAAAATATAATAGTACTTGCTTTTCCACTTCTTTTTCCCCAAGGGATAGGGCCTAAAATTTTTACAGACGGAAAGTCTAGAGCAATCCCTTCAACTGTAGTTGATCCTGTAAAACCTGAAATATTTGCACTTGAAGTTAACAATGGGCCTGTTTCTTTCATGAGAGTTTTAGCCATATATGAATTTGGAATCCTCAACCCAAGAGTAAGATCATTACTTGTGATGATTTTAGTCCGCTTTTCTGAAGCAGGAATAACCATTGTCAGAGCTCCAGGCCAATATTTTGAAGCTATATGTTCGAAATCTTTTTTAGCTGATTCGTGAACATAATCAATTAATTGTTCATATTCTGATCCCATAAGAATTAATGGTTTATCTCTATCTCTTTTTTTAAACTCATAAATAACATTTGAAAATTTTGGCAAGCATCCAATAGCAGGTAATGTGTCAGTTGGGAAAATTATAGGTAACCCAATTTTAAGAGTCTTCAATGCAATTTTGTAATCTACTATATTCACTTAGATTTTGAACCTTTAGTAATTTATTTATATCTCCCAATAGTAAACCTACCAATACCTGAGAGATCTTTAACAATTTTTATTGATGTAAATTTACTTTTAATCAGTAGTTGTTTTACCTTTTCACTTTGATCAAAATGATTCTCTAAAATTAGCCAACCTTTCTCCTTTAAAAATAATGGTGCTTTTTGTATTATTTCCCTAATATGTTTTAACCCATCTTCGCCGCCTAATAAAGCAACTTTAGGTTCGAAGTTTTTAACTTCTTTTGGTAATTTTTCATAGGTATCTCTAGGTATATAGGGAGGATTTGAAATAGCGAGGTCTAATTTCCCTTTACAACTCTCAAGAGGTGACCACCAATTTCCACAATAAAATTTCAAGTTTGATTGATTAGAGAAATTTATATAATTTTTAGTGGCTATTTCTAATGCATCCTGATCTACATCAGTTGCTAGTCCGTCGCTAAATGGATAAGCCAATGCTAAAGCGATACTAATAGCGCCTGATCCAGTACCTAATTCAGCAAAAAATAATTTTTCTGACTTCTTTTTAAATATATTAAAGACGATGTCAACTATAAGCTCTGTTTCTGGCCTTGGTATAAGTACTTTATTTGTAACTTTTAATTTTAAGTCTCTCCAATAAGTTATTCCACAAAGGTATTGAATTGGGCAAGATTTTAGTAAATGATCTTCCCAAACAGACTCTAAAAATTCTAAATTTTTTTTTAAATGTAAGTTACCCTTAGGATTTAAAATTTTTAAGTTTAAGTCACTAGTCGAAATCCCGCCTATACAATCAAGTAAAAATTCAAAAGATTGTTGATCGCCGCCTTTTGAAAGTTGCTTTTTTTTCCAAAATAAAAATTCCTCTACAGAAATGCAAAGCATTTATTAAAGCATCAGCGTTTTGGTCCAAGCCTACCTTTACTAGAGTCAGAATAGAAGCTTGATTTTTCTCCATCTTGAGTAGAAATAAATAAACCAATAAGGAAAATTGTTGGCACTCCTACAAATAAAAGACTAGCTACGAATCCAAAGTTAGTTGTTTCCATTTAGTTGGTAGTTCTGTATTAGGTATTAAGACTATAGACAAATAACTAGAAATAAAGTGGAAAAATAAACAAATTTTATAAACTGATTAACAGTCTTAAACAATTTAGCGTGGTAATTTTTTATTTTCACTAATTTTTTTTAGTTCTTCCAAATTTGAAGGAGGAGATTGTGGTTTTGTTAAAATTACTGCAGATGACTTTATCAATGTTTGGCATGCGAGTCGCCAATTTTCTGGTCTATTTTTAAGTTTTTCTTCTTCAACAGGTGTAAGAGGGCTCAAAGAATTTTTGTTTCCACCTTCAACTGAAATAAAGCAAGTACTGCATTGTCCAGCACCTCCACAATTTCCCAAAATACCTTTTAGTCCATAAAGCTGTAAATTCTCTTTCATAACGAGTTCTCTTAAATTTTCACCAGGATTACATTGAACCTCTAAGTCCTCACGAATAAATCTGATAGTTGCCATTTTTTTTAGTTATTTTTCTTATTTTGGCGTTTTACTTTGAGAATTGTGACCAAAATATTAACAGTTTTTAGTTAAAAATTTCTTGTAAACCAGTTTCTGCCAATGGATTTGCCCAATTTTTGCAAGAAAATAAATTTATTTACAAAAATCCCTCAAAGACTAAAAAACCCTTACTATCGTGATGTTTAGCTGTTCATGCAGCATAGTTACTAGAAATTAACCGATGGGATTGCCTTGGTATCGAGTTCACACAGTAGTTATTAATGACCCAGGTCGACTACTTGCTGTGCATCTTATGCATACTGCATTATTAGCCGGCTGGGCCGGTTCAATGGCTCTTTATGAATTAGCCATTTTTGATCCTTCTGATGCTGTTCTAAATCCAATGTGGAGACAGGGGATGTACGTTATGCCTTTCATGGCAAGACTAGGTATCACAAGTAGTTGGAATGGATGGGATATTACGGGTGCTACTGGAGTTGATCCTGGATTCTGGAGTTTCGAAGGGGTTGCAGCAGCACACATAGTATTTAGCGGCCTATTGATGTTGGCATCTATTTGGCACTGGACATACTGGGACCTAGATTTATGGGAAGATTCAAGAACTGGTGAACCTGCTCTTGATTTACCAAGAATTTTCGGAATTCACCTTCTTCTAGCAGGACTTACATGTTTTGGTTTTGGAGCTTTTCATTGCGCAAATGTTGGAATTTGGGTTTCTGATCCTTATGGTTTAAGTGGTCATGTAGAACCTGTAGCACCTTCTTGGGGAGTAGAAGGATTTAATCCTTTTAATCCAGGAGGTATTGTGGCTAATCATATTGCGGCTGGACTCATGGGTATTATTGGAGGTATTTTTCATATCACCAATAGGCCTGGGGAAAGACTTTACAGAGCATTAAAACTTGGAAGTCTTGAAGGTGTCCTAGCTAGTGCTTTAGCTGCTGTACTATTTGTCTCTTTCGTTGTTTCAGGAACAATGTGGTATGGTTCGGCAACCACCCCAATAGAGCTTTTTGGTCCTACCAGATATCAATGGGATTCAGGCTATTTCAAAACTGAAATTAATAGAAGAGTACAAGCTGCTATTGATGATGGTGCAACTAAATCAGAGGCATATGCATCGATTCCAGAAAAATTAGCCTTCTATGATTATGTAGGTAATAGTCCAGCTAAAGGGGGACTATTCAGAGTTGGAGCTCTTGTTAATGGTGATGGTTTACCAACTGGTTGGCAAGGTCACATTGCTTTCCAAGATAAGGAAGGTAACGAATTAGAAGTTAGAAGAATTCCTAATTTCTTTGAAAACTTCCCTGTCATTCTTGAAGACAAAGAAGGTAATGTAAGGGCAGATATTCCATTTAGAAGAGCTGAAGCAAAGTATTCATTTGAACAAACTGGCATTACTGCAACTATATATGGAGGGGACTTAGATGGACAAACATTTACAGATCCCGCAGTAGTGAAAAGATTAGCTAGAAAGGCTCAACTTGGAGAAGCATTCAAGTTTGACAGAGAGACATATAAATCTGACGGTGTATTCCGAAGTTCTCCAAGAGCATGGTTTACATATGCACATTTATGTTTCGGATTGCTATTCTTGTTTGGGCACTGGTGGCACGCATCAAGAACTCTTTACAGAAATTCCTTTGCTGGTATTGATGCTGAGATTGGCGACCAAGTTGAATTTGGCTTGTTCAAGAAGCTTGGAGACGAAACCACAAGAAGAATCCCTGGCAGGGTTTAAACTAAACTTTATTACTTAATCTTATGGAAGCTTTCGCTTACGTTCTTATTCTAACTCTCGCAGTTGTAACCCTATTCTTTGCTGTCGCCTTTAGAGACCCACCTAAATTTGATAGAAAATGAACCAAAAAAAACCCCTCTTTCAAAAGAGGGTTTTTTTTTACTTTTCATAATTAAGATATTACCCTACTATTAGAGTTGAAGTGCATTTTTTTTACCACATGCAGTGTCCAACCTGTCAAAACACAGATAGCAGAGTTTTGGAATCAAGATCTGCTGATAGTGGTAAAAGTGTTCGAAGAAGAAGAGAGTGCTTAAATTGCAGCTTTAGATTTACAACGTATGAAAGAGTGGAAACAATGCCAGTTTCAGTTATAAAAAAAGACGGTGGCAGAGAATTATTTGATAAGCAAAAATTATTTACTGGCATATCAAGGGCATGCGAAAAGACAAACTTTAGTAGTGAAGCAATTATTAATTTCGTAGATGGAATTGAATCACAAATTATTCAAGACTCTAATAAAGATATTAAATCTTCACAAATCGGAGAATTAATACTTAAAAATCTTAGAAAAGAAAACGAAGTCGCTTATATAAGATACGCCTCAGTTTACAGAAAATTTAATGGGGTAAAAGATTTTATTTCAACCCTTGAATCTCTAAAGGGAAGTTCAAAAAACCAATTAGCATCAATTTCATAAAATTCAGCATCCTAAAGTGTAGAATACATATCACAAATGTTTTTTGCTATTGGTTTGCAGGCTAGTAGCATTCCTTTCTAACTACCTTAGGTAGTCTGCGACACAACAAATGAACGAAAATTCTTCCCAAACCATTAAAGAACTTTCTGAGGATCAAGAAATTAAAAATTCGTCTGAGTTAGATAATGATTCAGCATCTCAAAATGAGGAAGATTTATCATTTGAGAAGAGCGAAATACCTTCAGCAGATTCTTCATCTAGCAGAACAAATGCAGATTTTGACAACGCAGGATTCACACAAGAAGAGTTCGCATCACTTTTAGGTAAGTATGACTATAATTTTAAACCTGGCGATCTAGTTAAAGGTACCGTTTTTGCTCTAGAGCCCAAAGGGGCCATGATAGATATAGGGGCAAAAACAGCTGCTTTTATGCCAGTTCAGGAGGTTTCAATTAATAGAGTTGAAGGACTTAATGATGTTTTACAACCTTCAGAAAGTAGAGAATTTTTCATAATGAGTGAGGAAAATGAAGATGGCCAATTAGCCCTCTCCATTAGAAGAATTGAATATCAAAGAGCATGGGAAAGGGTTAGACAACTTCAAAAAGAAGATGCAACTATATATTCTGAAGTTTTTGCTACAAATAGAGGTGGGGCTCTTGTTAGGGTAGAAGGCTTGAGAGGTTTTATCCCAGGCTCTCATATAAGTGCTCGAAAAATTAAAGATGACTTAGAAGGTGAATATTTACCTTTAAAATTTCTTGAAGTTGATGAAGAGAGAAATAGATTAGTACTAAGTCATAGAAGAGCTTTGGTTGAGAAAAAAATGAACCGACTTGAGGTGGGTGAAGTTGTTGTTGGTTCCGTAAAAGGTATTAAACCTTATGGAGCCTTTATTGATATTGGTGGAGTAAGTGGTCTATTGCACATTTCTGAAATTAGTCATGAACATATTGAGACTCCTCATAATGTTTTAAATGTGAGTGACCAAATGAAAGTTATGATAATTGACCTTGATTCAGAAAGAGGGCGAATTTCATTATCTACTAAAGCACTTGAACCTGAACCAGGCGATATGCTAACTGACCCTCAAAAAGTTTTTAGTAAAGCTGAAGAAATGGCTGCGAAATATAAACAAATGTTATTTGAACAAACTGACGAAAACGAAGAGATCCCAACAGCTTCATCTGAAAAAGTATAACTTCACTTATTTATTTTGTTCAGGAAATATAGGAACTTAAGTCTCATAATCCCTACACAAGTATTTTTTAATTTACAATAATTGATTTGTAACGATAATTTAATTTAGGATAATGCCTAATTCCAAAATTATTTGTTAATGAGTGATTTCATTTTCACTTCAGAATCAGTAACTGAAGGTCATCCTGACAAAATATGTGATCAAATTAGTGACGCTGTTTTAGATGCTTTATTAACAGAAGATCCAGAAAGCAGAGTTGCATGCGAAACTGTAGTTAATACGGGTCTTTGTTTACTTACTGGAGAAATAACTTCAAAAGCAAAAGTCGATTATATAAAACTTGTTAGAAATGTAATTAAAGAAATTGGATATGAAGGCTATAAAGCAGGGGGTTTTGACGCAAATAGTTGTTCGGTTTTAGTAGCACTTGACGAGCAATCACCAGATATTTCTCAAGGTGTAAATGAAGCAGATGATATTAACGATGATTTAGAAGATAATACCGGAGCTGGCGACCAAGGCATAATGTTCGGCTATGCATGTGATGAGACGCCTGAATTAATGCCCTTACCGATAAGCTTGGCTCATAGATTAGCCATTCAACTAGCTAAAGTAAGGCATGAAAACGTACTTAATTATCTACTCCCTGATGGTAAAACTCAAGTAAGCATTGATTACGAAAAAGGTTTACCAGTCTCTATTAATACAATCTTAATTTCAACTCAACATAAACCTGAGATAGATGGGATAACAAATGAAGAAGAAATTCGTCAAAGAATAAAAGAAGATTTATGGAAGCATGTTGTAATTCCTGCTACTGAAGATTTAGAAATCAAACCAAACATTATCAAAACAAGATTTCTAGTGAATCCCACGGGCAAATTTGTCGTAGGGGGGCCTCAAGGAGATGCCGGACTTACTGGAAGAAAAATTATTGTAGATACTTATGGGGGTTACGCAAGACATGGAGGAGGGGCATTTTCAGGTAAAGATCCCACAAAAGTGGATAGATCAGCTGCTTATGCAGCACGTTATGTAGCTAAAAGTATAGTTAAGGCAAAATTAGCAAAAAAGGCAGAAGTACAATTAAGTTATGCAATTGGAGTTGCAAAACCGATTTCCATTCTTGTTGAAACTTTTGATACTGGCGTTATTTCACAAGCTAATTTGACTGAGCTCATTAAAAAGTATTTTGATTTAAGACCGGCAGCAATTATAAAAGAATTTGACCTAAGAAATCTACCCCAAAAAATGGGTGGTAAATTTTTCAGAAAGACTGCATCCTATGGACATTTTGGCAGAAGAGATCTTGATCTCCCTTGGGAAAAGGTAGAAGAAAAAGCAGCCAAATTAGCGGAGGCTTCCAAAGTATTTTGATAAAATATTTATTCTATGCCTAATAATTTTTATGGAGGATTAGATTTTGGAACAAGTGGTGCAAGAATATCAATAATTAATCTTCAAAAAAAATTAGTATATTCAAATTCAGTCCCTTATTCATGCAGCTTTAAAAATCCAAATTCCTGGATCAATTCTTGTGAAAATCTTTTAGTTAGTTTACCTATCGAGGTAAAAACTAACCTTAATAAATTGGCTATCTCCGGCACCTCAGGGACTTTAATGCCATCCAATTTACAAGGAGAGCCCTTAGGAGAAGCAATACCTTATGACCAAGCATGTACTGAACATAATATCCTTCTTGAATCCTTAGCTTTTGGAGAAGATCATCTTCAAACTCCATACAGTAGTCTTGCTAAAGCATTAAAACTGATAGATGAATATGGGACAAATATACTTCTACGTCATCAATCTGATTGGATCACTGGTTGGTTTTTAAAAGATTGGACTAATGGAGAAGAAGGCAATAATCTAAAACTTGGTTGGGATCTAGAAAAAGAATCATGGCCAAAAAGTTATCTCAATACTTCATGGCAAAAATGCCTACCTCAAATAGTAAAAAGTGGGAAAATTATTGGACAAGTGAATTTTGACATAGCAGAGAGATTTAAATTGAATAAGAAATTAATATTAATTTCAGGCACCACTGACTCTAATGCAAGTTTAATAGCTGCAGGTTTAGGAAAAGAAGATGGTCTCACAGTTTTAGGAACAACTATTGTAGTTAAAAAAATTATTGATAAACCTATAAAAAAACAAGGAGTTACAAACCATAGAGTAAACGGCCATTGGATATGTGGAGGAGCATCAAACGCAGGATGCGGTATCTTGTCTCAGTTGTTCTCTGATTCAGAAATAAAAGAGCTCAGTCGACAGATTAATCCATCGAAAAATACTTCTTTAAATCTTTTACCTCTTAATAGTAAAGGAGAGAGATATCCTATTAATAATGCTAATTTAGAGCCAATACTTTATCCAAGGCCAGTAAGCGACTCACTTTATTTACATGCATTATTCGAGGGGCTAGCCAAGATCGAATTGAAAGGATGGGAAAAACTAGGCGAACTAACAGGTTCCCTTCCAAAAAAAATTGTTACTATTGGTGGAGGTTCAAAAAACCCACAATGGAGAAAAATAAGAGAAAGAATTATCAATATACCAATAGTTTCCTGTAAAAAAACTACTTCATTTGGCACTGCCTTAATAGCGATTAATGCAAAATAATTGTTTTTTGGAATATTTGATGAAGATATAAAATTTTTAATGAAAAGGGTTTCACAAACTACACATCGTAATTTAGAGTATATAGGTTAGAGCCGGGATAGCTCAGTTGGTAGAGCAGGCGACTGAAAATCGCCGTGTCCCCAGTTCAAATCTGGGTCCTGGCACCTTTAAAACCCTGTCCTAAACAGGGTTTTATACTTTGAAATCATCGAGAACTCGTTATTTTTAAGTATTTTTTATACCTTAAAATTTTTAGTTTTCCACTCTGCAGACTTGACCAATAACACCCAAAATGAGTTTATCTCCATTTGGATCTTGCCAATTAGCTAAATCATTGAAATTACTATTTGCTTCATCTATTGAGACATCAACATCTCTAAATGATTTCTCAAAACAATTAATATCCATCGTGTAGAGAATATCCTTAGTAATTTCACTTTTTATTTTGGGAATAAATTTACTCAATACTCTTACAGAGCCATCCTCATTCCTTTTTATACTTTTCCTATCCCATAACTGCTCTCCGTATTCACTTTTAGGGACTCCAACCCATTCATGAGGCAAAGCTTCTGATTTTTTTATTGAAATACAAAAAAAAACAATAATCGAGAGGAATAAATTAAGTATATTCCTAAAAAATATTGAATTAACTATATTCTTAGAATTAAGCATCACTACTTATGGAATACAAATTTTTTTTATTAGAAGGAAGTATAAGATTAAAAATTTGTAAAAATTTTTATTGAATAGTATTTCTATTATAGATAGAATCAAATATTAAATTAAGAATTTACTTCCAATAAATTTATTAAAAATAATGAATAAAATACAGAAATTTCTCTCAGTAGTTTTTTTTATAGCAATATTTGTAGTATTGATTTTTTTAATCCAAAATTATGGCATTGAACCTCTAAGGAACAAAATAGAAAGTATGGGGATTTGGGCTCCTTTTGGAATATTCATACTCAGAGGAGTAAGTATTATTTTACCTGCCCTTCCAAGTTCAGCTTATTCTCTGCTAGCTGGTTCACTACTAGGATTTCAAAAAGGTTACATGACTATAATCTTTTCTGACATTATTTTTTGCCAAGCTGCTTTCTTTATCGCAAGAAATTATGGTCGGGTTCCTGTACGTAATTTAGTAGGCCCGAAAGCAATGCAAAAGATTGAAAGTTTTAATCAAAACCAGCTAGAAGAAAATTTCTTTCTTATGACAGGTCTACTAATGACTGGCCTTTTTGATTTTCTAAGCTACGCAATTGGTATTGGAGGAACTCGCTGGAAAATATTTACTCCTGCATTATTAATAAGTCTTTTAATCAGTGACTCTATACTAGTAGCAGTAGGAGCTGGAGTTAGCCAGGGAGCAGGATTATTTCTAGGGATTGCTCTATTGGGAATGTTTGCTTTAGCGACTATTTCAGGATTAGCAAAAAATAAAATGCCTTGATAACAAAACAGTTGATAATTCTGTAATCAAAGACCAAAGATATGACATTTTCGCAAACAATAACTATATAAATAATGATTCATGCAAGAATAGAAATCGATTAATTTTAAAGTTATTAGATGACTCCATTTAGACCAACTTCATATGATCGCCCTGGTGAACAAATATCAACTACTCCTTCTGGATTAAAAGTAACTTCTGCAAAGAGATTAATGGTAGATTCAATGGTAAGAATGATACAAAAAGCAGAAAACCATTCCGTAGAAGATAAACTTGACGAAGAATCTAACAATAATTAATCAATTCATTGATAAAAATATAGGAGAGTGGAAATCTATTAGAAGTTCTCACACTTTAACTTTTCAGGAATTTGAAAACTCAACTAGTAAAATATATATAAAACATATCAACAAAAAAAATAAAAAAGTCGTTGAAATTTTTAAAAATTATAAATTCAGTTTAAACCTAGAGAGCATAGCCATTTCTATAAACTGGCAAGCTACTAGTGATTGGGAAGATGATTATATGAGTGAGGGAGATGAAACTATTCTGATTTTTTTACCCAAAGATGAAAATTCAGGAACTGTTCTAAGAAATAAAGGTTATACAGAATCCTTTATTTCATCATCCAATTATTTTGTTGATGAACAAAATAATTTACACATTAAAACTATTTATAAATCAACAGTTTCCGAAGAAAGAATTTCCTTTTTATCCACTCATGTAAGATCCAGATTTTCTACTATTAGAAATCTGGAAAATAACTCAGTTATACAGACTTCACATACTTCAGAAATAAGGAATTTAGCTAGTTTAAAAGATTGATTATCCTTTCAAATTGAAACTCTGTTTCAGATATTAATTTAGGAAGAAAACCTTTGTCGCCACTCAGATTATTAACTGTTGAATTCAAATCAGAGATAGTTGCATCTCGCATTAATTGAAAAACCCTTCTTGCATTTCTTAAAGGTACCCCAAGAGCAAGGTAAGTATTTTTAAGATCCTTCAAACAACTTTTTTCTAAAACTGATTCGTCATTAGAAATTAAAAGATAAGCAACGATCCTTAGGATTATTTCTCCATCTCTTAAACAAACGGACATCTTGTTAGTTGTATTTAAAGATACTTTTGAATTAAGTGAATCTTGATTTTCGCAAATCATTGCTGTTACAGCGTCTGCTGCAATTGCATGTGAATTCTTAGTAATTGAGCTTATAGCATCTAATCTTGAGTTTGCACTATTAATAAATTCTTTTATATTGCTTAAATCATTTAATTTCTTATCGGCTGACAATAGTTGATTATTCTTTGAAACTGACATTCCTGAAGTAAAAATTTAAAGACCGATCTTTAGAATAATACAAAGATAGTAAAAACAATAAAATTTCAAACTTAACGCAACGCTTCTTAATTAATAACTTCATTCCAAAGTGATAGTTGAAATAATTTAAATAAAAAATTTTTTTCCGCTAGTATGTAACTACGTTTTTAATAAAGTTTTGGATCAACAGGATTTAAAATTATCAAAGAAACTTATTTCCTCATACAAAAAGAGATTGGAAAAAGAAATTCTAGACAGAAGTATGAAATTAAAGATGCCTCAAAATAAATTTGAAGAAATAATTAATAACAATAATGAACTTATAAATTTAAAAAAAGCGCTAGAAGATCTAGAAACGGAATCTGAATCTCATAGTAAAGTCTGATTTTTGAAAAACCCTTCCAAAAGTGCCTCAAACCAACAATTCCCTTTTTAAGTCCCTAAACAATCAACAACTTCAAGCAGTAAAACATGTTTATGGACCACTATTAGTTGTAGCAGGTGCAGGTAGCGGGAAAACTAAAGCTCTTACACACAGAATTGCAAATCTTATTGAAAATAACTCTATAGATCCCTATAACATTCTCGCAGTCACTTTCACTAACAAAGCTGCTAAAGAAATGAAAGCAAGATTAGAGATTCTTCTAGCCCAAGAATTAGCTTTTAATCAATTTGGTCAGCCTTGGACAACTCTCAAAGAAATTGATCAAAATCAATTAAGGACAAACGTTCACCAAGACAGGCTTCAGAACCTTTGGATAGGTACTTTCCATTCCTTATTTTCAAGACTTCTTAGATACGATATTGAAAAATATACTGATCCAGAAGGCCTAAAATGGACAAGGCGATTTTCAATATATGATGAAACAGATTCTCAAACGTTAGTAAAAGAAATTATCAGTCAAGATATGAATCTTGACCCAAAAAGATATGATCCTAAAAAGATTAAAAGATTAATAAGTAATGCTAAAAATCAATGCTTAACTTCTAATGATCTTTTAGAAAAAGCAGATAATAATTTTGATAAAACAGTTGCAGAAGCCTACAAGAGATATAGGATTTCGCTCTCAAAAAATAATTCTTTAGACTTTGATGATCTTCTACTTTTACCTGTTTTCTTATTGAGGCAAAATGATATAGTCAGAGATTACTGGCACAAAAGGTTTAAACATATTTTAGTTGACGAATATCAAGATACCAATAGAACACAATATGAACTTATAAAATTAATTACGGCTGGAAATACTGAACCAAAAAAATTTTTCAATTGGCAAGATAGGTCAATTTTTGTAGTTGGGGATGCTGATCAAAGTATTTATAGTTTCAGAGCAGCTGACTTCAGAATTTTAATTGGTTTTCAAGAAGATTTTAAACCTTCAGTCAACGACGATACAAAATCATCTTTAATTAAATTAGAAGAAAACTATAGGTCATCTTCCAATATCCTTGATGCTGCAAACTCACTAATTGAAAATAACTCTGAAAGAATTGACAAAGTTTTAAAGGCTACGAAAGAAAAAGGGGAACTTTTAACGTTACTCAGCTGTGATGATGAAATTTCCGAGGCAGAAGCAATTACTAATAAAATAAAATCACTCAATAACTATAATCAAAACCCAATTTGGAAAAATTTTGCAATTTTATATCGAACCAGAGCTCAGTCGAGAGTACTAGAAGAATCTCTTGTAAGGTGGCGCATTCCTTATACAATTTTTGGAGGATTGCGTTTTTATGATAGAAGAGAAATTAAAGATGCAATAGCATATTTGAAAGTTCTTGTTAATTCTTCAGATAACGTTAGTCTTTTACGAATCATAAATGTTCCTAGAAGAGGGATTGGTAAGACTACTATTCAAAAACTTAATGAACTATCTAATAGGTTAAATATCCCATTATGGGAGGTTCTCAACGATAAGCAAAGTCTTGAAGAAACAATTGGCAGATCATCAAAAGGAATTAATAAATTTACTGAAATTATGAATGATCTAATGTGTTACCTAGAAAATGCAGGTCCCGCCCAACTAATACAACTTATATTAGAAAAAAGTGGGTATTTAAGTGACTTGCTCTCTAGTGGGACTGAAGAATCTGAAGATAGAAGAAATAATTTACAAGAACTAATTAATGCAGCTACTCAATATGAAGAAGAAACAGAAAGTGGAGATGTGGAGGGATTTCTTTCTACAGCAGCCTTAACAACTGATAATGATACGAAAAAAAATAATCCTAACTCTGTAACTCTCATGACTCTGCATAATAGTAAAGGTTTAGAATTTCAAAATGTTTTTATCACTGGGCTAGAACAAGGCCTCTTCCCTAGCCATAGATCAATAGATACTCCCTCACTTCTTGAAGAGGAAAGAAGATTATGCTATGTAGGTATTACTAGAGCTAAAGAGAGAGTTTTCTTAAGTCATGCCAGAGAAAGAAGATTATGGGGTGGCATGCGTGAAGCAACAATTCCTTCAATATTTCTTTCGGAAATACCTGAAGATTTAATGGATGGCGAATTACCACAAACTGGTGGTGCTTCAATTAGAAGAGATTGGCATCTTGATCGTTTAACTAGAGTTGATCGAAACAATCCAAATGAATTTGTTAACAAACCAATAAATGCAGTAAGGAAATTATATTCAGGTCCCAGTAAAGGGAAAAGCTGGATAGTTGGAGATATGCTAATTCACTCAAAGTTTGGGAAAGGTGAAATCATACATATTTTTGGGAGTGGGGAAAAAATATCTTTAGCAGTAAAATTTGGTGATAAAGGAAGTAAAATTCTAGATCCCAGATTAGCTCCAATTCGTTATGTAAGTTAAAACTCATGAACGATATCTCTGATTACATCCAAGGGGAATTAATCAAAACTCCATTTAATCTTTATAACCTAATTGCTAAATACATAGAATCTAATAACAATACTAAAGTAGCTTTTGTTGGCGGTTATTTAAGAGATTTATTAATTAGTAAATTCCATAAAAAATCGTTTTCTAAACCTGTAGATATTGATCTTGTTATTGAAGGATCCTCTATTTCTCTTGCAAAATTTATAAAAAAAAATATTGTAAATGTAGATTTATGTTTAATCAAGGAATTTAATTTATACAACACAGTAGAAATAAATATTAATGACTATAAAATTGATATTGCTTCTGCAAGAAAAGAAATTTATTCTGCTCCAGGCTTAAATCCTACAGTAAATAAAAGTACTATTGAGGAGGATCTTAGGAGGAGAGATTTCACTATAAATTCAATAGCCTTCGAGGTCTCGACAAGGAAAATCTATGACCTTTATGGAGGAATTTCTGATATAAAAAGTAAAAGATTGAACTTACTTCACAGTAATAGCATTTCAGATGATCCAAGTAGAATAATTAGATGTGCAAAATATGCTTCAAGGTTAGATTTCAATATTTCAAATAATTCCCTCGAACAATCTCAAGAAACAGTAAGACAATGGCCATGGAAAACTTCAGAAACTCATCAGAAAATGATTTACCCTCCTGCACTAGGCATACGAATAAGGATGGAACTAGCTGAAATATGCAAACACGATAATTTGACTAATGTGATTTCGATAATTCATAAATGGGAAATTATCTCAATCTTAAATGAAAATATTAAAGTGGATAAAAGATTTTTAAGAGGACTAAATTGGATTAAGAAGTTAAAGGGAAATTATATGCTTTACTTATTAAAAGATTCAGAAGATTTAGAAAAAGCATGTCAAAGATTTTTGGTAAATAATAGCGAGATAAAAATAATAGAAGATTATATAAATATCAAAAAGATATTAAATACAAACCAAAAAAATTTCAATCATTTTTCTCCATCAAGTTGGACAGAATTTATTGAAGATAGAAACCTTAATGATGAGACAGTCAAATTATTAATTTGTGATGGAGGACCATACTGGCGAAAATTGTTTAAATGGTTATTTATTTACAAATTCATAAAATCAAAAAAAGATGGGGAAACATTAAAAAAAGAAGGATGGGCCCCAGGGAAGGAGATGGGAAAGGAAATCAAAAGATTAAGATATTTGGAAATTGACAAATTAAATAGAAATTAATTACATCTTTACAACCTCTCCAACCTTGTACCATTTATCCTTTAGAACATTTTCATATTTACGATTACAACTAATCAATAAGGGTCCACATGTTTGAGGATCTAATAGTAACGATATTCTCTCGTTAACAGTCTCTTGATCTAATGAATTTTCGTTTAAAAAATTAATTATTCTTTTTTGGTTATTTACTTTATAAATTTTGTCAAAAATTTCTTTATTAGATTCAAAGAAAGTGCTTTTAACATCTTTTCTTATTAAATCAAATACTCCAGGATAAGCTTTAAATGCAAATAAATCTAATAAAACTTTTAGTGGCTCAAGATTATTTCTTTGCCTATATAAATTAGATGATTCAACCATTTCTTTAAGATGTCCAATAAATCCATATCCAGTAATGTCAGTCGCAGCATTGACTAATGATTCTTTAAATTGATTTTGAAAAAGATAAATTTCATCAATCAAATATTGCTGACTCTTTACTAAATTATTAATTACTTCAGAAGAACTACCTAGCATATTAATATTTTGCATTTGACCGGCAAAGTAAATCCCAACGCCCAGAGGTCTAGACATCATGAGAATATCTCCAATATTCATTCCAGATTTAAGCCATGGTTTTGCTCCATTTTTTAAAATACCTTGAACTGTTAAAGAAATATCTATTCCTAATGAATAAGGTTTATTTACTAAACTTCTTGCCTCGAAAGTATGGCCTCCAAGTAATTCACCTCTATGATCCTCAACTGTTGATTTAATACCTTGAAGTGATTGAGAAAAGAGGTAACTCTGAAATTCCCTTTCAACTTTTGGTAATGCAATTAAAGCCTGCGCGGATGAAAGTGTTGCTCCGCATGCCCACAAATCTGAGCAAGCATGCAAAGTAGTAATTTTTGCATTAAGCCAAGGATCACTTACCAAAGCAGGAAATCCATCTACACTTTGCAAGATAATATCTTGACCATTTTGATATATCTCAACTGAATCTTCAGGTGATGAGGCAAAAGAATTTAAATTAGAATTTATTAATGATTTATTCAAAACAAACTGAGGAATTTTAGCTGCACATCCTCTGCAATCATTCAATGAAATATTTTTTTCACTACTTTTCATAATTAGCCTTGTTGATCTAAACTTTTTAATAAAGTTAAGATCAATTTTTTGCTTTAAAATCCAAAAAATAAAAGAAGGGCCGAAAACAAAATTGCGATAAATAGCAAAAGCCTTTGGATGATGGCTTGGAAATATATTTACTATTTGCAATCCAATCTTTTGAGGAAACCACTTTTTTAATGATCTCCCTTCTATATCTTTTTTTAGATTTTGTACTAATGTATTTACAACTTTTACTGCAAAAACTCCCGATGCTGGTCTTTTTGCTGAACCTACAACTGCGCAATCACCGACAGCAAAGATTCCAGAAAAACTTTTTATCTGTAAATTCTGATTTGTAATTATTCTGCCATAAGAATCCGAATCTAATAATTTTTTTTGTGACCATAATGGAGATGTATTTCCAGTACATAAAAGAATCTTGCCATAATCAAAATTAAGTTTTTCAACTAAATCAATATTGGAATTCCGTAAACTTTTTAGAATTGTATTATTAATTTTTCTTGAATCACATAATAGTTTTAAAGGTCTATCTCTCCATCTTTTTCTTAAAGCATAAGATACTTCAATTGCAGCAAGGCCACTCCCAACAATTACAAATGGAAGTTCATTAACTGAATCAAAAATGTCCTCTTTTAATATTGAGTCATAAGCCCTTAAAAAAGGTTTTATTGAAAAAGCATTTCGATTTTTAACCAATGATTCAAATTCTTTTGGAACAATTGTTTGACTTCCATAATTAAGCACCAACTTTGAATAATTAATTGAAGGTCTATTACTTAAAACAATTTTCTTTAAATTGAAATCAATATCCTTTACTTCTTCTTCTATAAAAGATACTTTTGCATTTTTTGCTAAAGATTTTATATCAATTAAACTCTCTTCTAAAGTGATTGATTTTGAAATCACCGATGGGAAAGTAGCCGAATAAACCAAATGAGAATCTCTAGATATAATTGAAACAGGAATTTCTGGCATTAATTTCGGAAACATTAACCATTTCTTCAATAAAGAAACATTTGAGTGTCCTCCACCAATTAGTACCAAATGATTAAAAGCCATTTACATCACTATGAATAAAGAACATTTATTACCAATTGAAAAATCAAGATTAGGAGTGATTGGTGGAAGTGGATTTTATTCAATGGATCAAATAAAGTACTTAAGAGAAATAGAAATCAGTACTCCCTATGGTAAACCTTCTGATTCAATAAAAGTATATAATCTTGGAAACCTAGAGATAGCATTTATTCCTAGACATGGCAGAACACATAGTTTAAATCCTTCTGAAATCCCTTACAAAGCTAATATTTGGGCTCTAAGATCAATAGGGGTAAGATGGATTATTGCTCCATCAGCAGTTGGTTCATTACAAGAACAGATAAGGCCACTTGATATAGTGGTTCCAGATCAATTTATAGACCGGACAAAAAATAGACCTTCAACCTTCTTTAACGAGGGAGCTGTTGCTCACGTAACTATGGGAGATCCCTTCTGCACAAATTTATCACGTATATTAAGTGAAATCGGAGAAAAAAATATTCCTGGCGGGAGACAATTGCACAGAGGAGGTACCTATCTAGCAATGGAAGGTCCCGCTTTCTCAACTAGAGCAGAATCTAATTTATATAGGAGTTGGGGATGTTCAATAATTGGTATGACGAACCACACAGAAGCAAGATTAGCTAAAGAAGCTGAAATAGCTTACTCCTCCTTATCTATGGTTACTGATTATGATTGCTGGCATCAAACTCATCAAGAAGTTTCTGTAGAGATGGTTTTGGATAATCTTAGATCAAATACTGAAGTGGCTAATAAAATAATATTCGAAGTTGCTAAATTAATCGAAAAAGAAAGGCCAAAAAGCAAATCTCATTTTTCATTAAAAGATGGATTGATAACCCAAAAAGAAAATATCCCAAGCTCCACAAAAGAGAAACTAAGGATATTTACTGATTCTTATTAGACTGTTTTGATATAAGTGATTATCAGATTAAG
>QCNI01000007.1 GCA_003213255.1 Prochlorococcus sp. AG-424-P16
AAGTTTTTCCTCTATAAGTTAGTTCATTGTGCTGCTTTTTAGCTGCTTCTTTGTTCTGGACGTACTTTTGTCCTCTGTAAATTAGAGTCATTTTTTTAGCTCCGGTTTCGCTTAAGTCCCCGTTCCATGGCTTAAGTCGATTTGCGGCTTGCTATACGCAAGTTGAACGTTTTGGTAGCGGTTGCTACAAATTTATAATAACATCCATTAAAATTATTTGTCTAGGTTCTTAATAAATAAACTTAATATATTAATGATAGATTAGGTTTCTGATAAAAATATTTATCATAATCCCGGCTTAATTTCTCACAGGTTACATTTTGTTCGTTTTTGAGAAGTATTTTTTATTTAATGAACTTTTAAATGTAAAATTCTTAAGATTATAAAATTTGTTTTATGTTTTCTAGAAGCAAAAAACCTACAGTAAAAAAATCTGCAATAGTTGAAGAGACTCCATTATTTGCTCAATTATTACCATTCGCAAACAGAATGAATGATAAGGTCCAATTGGTAAATGCTTTGGCTTTTACTTTTATTATGGGATTCTCAATTTTTGGAATTGCTCTATGGAAACTATCAGGGCTGACCTAAATATTTTATTTTTGCAAAGCATCAATTTTTGATTCTTTGTTTTCAATTATGGTTATTAACCATCTAGAGGCTAGCCCTCTGGATATTGATCTATTTTTTAGAAATCTACATATATATACGTGTAGATTTTTTTCGTTTTTGGAGTTAAATTTTTTCTCAAAATCTAAGATATCCTCTTCTGATGTTCTTTTTCTTAGCTCATCCACCAATGCATGACTGGAGGAATCATTAAACAAATTCCCAATATTTAAGCTTAATGTCATAAATAATTTATGTCCCTATTTAAGAGGTAGCCATAAATTAAATTTTTAAAAACTATTTTATATTTTTTATTTACAAATTATTCAAAATTTAATCTTTTGGTTTAGCAAGAGGAAGCAAGCACTTATCTGAATCACAACCTGCTGGTCCTGCTTCAGATAGTTCTCCAACATCATATTTATTAAGAGCGTCAAAGAAATCGTTATTGACTTTCCTTTCTATTACTTTATTCTGCAATGATATATATTCCTCTTTACTTATTGGTTCAAAGGGTAATCTCGGGAAAGTAGCGTTAGCACTAAATCTAGCCAGCAATGCTGCTGAAATATATCCCTCATTATTTTCTATTGCATTATGAATAGCTTTAGCTAAATCCTCGATTTCATTTTCTCTAAATTCTACGGTTGCAGAGGTATTATGCTCTGTGTAAAATTTCTGCACTTGCATGTAAAAATCAAATTGAGCTAATGCTGAGAAATTATTGATGTCTATTTGGTCTGCGCCGTCTATATTTGCCCAACTAACTTCTGTAGGGATTTCAACTAACCATTCTGTACATCTCGGATCAAATGGATTATCGAGCAAGCAACCATTTTCATCTTTATCAGATTGAGATGGAACAACTGAGTAACCATAATCCATGCAAGCTAAAGCGATTGGGTCATTTTTTCTGAAAGTTATTCTTCTTATGAATCTTTGAGCCTTTGGAGGATGCCAACCTGGAGCTGCTCCAGTAAGAAGACTTTTAGTTCCAGCTGGCTGAACTGTTGTGCATCTATTTGGTCTCCTTAGATTATGCTTATCACAATATTCCCATACAGTTTCTTTTACTATTTTTCTCCAAGAATCTAAGAATTTAGCTTCCTTTTCTTTGAAGGCCTTCCCTTCTTCGCTATTTGGCCTTCCTGCTTCCCACCATTTCAACCATGGCGTCCCAAAAGCATGGACACAAAAATCAAATAATCCAGTGAAACTTACTCCTACGATAGGATCATATTCCCTACTTTTTCTGTAACGCTCAACTTCAAATTCATGATTAAGTAAGCATGCTACAGAAAGAGCGGCTGCTTTAAAAGCTTTTTTTTGCTCTTCAAAATTTCCTGGATCAATCTGATTTAAATGAACTTCAGCCAAATTGCAATGGAAATCATTTCCCAAGATCTCCCCACAAGGGTTAAGTCCATATCGGCTCATCCTGTGGTCTAACTCTTCTTCTGAAAAAGGACCATAACTACTATTTATCCAATTTCTCGCTTCATCCTTGCCTTGTTCTGAGTAGATTTCAATAAATTCCTTTCTCAATTCATCATCTTTGAGAATATCTGCATTTGATCTTGCGATAGCTTCTGGTGCAAATTGAATGGCTCCCTCACCTGAATGGAATTGTTTTGTTACTGCATCCAAAACAGTTTGGTAAGTGGGTTTTGTATGGTAAACCCTAGTATGATTGGCCATTCTGAGGGCATCTTTTTCAGGATCTATTCTCCAATTACCATTCTCATCTTGACTCCATAAATTTTCTTTTGCAGATGCGGCTTCCTTATCATCTGAAGCAAATTGTCTCATTCCAGCACTTCTTCTTATATTCCCAGCAACTATGGTTACTGCAGCTTCATCAATTAATAAACAACACTCTACAGTACTTAATTTCCTACCAATTGCCTTGCCAAGAAGTGATGCGACTCTAGAGTAAAGATCTTTCAATTTGATAGGATTTGCCATACCACCAAAACCTTTTAATGATTCTCCCGCAGGCCTAATATCTTCCAAATCAATATAAACATCAATTTCTCTTTCAAGACTCTCGTTACTTGATGCCTCAAGAAGATATTTATAGCTATCTACCCATCCTCTTCTGCTATCTCCAACTTTGATATGAAGATCTTTTCCTTTAATTTCTAATGATGACTTTTCTTCTCTTTGATCTTTAGGAGTTATTCCAACTTCACTGACTGATTTAATGTTTATTTTGTTAATTACCGTAGGTAGATTATTTATAAAATGAGGCTCAATTATTGCACCTGTTCCACATCCCATCATTGCTAAGTCCATCATTAATGCGAAGGCTTCCCAATCAATTAAGTTTGTTGAGGTACAGTTGTATGCTCCTGAGAAATTTTGGTTCTTATTAATCCAAGGGGTTCCGCCTATCCATAACCATCTTCCTGAAGGTTGAGCTTTTTGGTTACTTTGCATCTCTCTCATTAGGATTAATTCTTCTTCAGAAAGTTTTCCTAATTCTTTTAATCCAGATAAATTCCTTTCGCCTACTTCACTCCAGTTCTCCCTTTTGCCAGATGAAGTTTTTCTACTATAAGATCTGAAAAAAACTGGGTAAGCAGCTGGCGCAGTCTTTGGAAAATCATCTTTTTTAAGATTATTGGAATTGCTTTCTGAAGAAGCTTTATTTGGTGCAACAGTCACGATAAAAAAACGTATGTAAATAACCCGTACTGGAAGAATAACTCTACCTGTGGCGTCTGCAACTATTCTTACCACTATTTAACGGTTTGTGTAGAATTATGTTTAATATGAAATTTTTGTTTCAAGAAAGGATATGGAAAGAGTCCCCGAACCTGAATTAATGGAAGAAAAAGAGCAGGTCATTTCTTATGACGAAGCTGATTTTTCAGAAGGGGAAGTTAATCTAATTAATCAAATAAATAAATATCTTTTGAAAAAAAATATTTCTTTAGGTGAAAAAGATTTAATAGTTGATTTAGGATGTGGCCCAGGAAATATTTCTGAGAAGTTAGCAATAAAATGGCCTAATACTGCAGTCTTAGGAATAGATGGTTCTAAAGAGATGATTTTGAGAGCAGAATATAATAAAGGAATTTCTAATAATCAAAAAAAATTAAAAAATTTACGCTACATTTGTTCTGACATCAAAGACATTAAATCAAATAATTTTTTATTTAAAAAAAATATTAGTTTACTTGTAAGCAACAGTTTAATTCATCACATTACCAATCTTGAAGATTTCTTCAACACAATAAGAATTTTATCTAGTAATATTACTGTAAATTTTCACAAGGACTTAAAAAGGCCATTAGATGAAAAGTCTGCTTTAGAACTCAAAGCTCAATGTTCAACTAAATATAATGAGATTTTAACTAATGATTATTATGCCTCTTTAAGAGCTTCTTATACTTTTAAAGAGTTAAAAAATTTCATCTCAGAGAATGATCTATCCTCTTTAGATGTGTTTGAGGAAGGTGAAAATTATTTAATAGTCTATGGTAATGTTTAAGAACTAAGTGAAAGGCCCTTATATTATATAAATGAGCTTGGGTACTAAAATTCTAAATAATAAAGAAATACTGGATGCGGTAAATAAAAGAAGAAATTTTGCTATTATTTCACATCCAGATGCTGGGAAAACGACTCTTACCGAGAAGCTTCTTTTGTATGGAGGTGCCATTCAACAGGCAGGAGCAGTAAAAGCTAGGGGTAATCAGAGAAAAGCCACCTCAGACTGGATGGAACTTGAGAAACAAAGAGGTATTTCTATTACATCAACTGTATTGCAATTTGAATATGAAAGATCTGTAATTAATCTATTAGATACACCAGGACACCAAGATTTCTCCGAAGATACTTATAGAACATTAGCTGCTGCTGATAATGCAGTTATGTTGGAAGATGCTGCTAAAGGACTAGAACCTCAAACTAGAAAATTGTTTGAAGTTTGCAAGATGCGAAAAATACCAATATTTACTTTCATAAATAAAATGGATAGACCAGGTAGAGAGCCATTTTCTTTACTTGATGAAATTGAATCAGAACTTGGATTAAATACCCTACCTATTAACTGGCCAATAGGGAGTGGCGAGGAATTTAGAGGAGTTATTGATAGATTTTCGAGAGAGGTGATTTTATTTGATAAAGCAGTGAGAGGGAAACAATCGAATGAGAAAAGATTAAGTCTTGAAGATAAAGAGCTATCAAAATATGTTGAGAGAGATTTACTTGAAAACTCACTTGAAGAATTGGAGGTTCTTGATGAGGCAGGATCTAAATTTGAAAAAGAAAAAGTTTTTAATGGCTCTTTAACCCCAGTTTTCTTTGGATCTGCCATGACTAATTTTGGCGTAAGGCCATTTTTAGATAGTTTTTTAAAAATGGCACAAAAACCAACTTCAAGAAATAGTAATAAAGGGGATATTGAACCTGCAAGCGATGAATTTAGTGGGTTTGTTTTTAAGCTTCAGGCAAATATGGATCCAAAGCACAGAGATAGGGTTGCTTTTATAAGAGTTTGTAGTGGCAAATTTGAAAAGGATATGTCAGTTAAACATTCCAGAACTGGGAAAACAATTAGATTATCAAGACCACAAAAAATATTTGGGCAAGATAGAGAAGTAGTTGATGATGCCTATCCTGGGGATGTTATTGGTTTAAATAATCCAGGGATGTTTTCTATTGGAGATACTCTTTATACGGGAGCTCATCTGGAATATGAGGGTATACCATCCTTTAGTCCTGAAATATTCAGCTGGCTAAGAAATCCAAATCCCTCAGCATTTAAAAACTTTAGAAAGGGTGTTAATGAACTTCGAGAAGAAGGAGCTGTTCAGATTCTTTATGATTTTGATGAGAGTAAAAGAGACCCTATACTCGCAGCCGTTGGTCAATTGCAGCTGGAGGTAGTAACTCACAGATTAAAAAGTGAATATGGTGTAGATGCAAATCTTGAAGCAATGCCATATCAATTGGCTAGATGGATTTCTGATGGATGGCCAGCTATTGAAAAACTAGGCAGAATATTCAACTGTAAAATAGTTAAAGATTGTTGGAATAGGCCAGTTATTCTTTTCAAAAATGAGTGGAATCTAAATCAGTTTGTTGAAGACAATAATCAATTAAATTTAAACAAAGTTGCGCCCGTTGTTAGTGGAGTCGAACCAATTGTTTTATAAAGTCTTAATGGATTATAAAATTAGTTAATCTGTTAGTATTAGTAAAAAATTTTGGATTCAAACAGTAATAAAAATAATAACGAAAAATCACCTTATGAAATCTTAGGTGTAAAAGAAGGTGCTGCTTTTGAGGATATTCAGAAGGCTAGAGATATTAAAGTTAAAGAGGCTGGTGAAGACTTAATTTTAAAAGCGAAAATAGAATCTTCCTTTGATCAATTACTCATGGGTAGTTTGAAAGCCAGGCAATCAGGAAATGTAAGCTATGAAGCTGTGAGTGCCTCAAAAAAAGAAAAACAAATTAATCAATTTACCAATAATAACTTCCCACTTCTTTCTAAGATAAAAAATTTAAATAATAACTCTAACAATTCAAGTCAGTATAGTTTGCCAAAAATAACTACCCCCTCATTTGATAATCTTTTAATAAAAATATCTGTTGGGCTATTATTTTTAATTTTGTTATTTATCAGTCCAGACTCTAATAATAGACTTTTACTCTCTATCTCAACATTAATACTTACCTATACTCAAATTAAATCAGGGAAAAGATTTATAGGTTCTCTGGGTTGGAGTGTTACCTTTCTCTCGATAGGATTAATATTTGGTGGATTGCTTGAAAATAATTCTTTCATTCAGGAAGTATCAAACAACTCTTTATCAATACAAAAAATTCAAAGTATTCCGGCCATGGTTATTTTATGGCTAGGCGTGATTTTTTTATGATTGATTTTCTATCATTGATTTAATTTCTTCATAATTTATAAGATATTTATTTTTACAAAATTCACAAACCAACTCTGCTTTGCCATCTTTCTTGAGGATGTCCTCTAACTCGCTCTTATCAAGCATTTTCATCGCATTAAAACTTCTTTGTTTGGAACACTTGCATTTAAAACTCACTTCTTGAGAACGAGCTTTTTCAGAGATTGATTTATCGTCAATATCGGGAAATATATTTCTAATTAACTCAAGAAGATTATCTTTTGACTTAAATAGATCTTCGCTGAAAGAAGTAATTTCTTTGCATCTTTCTTCAAGTAGTGAGACTAGCAGAGGGTCAGTATCTTTTTTAGGTAAAACTTGAGCTAATAAGCCACCACTACAAATAACACTTTTATTTTGAATTTTTTCTCCAATAAATACAGCAGAGGGAGTTTGCTCTGAATGATATAAATATGAAGCTAAGTCTTCAGCAATATTCCCATTTACTAATTCAACAGTGCTTGTAAAGGGTTCTCCAAATCCACTATCTCTAATTACATTTAAATATCCTGTACCTAATGCTTTTTTAAAATCAAAAGAATATTTATTATTATCTATTTTGACTAGGTCCAATTCTAAATTAGGATTCCCTACATAACCCCTAACTTTCCCGTCTCTACCTGCATCAACTAGTAATCCCTTTAAAGGTCCGTCAGATCTAACTCTTAAAGTGACTCTCCCATGCATTATTTTCATCGAGCTTGCTAAAAGCAGTGAAGCACTTAATGCTCTGCCTAAGATACAGGTGGTTAAGTAAGAAAGGCCGTGTCTTTTTTTTGCTTCTAAAGAAGATTCTGTTGTTAAGACCGCAACTAATCTTATTCCTCCATTGGCTGCAGTAGCCCGAACTATCCTATCCTGCATGATTTTCTTTCATAAAACTTTGATTTTCCCTTTTTCCAAGGATAATATCCTAGAAGGAATTCCCTCAAATAATGCAGGTTCATGAGTAACAATAATAATTGTATTTTTATTTTTTAAATCAAGAATTAAATTCTTCACATCATTTCTCATTGAATAGTCTAATCCAGCAGTTGGTTCATCAAGTAAAAGAATTGAGGGGTTTCTAAGTAGTTGAACTGCTACAGCTAACCGCCTTTGTTGTCCGCCACTTAGCTGTTCTGGTGGTTGAGTCAGATTAATTTTTTTCAAACCAACTTTATTTAAAACTATTTCTATATTTTTTTCTCTTAAAGATTTATGGCCTATTTTTAATTCTTTACCAATGGTTGTACCTATAAAGTATCTTTCAGGAAATTGGAATACTACTCCACAAAACCATCTTCTTTGTCTAGAAGACAAAATTTTATTCTTCCAAGTAATTTTTCCCTTTTGCGGATTTGTTAATCCGCTTATTATTTCGAGGAGTGTTGTTTTCCCAGAACCACTATTGCCACAAATTAAAATGATTTCATTTTCATGAACTTTTAAATTTAAATTGTCTATTATTTTTCTTTCACCAGTTTGGGGTTGATAAGATATTTCTTTTAAGTCAAGCATTATTAATTAAGTTATAGGTATAAATTTTAATCTAGTAATAACTTACTTATAATAGCTGTAGATCTAAAAAGTTATTAGTCAATATGAATATTATTTTTAGGGAAGTTGATCCTTTTAATTGTTGGATATGGATCAGGTTTTCAGAATCGCCTACTCAAGACGAAAAAAATTATTTAGATGGTGTTTTTGATAGTTGGTACGTTTTAGGAAGGTTAGGTGGATTTAATTCTGAAAATTTGCAAACTCATGAAGAGGGTTCCGATCTAAGTTGGATGTCTTATGATAACGATCAAAAAAATGCATCTCTTCCAGCCTTAATGCATAATTTAGGAATTATGGAATATCAAAATCTTTGGGGAAGATGTTGGGTCGATTTTGGAACTTCAGACTCCATTTCAATAGATATATTAATTAATTCTTTGAATGAGATATCAAATAATTATGTAAAAATTGAAGAGTTAATAATTGGGGGTGAAAATAATGATTGGGCAATTGAAGAACATGAAGATTTGGTTTTCAAAGATTAAGTGTTTTAGATGGAAGACTTAACAAGATTAATTATTTCCCATGAAAGAATTGAAAATATTAAGAACAATAATTTAGAACTTTCTAAAGAAGAGGCTCATTATTTAAATAAAGTAATGAGGATAAAAAATGGTAAAGAAATATTTATAACTAATGGAGAGGGTTCATTATGGAAAGCTATAAAAGTTAAAAATGATTGTTTAGAAATAATTAAATTAAAAAAACCTTACTTATCTCAAGAACAAGAAATTTACTTATTAGGAATAGCTGTTGTTATACCAAAAAGTGGTTTTGAGGATATTTTAAAAATGTGTACTGAAATAGGAATCGATTATATACAGCCATTATTTTCAGAAAGACAGGTAAACAAAAATTTGAATTTTTCAAGAAAGCTTTTGAGATGGAATTCAATTATCAAAGAAGCAGTTGAGCAAAGTGAGAGATTATGGAAACCATCCATTTTAAATGGTATGGATATTATTAAATGGCTAAAAAGTAGAGATAATCAAGAAAGAGTTTCAATTTCTATAACGAGAGAAGAAACACCATATGACTTAAATAAATGGTTAAGAAAACAACAAGAATTTGCAAATAAAAAAGGAGGTATATTTTGGAATGTAATTGGCCCTGAAGGGGGTTGGTCCTCTAAAGAAATTGATTTTTTTAAAAAAAATAACATTACCTTTGTGAAACTTTCCGACACTATCTTAAGAACTTCGACGGCTAGTATTAACGCATCGTCAATCCTAAATCAGTGGAGAATTGATTTGAAATTAAAGAATTAGATAAATATGGATTTAATTAGAAATCAATTTTTTATAGGTCTTTGCATTAATTTTATTTTGATTTATATATTTTGCAGGATTCCTTTAATGACGAAAAGTGGTTGGGTAAGTGCAGGCATCTTAGGCACAATTTTGTGGGGATGTTTGTCTTGGCAGGGATGGATGTCAGTTGTAATTTATTTATTATTTGGATCCCTCGTTACCAAAATAGGTTTTAAATTTAAAAAAGCACAAGGAATTGCTGAAAAAAGAGGCGGGAGGAGAGGTCCTGAGAATGTCTGGGGCTCAGCAGCTACAGGATTATTTCTTGCCATTATGACCAAATTTAATGCTGCCAATATAGTGATGTTTAAAGTAGGTTTTGCTGCAAGTTTTGCTGCAAAGTTGGCGGATACTTTTGGTAGCGAAATTGGGAAAAGATTTGGTAAAGACACATACTTAATTACTTCACTTAAAAAGGTGGATAGGGGAACTGAGGGAGGAATAAGTATAGAAGGAACATTAGCTAGTGTTTTGGGATCAATATTTATGTCTTTTATAATGCTTCGTCTATCAATTATTTCTACAAATTATCATTTTATAGTTGTTGTAGTTTCTGGATTCTTGGCAACACTTTCCGAAAGTATTATTGGTGCTAAATTTCAAAACATATATAAATTAAGTAATGAGTTGGTAAATGCTATTCAGACAAGTATTGCTTCTGTTTTTGCTATCTTTGCTCTTATTTTATATTCATATTTTTTAAATTAATAATATTTGGAAAGACCTAAGATTCCTTCCATTTTTTGAGAATCTCCCAGCTTTTAAGTCTTTGGAAAAGCCAGAAATGACCTTTGGAATTTAGATGAATTCCATCATGCGTTATCCAATTTTTACTCCTTTTATCAGAGTACATTTCTCTAAAAGTAGGAAGAAATGGGACATTCTGATTGAGGCATACTTCCTCCATTCTCCTTTCATAAGAATTACAAAAATCATTTGAGTACCATAGACATCCTGCGAACGGCATTTTGCTTTCGTCTACTGGTGTAAGACCAATAACAAATACATTTGTTTGAGAGTTCATTTCATTAATTAGCCTCTCTAATCCATATTCAAATCCATCTATATCTAATTGATGTCTTCCATTTTTCTGACCAATTGCTGCTGTGTCGTTAAGACCTACATTTAGTATTATTGCTTTAGGTTTATTTCTTCTCGTTTCTCCTCTAGATGACCATTCTTTTTCCCATCTAGATGAAACTTTTTCTATCCCATCTCCCCTAACGCCAAGTTGATAAATAACTGGCCCATTGTGGTTATTGCACCAATCTTTTCTAAGCCTCTCACACCATCCACCACCCTCATTATCTCCCCATCCATAAACTGAGCTATCTCCAATTACAACTAGCTGTTTTGGTAAACTAATCACTAAAACCGGAAAAAAATAATTACTTGATTTAACAAATTATTCTTACAAATCAAGTTAAACTATTTTTGATTTTACCATTTATTAATTCGCCAAATATTGCGAGGGAGCTATAAGCTATCAAAACTAATGTAACTTCTTGCCATGCGAAGGAACTTAGTAGGAAATTCTTTAAATTAAACATAACTTAATTAATTTAATAGTATTCTGAGATTGCTTTTTCAAGCCTCTGTAGTCCATCTTTTATTTTAATTTCTGAAGCTGCACAAGATATTCTTATACATTGATCAGCTCCAAAAGCTTTTCCAGGTACAACAACTAATCCGTAATCTTGAAGAGCTTTATTGCAGAAATCAACAGAAGTAATTGAGGAGTTGGGTAATTTTGGAAATGCGTAAAATGCTCCATTAGGTTCTTCAATATAAATCCCATTTATATTATTAAGGCCCTCATAGAGAAGTCTTCTTCTTTGATCATAATGGCTATTTATCATTGAGAAAAACTCATTATTCATTTTTAAACCCTCTAAAGCACCTTTTTGAACAAAAGAGCAAACATTACTTGTACTTTGACTTTGTAATGCTGAGGATGCTTTGATTACATCTTTGGGACCTACTAAATAACCTATCCTCCAGCCAGTCATAGCCCATCCTTTTGCAAACCCATTTATTATAAAAATCCTATCTTTTAAGTCATTTGCTAATGAAGATAAACTGTAGTGTTTAAATTCTTTTTTAAGGATTAGTTCGTAAATCTCATCAGAAAGAATATTGATATTTGGATTTTCTCTAGCTAAATCGGCAATTTGTAATAATTCTTCCTTTGACATAACTCTTCCAGTAGGATTATTAGGAGAATTGATAATTATAAATTTAGTTTTTGAAGAGATTTTAGACTTCAAGTCTTTTATATTTATTTTAAATCCATCTTCAGCAGAAGAATTTGTAAAAATTGGCTTCCCACCCGCCAATCTAACCATCTGGGGATAACTCAACCAATATGGAGAAGGAATAATAACTTCGTCTCCAGTATTTAACAAGATTTGGAAAAGATTATATATTGCCTGCTTAGCACCATTTGTGACCATTACATTTTCAAATTCATAATTTAAATCGTTTTGAATTTGAAGTTTATTTGCAATTGCTTTTCGGAGATCTAAATTCCCCGCTGCGGGCCCGTACTTTGTGAATCCATCAAATATAGCTTTACTTGTAGCCTCTATAACTTCTTTTGGGGCATCAAAATCAGGTTCTCCTGCACTTAAATTGCAAATATCTACTCCTTCTGCAGATAATTGATTTGCTTTAGCACTTATCTGCAATGTAAGAGAAGGCTCAATTGAAAGTGCCCGATCAGATAAATTAACTTGAATCATTGACTTATGACTTTTCAAATATGACTTTTAATAATGACAAATGCATAAATTAAGAATAAATAAAACTATCACACTATGGTTGAATTTAGTTCATTTTCTTAATCTATTTTATTTTCATGCTTTGAGTTCTTAAGATAAAAATATTTAAGGTTTTTTTCGGTGAAAAGGTTAGTAATTGGTAGAGGAAGTGTATTTGCAGATTTGTTAATAATTGGTGAGGCACCTGGAGCACAGGAAGATTTAGAAGGAAAACCTTATGTAGGTAAATCTGGGAAGCTATTAAACGAATTATTAATACAAGCTGGGATTGACTATGAGAAGGATGTTTATTTTTGTAATGTAATTAAATGTCGTCCACCAAATAATAGAAAACCCACTGCTAGAGAAATTAATATTCATAAACCTTGGTTATTACAGCAAATAAAGCTAGTTGATCCAAAATTTATATTACTTACTGGTTCAACTGCTATGAGAGCTATTTTAGAAGTTAAAGATCCTTTAAGTAATTCAAGAGGTCAATGGATTAAAAAAGATGGGAGAGAAATTATGGTAATTTTTCATCCTTCTTATTTGTTGAGATTTCCTTCAAAAGAAATCAATAAACCTTACCATCTAACTTTGAAAGACCTAGAGAATGTAAGTAGGAAACTATATGCCGTATAATTTAGTGAAATCCTTTTTGAATATCAAGAATTTTAATGTCATTTACTCAATCAAAAGAGGTTAATAGTCTCTCTAAAAGATATTCAACTCATATTGAGAGAAGGATAACTAGAACAGTAATGGTGGGTGATGTCGCTATTGGAAGTGATTATCCAGTAAGAGTCCAATCGATGATAAATGAAGATACGATGGATGTCGAAAATGCTTACTTAGCTATCAAAAGACTACATGATGTGGGCTGTGAAATAGTGAGGTTAACTGTCCCTTCCCTGGCACATGCTAAAGCAGTAGGAGATATAAAGGCAAAATTATTAGAAAATAATATCAACACCCCCTTGGTGGCAGATGTTCACCATAATGGTATGAAAATTGCAATGGAAGTTGCAAAACATGTTGATAAAGTAAGAATTAATCCTGGATTGTTTGTTTTTGAAAAATCAGATCCTACAAGAACTGAATATACAGATGAGGAATTTGAAACTATTAAGCAAACAATACTTAAAAGATTTACCCCTTTAGTTGAAGTTTTAAAGGCTGAAAACAAAGCTCTAAGGATTGGAGTTAATCATGGGTCTCTTTCTGAGAGGATGCTTTTTACTTATGGAGATACCCCATTAGGAATGACAGAATCTGCGATGGAGTTCGTCAAAATTTGTGATGAGCTTGATTTTCATAACATAATTATTTCTATGAAAGCTTCTAGGGCTCCGGTCATGATGGCAGCTTATAGAATGATTGCAGATAGGCTTGACTCAGAAGGATATAACTATCCCTTACATTTAGGAGTGACCGAAGCTGGTGATGGTGATTATGGAAGGATTAAAAGTACTGCTGGAATTGGAACGCTTTTAGCCGAGGGATTAGGAGATACCATCAGGGTTTCCTTAACAGAAGCTCCAGAAAAGGAAATACCAGTGTGCTATTCAATTTTGCAATCTTTAGGATTAAGAAAAACAATGGTTGAATACATCAGTTGCCCTAGTTGCGGTAGAACACTTTTCAATCTAGAAGAAGTTGTAGATAAAGTTAGGAACGCCACCTCACATTTAACGGGTCTAGATATAGCAATAATGGGATGTATTGTTAATGGGCCAGGAGAAATGGCAGATGCTGATTATGGTTATGTTGGGAAAGGTAAAGGAACTATTGCCTTATATAGAAGGAAAGAAGAGATAAAAAGAGTACCTGAAGATGAGGGTGTTAATGCCTTAATCCAACTTATAAAGGATGATGGGAAGTGGATTGATCCTTAAGGATTTGTCAAAATTTTGAATTATAAATAAATTCTTTTTATAATAAAAAATATCTAATTATTTGAAGATAAGAAAATTGCTTAAAAAAAAATTTATATTTCTGTTTGCGACATCCTTTTCTGGACTATTTTTAAATAATTTTGCAGAGGCAACAGTTTTAAATAATAGTTATAAAGAAGTAATTGATCATGTTTGGCAAATTGTATATAGAGATTTTCTTGATTCAAGCGGCAAATTTCAAAAGTCCAATTGGATTAATTTAAGAAAAGAAGTTTTATCAAAAACATATTCAGATAGCAATGATGCATATGATGCGATTAGAGATATGCTTTCTAACTTGGATGATTCTTATACAAGATTTTTAGAACCTAAGGAATTTAATCAAATGAGAATCGATACCTCTGGTGAATTAACTGGAGTTGGTATCCAAATAGTTAAAGATAAAGAATCTGATGATTTAATAATTATTTCTCCCATAGAGGGTACCCCTGCATTTGATGCTGGAATTAAAGCTAGAGATAAAATATTATCCATAGATGATATTTCTACTGAAGGTATGAATATTGAGGAGGCTGTGAAATTAATAAGAGGACAAAGAGGTACTAAAGTAAAGCTTGAAATTCTTAGAGGTTCTAATTCCTTTTTTAAGATTTTATCAAGAGAAAAAATTGAAATAAAATCTGTATCAAGTAAAATCAATCAAACCAAAAACGGCTTATCAATTGGCTATGTAAGAATTAAACAATTTAATGCAAATGCATCAAAAGAGACTAGAGATGCTATTAAGGATTTAGAAACAAAAAAAGTCGCAGGATATGTTCTTGACTTGAGAAGTAATCCTGGAGGTTTATTAGAATCAAGCATTGATATCTCAAGGCACTTTATTAACAAAGGAGTAATAGTTAGTACGGTAAGTAAAGATGGTTTAAAAGAAACAAAAAAAGGAAACGGTCAAGCTTTAACAAAAAAGCCCTTAGTTGTCTTAGTTAATGAGGGTTCTGCTAGTGCTAGTGAAATAGTCTCTGGTGCAATAAAGGACAACAAAAGAGGAAAATTAGTCGGGAAGAAAACGTTTGGTAAAGGTTTAGTTCAATCTATGAGAACATTAGTTGATGGTTCAGGTCTAACTGTTACAGTCGCTAAGTATTTAACTCCGAACGGCACTGATATAAACAAATCTGGAATTATTCCAGATATAGAAGTAAGAATGAATATAAACCCTATACTTCAAAGAGAGATAGGAACTAGAAAAGATAAACAATATAGAGCTGGTGAAAAAGAGCTAATAAATATAATTAATAGAAAGAATCAGATAAGCGAATTTAAGCCCGACACCACAAACCTTAATGCATTCCTAAAAATTAATAAGGAAGATAAAGTATTTTCATTAAATTAATTACTCATATCCAGCATTTTCTTTATTGGCACATAGGCTCTTCTTATTATTTCTGGGTCTAGTTCGATAGACGGGGAATTATTTTTCAAACAATCAAGAATTTTTTCTAAAGTATTTAATTTCATATATGGACACTCGTTACATTTACAACCTTCTACATCTGGGACTTCAATAAAAATTTTATTAGGTTCTTTCTTTTTCATTTGATGGATTATTCCAGGTTCAGTTAGTACCATGTAAGTTTTAGATGGATCTTTACTCACGAAATCAAGCAGCTTACTTGTTGATCCAATAAAGTCTGAGAGAATTAGTAAATTTTGACTACATTCAGGATGAGCAATTACTTTTGATCCTGGATTTTGATATTTTAATTTTAGAAGTGCTTCTTCACTAAATGATTCATGAACAATGCAGCTGCCAGGCCATAATTTAAGATCTCTTCCTGAATTTTTCTGTACCCATCTCCCAAGATTCTGATCTGGCGCAAATATTATCTTTTTATCTTCAGGTATCTTTTTAATTAATGAGACTGCATTACTGCTTGTACATATCAGATCACTTTGAGCTTTTACTTCTGCAGTGCAATTTATATAACTTACGACATAGTGATCTGGATTTTCTTCCCTGAATTTTTGAAATTTATCTGAAGGACAATCGTCTGCTAATGAGCATCCTGCGTCAATATCTGGTAGTAGGACTGTTTTATTAGGGCTAAGTATTTTTGCGGTTTCGGCCATAAAGTGCACACCGCAAAAAATTATTATATCTGCGTCATTATTTGCAGCTTTCCTAGATAGATCTAATGAATCGCCAATAAAATCTGCAATTTCCTGAATCTCTGGAGCTTGATAATAGTGCGCAAGAATAATTGCATTAGCTTTTTTGCAACGCTCCTTTATTTCAGAAATCAAATCCTCTTCGTTTTGAACTGATTTCTGTTTTGCAGTAGAAGTTATACTGGTCAGGATTTAGAATATCTCTAAATAGATTATATGCCTTTAAACAGAAAAAATTCTGACAAATTTAAAAATTGC
Organism: Prochlorococcus sp. AG-424-P16; assembly: GCA_003213255.1. Classification (GTDB taxonomy): domain Bacteria; phylum Cyanobacteriota; class Cyanobacteriia; order PCC-6307; family Cyanobiaceae; genus Prochlorococcus_A. Next base: position 16,479 of record QCNI01000007.1, read on the forward strand.
TATTGTTGGTGACTGTCATGGTCAATGGTCTGAATTAGACTTGAAGGTTCTATCGATTATCAAACCAAATATTGTTTTATTTGTTGGTGATATTTCTGATGGAAGTGTCAAAATAATTAAAAAAATCAATGAGATCAAAATTCCTACTTTTGTGATTTTAGGAAATCATGATAGAGGGAAAGATTCTACTGGCGAAACTCTCTCAAAGCAGATACGTGTTCTAGGTGAAAAATATTGTGCATGGGATTTGAAAATTTTTAATAATCAAATAAATTTATTGTCTGCAAGACCATGTAGTTCTGGCGGAGGCTATTATCTCTCAAAAGAAGTTAAAGGTGTTTATGGACCTATCACCGAACAAGATTCAATAAATAAAATTATCAAATGTTCGGAAAAGACTGTTGAAGATATACCTTTAATAATTATGTCTCATGCTGGCCCTTCGGGTTTAGGTTCAGAACCTAAAAGCATTTGTGGGAAAGACTGGAAATTACCCTCTTTAGATTGGGGAGATAGAGATTTGTCTGTTGCTATCTCTCAAATACAAAAGAGAAGAAAAGTTGACCTTGTAATTTTTGGTCATATGCATAATCGGCTTAAAAGAAATCTTGGTTTAAGAGAGATGTTTAAAATTGATAGTAAAGGGACAATTTATTTCAATACTGCTGTAGTGCCAAGATACAAAACTGATGAAGATGGGAAATTACTAATTAACTTTTCATGGATTGAGTTTGAAAAAAAGGAATTAAGAAATGTCTCTCACCGATGGTATTCAGAGTCTGGTGAAATTTGTGAAGAAGATAAATTTTTTTAGGATTTGATGTTTTTGTTTATATTTTAATTATTTTTGGGCTTTTCATATCTTGAAAATAATGTTTGAGACAAGATATAACCTGCAATTCCTGCGGCTGTAAAAGCTAAACCATTTTTAAATAAAGGTAATAAATCATTTGTTCTGGATATTATTGGTGCCAAACCAAAAATTCCAAATAACATTCCCCATAAGGGAGAAAGAAGAGCTAAAAATCCAATTGATATGACTTGACCTTCTTTTCTTGGCGCAGATGCAAAACCTGCTACTAAACCTCCAAGAATAGATGTACATAAAGTCCAAATATATTGCTCTTTTGGTAGGCCAGGGACAACTTGGCATCCTCCTCTTTCGAGGCAAATCTTTACTGAATCAATTGCATCTAATACTGCACCATCCTCACCGTGATCTTTAACATAGTATTGGTTGCCAAATCTTGTTTGAAGTTCAACCCAAAATAACCTTGGCATAAAATTAAAATAAGCCTCTCCGACGTTAAAGTTCAGCAAATTTCCCCCTCTAGGATCCGCAACTATCAACAAACTTGTCTCATCTAAATCCCAATAGTCCTTTATAGCGCTACCAGGAGAACTTTCAAACTGAGATAAATATTTAATTTTCCACCCACTTTCAATTTCTAAATTATTGAGCTTTTCCTCTAAAGATTTTTTCTGATTAGGGCTTAATGTTTTAGCTAAATCAATTACTGGTGTTTTTTCTTCTGGTAAGAGATTTGGATTATTTATAGCGAAAACGGGTTTATGTGAAATTAAAACTAATATAGATAGAAATATTCCTAATAAATAGTTAATCTTTGAAGGCATAAATAAGTTTTATCTCTTTATATCTTCGCCGATGAATAGCTTACCCGCGAATAATCCAGATTGGTTAGTAAAAAAAATAATAAAAATGGGTGGGACTATAAGTTTTTATGATTTTATGAATTTTGCATTAAATGATCCTATTAATGGTTATTACGGCAGCGGTAAAGCTGAGTTAGGCGTTCGAGGAGATTTTGTTACATCACCATCTTTATCTGATGATTTTGCTTTTTTGGTTGGTAAACAAATAGAAGATTGGTTGATTCAGTTCAAAAGTAGTTTTTTATCTAATAAGACATTATCTGTAACTGAATTTGGAGCTGGAGATGGAAGCTTTATGAGTGGATTAATTAAATATTTTTTAGAAAACAGCAAGAATTTTTTAGAAGGAGTTTCTTTTGTAATTATTGAACCTAATGAAGGGATGGTACAAAAACAAAAAAATAAATTGGAGGAATTTTTGAACTTAGGTATTGATATTTTATGGAAAGGTTTGGATGAAGTAGAGGAAAATAATATAAATGGAATAGTTCTAGCAAATGAGGTTTTGGATGCTTTGCCAGTAGAAAGAATAACCTTCACAAAGGGAAAATTAATTCGACAAGCAGTTTCTATAGACAAAAAATCATATAAATTATTTTTTGATAAAATGCCAATTACACGTGAATTGGAAAAAAGTTTTAAACTTGCTAAAAGTAAGTTGGGAATAACTATTCCGCCTGAAGATGCTCTTGAAGGATGGACTACAGAATGGCATGTAGATAACTCAAAATGGTTAGAAGCTATTTATGGAAAAATCAATAATGGTATTTTATTGATAATTGATTACGCTAAAGAAGCTAAAAAATACTATAACTCTAAGAATTCTGATGGGACGATAGTTTCATATGAAAATCAAAAAATGAAGAATAATGTCCTAGATTCTCCTGGAAATTGCGATTTAACATCTCATGTGTGCATAGAAACTTTAATTAATGATGCTGAGACTCTTGGATTTAATACTGATGGAATAACTAAACAAGGCGAGGCTTTGTTGGCGCTTGGATTGGCAGAGAGACTTTATGGGATTCAGAAAGAATTTAAGGAGAATTTATCAAATGCTCTTTTAAGAAGAGAGGCATTACTTAGACTCGTAGATCCTGTTTGTTTAGGTGATTTTAAATGGTTTGTTTTTAAAAAGTTTAATGAGAAGAAAATGAATATAAATTCAACCTGTTTGCGTTAAGAAAAAAACTTTAAAAATAATGAATCTTCTACGTCATCATATATATCAACAGCACCAATTTCTTTCGGTAATATAAACCTCATTTTGCCATTACGAACTTTTTTATCGCCCATAAGTATTGTTTGAACGTCTTCTTTATTTATTTTGGGGATCTCGGTAGGAAGATCATAACTCTCTAAGAGAATTCGCTGTCTCTCTAATTCTTCTTTAGACCATAACCCTTTTTCAAGTGCTATTTTCCCTGCAATATTCATACCAATTGATATTGCCTCACCATGCAGAAATTTGCCGTAACCACATAAATTTTCAACAACGTGACCAAAAGAATGACCATAATTCAATATTGCTCTAACACCATTTTCATGTTCGTCTTGAGAAACAATATGAGACTTTGTTTTAATTGAACTACTAATTATTTTAATTAGATATTTCTTTTTGAGATTTATAAGTTCATTTTTGTTTTTTTCAATTTCTAAGTATTCGAAAAGTTCTTTATCTCTTATTACTCCGTATTTTATTACTTCAGCCATGCCTGCACTAAATTCTCTTTTGGGCAAACTTTTTAAAGTTTCTGGATCAATAAAAACTGCTTTAGGTTGATTGAAAGCTCCAATTAAATTCTTACCTTTTGGATGATTTACTCCAGTTTTCCCTCCCACAGATGAATCAACCATTGATAATAATGTTGTTGGAATCTGAATATATTCGATGCCTCTCAGCCAAGTTGCAGCTGCAAAACCACTTACATCTCCAACAATTCCTCCTCCAAGGGCAATAATTATTGAATTTCTATCTAAGCCAAATTCAAATGCTACATCATATATTTCACTTAAGGTTTTTAAGTTTTTATATGATTCTCCAGCCTTGATAAGGAACATTTTGGCCTGAAATTTATTATCTCTTAAATTATTTAAAAATTTTTCTCCATACAAATTTGATATTTCTTCATTTGAAATCACAAGTATTTTTTTATTCTTTGTTATTCCAATTTTTAAAAGTTCTTCGCTGATATTATTCAATATCCCTGCCTCTAGAGTTACTTCGTATGACTTATCACCTAATGGGACTAATATTTTTCTCTTATTCACAATTGATTACCTAGTTAAAATTTATAAATATTTGGTATTAAATACTTTATATATTAGCAAAATTTAAGCTCTAGATCCTTAAAAATTCAGTTGTTAAGAATTAGAAATGGTAATAAAATCATGCTATGAGTTTTAAAAAAAATATAAACGATATTAAGAAAAATTATTCCCTAGGAATAATTGGAGGGGGTCAACTTGCTTTGATGTTAACCGAGGCAGCAAAAAAAAGAGATCTAGAAGTATGTGTGCAAACAAAATCTTGTGATGATCCTGCTGGTTTAAAAGCAGATCATGTCATAGAAGCTGATCCTTTAAAGATAACAGGTAATAAATCATTAATTAATAAGTGTGAAAAAATAATTTTTGAAAATGAATGGATTAAAATTGATAAATTAAATTTAATTGACAATAAAGATATTTTTGTTCCAAGCCTTAATGCAATTAAGCCATTAGTAGATAGGTTTTCTCAAAAAAAATTAATAGACAGAATGAATATTCCCTGCCCAAAATGGATAAGTATTGAAGATTTTAAAAATCTCTCGGATGAGGAAATTAATAATTGGATTTTTCCTCTAATGGCAAAATCAAATAAAGGTGGATATGACGGCAAAGGGAACAGAAAAATAAAGACAAAAGAAGATTTAGATTTTTTTTTAACAGAGAATAGTTCTAATGAATGGTTAATAGAAGAATGGATAGAGTATGAAAAAGAACTGGCTCTTGTTGGTTCGAGAGATAGGACCGGTAAGATAAGATTCTTTCCAATAGTTGAGACATTCCAATCAAACCATGTTTGTGATTGGGTTCTTGCACCTGGAATAAATGAATATGATTTGAACTTATTTGCAATAAATATTTTCTCTTCAATAGTTAATGAACTTAATTATGTTGGAGTTTTAGCTATTGAATTCTTCTATGGAGATAATGGTCTTTTAATTAATGAAATAGCTCCTAGAACACACAACTCAGCTCATTTCTCTATTGAAGCTTGTACTTCAAGTCAGTTTGATCAATATGTTTGCATCTCTTCTGGGATAATGCCACCAGAAATCAAAATGAACTGTGAAGGGGCAATTATGATAAATTTACTGGGGTTGAAAAAGAATTTCCCAATCTCAATGGAAACAAGAATTAAAATGTTATCTGAAATTGAGGGTTCTAATATTCATTGTTATGGCAAATCTCGAGAAATTCTGGGAAGAAAAATGGCTCACATTACATTTTTATTAAATGGTAAAACGCATTTAGAAAGATATGATGAAGCTCAAATTTTATTAACTATGGTAAGAGACATTTGGCCATCTCCAAATGCATAATAAAATAAGTTAGAGTTAGATTACTGGATCTTTGGTTAAGTTCTTCTTTATGTGCTCTGATCTGACTCTCTTTCGACGTGAGGAGACTGTCGTGATGCGGTAGTAAACCGATCTTGTAATCGGAAACGAAAGCCCACTTTGAATCCTCTTCTGGCATTTCCAGGTCGATGCAGCAGAGAACTGACGGGGATCCGGTGTTACCTATCAAAATCCCTGCTAAAACAGGCTTTTGGTGGGTATTTTATTTTTTTAGAATAACTGAGCCGTTTTTATTCTCTATCAGTGTAAAGAATTTATTTGCAACAATACTTGACGATCCATTTCTAATGTATCTATATTAATAGTACATATGTATTGCTAAGTAATGACTTTAGGAGGAGCTAATGTTTGGACTAATTTTTCTTACGGTTATCGTAATGAGTCCCCAAGTGGTTGGTTGCTTAGCCCAGACCGCAGCAGATTAATTTTATTTATAAGTAATAAAAAATCTCCAAGAAATAGTATGAGAATTTTTGCTCATACATATTATGCAAATGATCTTGGTGAGCCAATGGCAATTAAATCATCCACTCAAATGTATTTGGATAATGCTTGGGATAAATGGCATGACCTTCAATTAGAAGGTTGGACTTTTGAAGAACTTGAATTACCTGAATCTGTATGACTAACTTAAATCCAATCAAAAAGAAATTATCAAAAGTAGATAGAAAGATATCTATGCAAGACCCATCAAAATTATTAGCAGAATTTTTTAATGGTGTTGTCATTGAACTTGATGAAGAATATAAATATGACTCATAAAGAATTGATAGATCAAGTTTCCGCAAATTTATTTAAACAAAGTGGAAAGTTAGAAAGCAGAAGATCTTGGTTGGCAATGAGAAATTATCTTGAACAATTAGATACTGAACAACTTAAATCTATGCTTAAGGACCACGGATGATTTAAAAACTTTATTTAGTTTTTATTTTTTTCTTAATTCTCAGAAAACCGTAAGTTGCAAAGCCAACCAAAAACATATCCAAGTAAATATGCCAATTAGGAAAAATCTGGTGTATTAATTCCATTAACGTTTTATTGCCACTTGCCAATAAGGATAATCTAAATTTGATTTTTCTCTAATCAATTGTAATTTTCTAGAATTTATTTTTACTACTATTCCATCTGTTGGATATTGACTAAAAAGCTTCCCTTCTAGCCATTGTTTTCTAAATACTTCAATTTGGCTCGTAAAGTTGCATGAAATATCCTGAGGGATCGTGAAGCCAAGCTTTGAAAGACTTTTTTTGGACTCATATTGGTTAAGTGTTGAATTAAGTATTTGAAATGCGCAGAAGCTAAGACTTTCAGAAAATCCTTCTTTAGCCCTTAGAAATCCAGAAGCGATTCTCTGGGAGATATTTGGACTTTGGTTGGGTGCATATAATTCACCTCTAACTTGAAGAACTCTTCTTAAAGGGAGATTATTGGGAATGTTTTGGACTTTAATAAGTTTACTAGTAACGTCTGCCCCTTTTCTTGAAATTGCTTTCTCCAAGGTTCCATCCCTATATTGCAAAGCAACAGCACAACCATCAATTTTTGGTTCAATTAATAATCTGGTATCTACTAATAATCCTTTCAAAAATTCATCTATTGAATCCTTTTCTAATGAAGGTAAAACTAGTTTATTTTTCTTTTTAAAGTAATCACAATTTGGGTTTGTTCTTAATAAATTTTTTTCAAGTTGGTCGAACTGCTTATCAGAGATTAAAGCATTACCATTTCTATAATTATCGTCATACCATTCAATTCGTTCTTCTAAATAAGTCTTCATTTAATTAGATGGCTGAAGTTTTGGTCAGGTATCCAACTTGGTTTATCTATAATCCATTTTTCTCTATCTTCATATTTAACAGTCCATAAAAGAAATAAAGAAATTTCTTTAAGAGTTATGCTAAACAAATATCTCGTTTTTGGACTTTTTGATATAAATCCAAATAATAATATTAATAAAATAAGTTCAAACATACCTTTAATCATTTAAAAACTCAGCATAATTTTTGCGAACTTTTTAATTAATGCAATTCTTATAACCCTCAATCTTTGCTAGTTCATCAACATTCAAACCTGTTTCTTCTAGTAAAGTTTCTCCTATATCGTCCTTATTAAATTTAGTTAAAGCCCCTTTAGTAGAGTACTTAATACATTGGTTTTTGTATTTTGCTTCTTTGACAACAGGAGATAAATAAAAACCAAACAAGATGATAAAAGCCCCATAGGTTACAACTTTTCTATGGTTTTTCCACCATTCATAAAATTTATTGGACACGAAAAATAAATGACTATTTTCTATTTTAAATTGACTGTCAACAAATTACTTTAGAAATTTAAGGATTGGTTAATTTATTTTTTTTCATTAATAGATTTAACCCAAGAATAATATCTTGATTTTCTAATCCTTTGCTCTTTCGAGACTAATCTATCTGCAGATTCTAGGGGTGATTCTCCTTTCTTGACTTTTGTTGTAATAGAAATACCAAAACCTTTTGCTTCAATTTTTGCAATGCCACCCTCTAAAAAAAATAAAAAAGACCAACCTTTGTTCCATCCTAAATAGAAGGGATTTCGATACATTGCATTCTTTTGGAGATACTCTTTAAATGATATTTTCCTTTTCAAGGAGTTACTTGTAGTCACTATTACCAAATAAGAAGTTTACGGCTGATTATTTCTGGAAAGTAATTTTAGTATTTAAATATTTATAAAAGGAATACTTGACGTCTGCGAGTAGTACATTTATATTATTAGTACAACTGTATTATCTTCATGACCTCAGGAGTCGCTAATGTTCGGACTTATTTTTATCGTGGCAGCCTTATTGACCCCCCAACTGGCTGGTTGTTTAACAAAAAAAGTGGTTTACTAATTTTTTTTGAGAGTTATAAGAAATCTGTATCTAATAACTTACTAGTATATACTCATCTTTTCTATGCAAATGAATTAGGTGAACCAGCCCAAATTAAAAATTCAAGACTTCATTCTATTGAGTGCGCTTGTGAAACATGGAATGAATTAATTTCAGGAGGTTGGCAAATTGTTACTAATAAATTCCAGTAATCATGATTAAGGTAAATCCGACAAAATGGGAATATTTAAAAGAATCTACCCTAAAACGAAAACGAACAAAGATTTGTATTACTTGCAATCACTTTCGCTACAGCACTACAGAAACTTTTGCTACTATCTTGATTTGTCCAAAATACGAAAAACGCATACCACAGGGTGATCATCTACTTAAAGGCTGTGAGCATTGGCAAAAAAATAGGACGATATTTTCCCCTGAAGCATCTTAATTATTCTCTAATAAAACTTCTCTCGGTAGAGATATTTAATTATGTAAACAAAGCATTATTTTATACAACTTAAAAAATTCTTTTTAAGTAATTTTGAAATATGATTCAATTCTATTTTTCTATATTTTTATTAGTTGTGCTTACATTTTTTGCACTTTTATTAGATGCACCAGAATTGGCATCTTTAATTCAAACATTTTAGAAAATAATAAATCAGCATTTTTACTGATTTACTTTCTTAATAAGTAAGACTTAGGTTTAACTTGTTGAATAGGAGGGATCTAATGATTGACAGTCCACCAGAGAAGTTAAATTATTAAATTTAAATCTAGATAAAACTAATGCTAAATCTGGAATGAATCTTCAATTTGAGATTCATTCCTTATTAATTTCTTTCTAAAAAATGTAAATTATAAATATTAAATTTTAAAAGTAAAAAACTGTTCATATTAAAATGATTTGAGGCCTAAGTCTCTCCTAAGATAGTGGCAAACTTTACCTGAATCCGAAACCAGTTTTCTGTTCTTCTTTTTCTTCCCATTCATTAATAATTAGTTTTAGTAAACTTTTAAGTTCTGAATTTGAAGCATCAGTATCTTTTTGAAGATTTATACAAATGTTTTTTATTTCCTCAAATGCATTATCAATTAATATTGTTTTTTGATCTGGATTAGCCATAGAATTTCAAAATGCTCCATTACAGTTGAACCCACTGCAGTTAATTACCCTGAAGATATTCATTACAAAGTTGTGGAATCTTTCATCATAAAAAAATGCCCAGGTTGTAAATATAGCAACACCAGAGACAGCAAAGGCAACATATTGAAGCCAATGAATTCCATAGCTATCCAATCCATTTTTATCAAAATCAGAATTACTCAATTGCTTTTTTACATATAATATAAATTTTTTTTTTAAAAGGAGAGTTTATTTTGAACGAAAGATTATATTTTTTTCTTTAAGACCTTGATGTACTGATAGTTTAAATAAAACCAGGTATTATCCACCCAAAAAAACCGTAGTTTATTATCAAAGCGAGAAAACCAATCATAGCTAATCTCCCATTTGTTATTTCGGCATTTTTCCAAAATTTACCCATATAGTTTTTATTTTTTTTCGAATTTTTATCTATCAAATAATTAGGTTCTAAAGGCTCCTGCAACCTTTTGATGGCGTATAAAGAAAATTGAATTGTAATTGCGATGATAACAACTATAAAACTAGTAAGTGCATCCATTTTTAGATTTCATATGAGATCAATTAGTAAGCCAAAAAGTAAATGACATTTGTATACATTAAAAATTTCCTCTTTTCTGCTTTATTAAGAGAGGAAAACCCAACTTGAATTATTAACTAATGTAACATACTTAAAAAAAAATAGTATGAATTCTTACTTTTTTTTTGGATTTCACATTTTTAAGTACTTTACTGTTACATTTATGTGTAAAAAACGTCCTAAGACTAGTCTTAATTGAATTGCAGAATTAGTTTTAAAGTTTTTACTTTAAATCAGATAAAATATTGAAAAATTCTTATAAGTAATATCTTTAATGCCATTTATTTATAATATTTTTAATAACTAGAAATTGTTATTTTTGTTTGATTTCCGGAAGGTAGAATTTATTGCCTAATGTATAACCAATTGACATCAGAACGAAACCAATAAGTTGAGGTAAATGAGAATTTGCTAGAGAGATTTTTTCAATCATTTCTCAGTCTATAAATTTATATATTAATAAAAATTTTTAAATAATGTAAGTCTATTTTCTTTTTGATTCTTTAATCTCCCCAGATTTTTTTAGTGAATTAACAAGTCTTTCATTTTCTGTTTTTAAATTTTCTAATGCAGATTTTGTGAATTGTTCTTTAGCCTCAAATTTTGCTGAACTTATAACTTTTTTATTAGGGAGTTTTTTCTTTGGTTCTGACTTCATATTAAAATGCAATTTAAAAAATTTTAAAAGTTATTTTTTTTGGGTTAGGTATTATTTTTTACAGTTTTCTGGTTAATAATATTTGTTTACATATATAAATTAATCTTTATCTTTTGGGAGCCTTAACCATCCTGTAGTCCATTCTGATTTTAGTTTTGCCCATGAAATTCTTTTAATATCTTTTTTATTTTTGGTAGGAAAAATATCAACCCATCTATCTTCTTTTTTCCCACCATAAGCTTTAACTTGAAAATGCCTATTACCATTAATTGTTTTTGGTGCTGTCCAACACAAAGTAGGAGGCCATTTCATGAGAACTTTTTAAAAGTTAAAAAACTAAAGGTTGCTTTGCCCAGTTAACACTAAACCATAATATGCAATCGTACCAAGGATAAGTACGATTCCTAGTATTCTAATAATCATGATTAAATGTTTTAAATTCCAATAATAATAAAGAAATTTTATAAATTTGCGTTGAAGATTTAATATTTTCTAATTTTTCCTTTTTTTATTTCTAACTATGGAGTGGCAAGATTCAGGATGCCATTCATTCTGAATCTTGCCAATGAATTCATAAATAAATGAATCGGGACATTCAGTTTTTTTTTGAAGTTCTGAAAGTTCTTCTTTAATGAGTTCATATACACTTGTTATTACCCCTAAATTTTCTTCTTGGGAGGGCGCCCATTTTTTATTCTCCATTAATATTTTTTAAATTATTTTCCACAATATCGTAATAGGTTATGTCTCCATAATCAGCATCTGAACAACATAAATCTCCATATAGTTCCTCTAACAAATCGTACGCATCTGAATAATTATCAAAACTTTGAGCTGTTAATTCATCATCTTTCCCATCAATTCTAATTATTTTGTAGGTCATATTTTCTTAGATACAAAAAGTATTTTTTTGATTCATTAGAACACTTTATAAATAAAAATCTTATTTAGGAGTATTAGTTGGGTAAAGCTTTTGAATTTTATTTTTCTGAATTTCTATTTTTCTTCTTTCATATTTTTTTTCCATTATTTTCCTGATAAATAACTGGGGGATAAGCCAAACTAATGCGATAGCTATAGCCATGAAAGCAGGATTTCTCCACGTTAACCTAATAATCTCTTGTATAAATTCTTGATTGAAAATTTCCATACATTCAATTTTGATGATAAAAATATCTTTGCTTTCTTTTATAAAATCTTTTAAATTTCATAATCCATCATAACCTTAAAAAATCTAATAAGGAATTTTATAAATTTTTTCTTTTTCTAGTTCGTTTTCTTTTATATTTGGATTTAGATTAATTTTTTATTTTTTAGTTTAGAGATGTCGACTTATCTAATTACAGGATCAAATAGGGGTATTGGATTAGAACTATGTAGGCAAATTCATAATAGGGGAGATAATGTAATTGCAACGTGTAGGAAAGCTTCAAAAGAACTTAGAGATTTAGGAGTGAGAATTGAAGAGAATATAGAAATTTCTTCAGATGAGTCGATAACAAATTTGTGTAAAAAACTATCTGGAGTTAATTTAGATTGTTTAATTCATAATGCAGGAATTTATGAATTTAATTCTTTCGAAAACTTGGATAAGAAAAGTATTTTGCGTCAATTTGAAGTCAATGCATTGAGCCCAATATGTGTGACTCAATCACTTAAACATCTTTTAAAAAGATCTTCTAAAGTTGCCTTTATCACAAGTAGAATGGGATCTATTGAAGATAATACATCAGGAAGTTCTTATGGTTACAGGATGTCTAAGGTCGCCTTGTCCATGGCAGCAAAATCACTTTCCATAGATTTATCAAGGAAAGATATTTATGTAGCTATTTTGCATCCTGGGTTAGTGAGTACAAGAATGACTGGCTTTACAAGAAATGGAATTAGTCCTGAAGAATCAGCAAATGGCCTTTTAAAACGTATTGATTCATTAAATAAAAATAACTCGGGCACATTTTGGCATGCCAACGGAGAAGTTTTGCCTTGGTAATATCAGTACATTTATATCATTAATTTGTTAAAAAAATTTTAAATTTTATACAAATTCCTTTCCTTGTTTAATTCTTTTGGTTATCTTTAAAAAAACATTAGTAAAGGAGGTGATTCATTGTCGTATCTACCGAAAAATGCGGTTAATAAAGAGGCCGTGAATTCAGTATCTTCATCACATTCATCGGTCTCTTTTTCTTTGATTAAGAAAAAAGGTTTTATAATCAATAGATTTATATAAATCAGTGACTTAATAATTAAAAGCTCTGCATCTCAAGAAGTTGCAGAGTTTTTTTTTATGAATTTAATATATTCAATGAAAATTCACTCTATCTTTTTTGGCCGAAGTAAATTAAGGCTAAAAAAGATAAAGTGCTTACAAAAGCGATTAAATACCACCCAGTTGAGGAATTGCTAGTTACTTCTGTCATTTATTTTGAATTATCGGAGGAATTGATTATTTGAGTGAAAATCACAATTGATATCATTAAAAAAACTAAAAGGATGTAAGTTACGTTCATTTATAGAAAAATGCTAATTATCAAAAAGATTATTCCTAGAACTACCGTAACAATTGCTCCATCTACTAATAAGTCTTTCCATGTATAACTTTTAAGCATCCTTGTTTTATCTTCTTCACTCATAAGGTTTTTTAACCACGTCCAATCTAAAATCTGTGTCAATGCAATACCAAAAATTAAATGACCAATTAAGATGCCGATTACATTAACTCTAGAGATATCTTTAGTAAGACTCGTAATAATAAAAAAGTCCACTAGCTTTTTTCTTTATTAGATAAAGCTCCACCTTCTTCCTTGTATTTTTCCCAAGCTTCACTTATTTTCGCTTTAGAGAAATTTTGTTTTCCCTCAGAGAATTTATTTTTGAGGTTATTTAAACTATTAGTCAGTTGTTTTTTTGTTGGTTCATCAAGAAAGTTTGATGTTAATTTCCATAAATACCAGCTACTAGCTAGAAGAAGAATCAATCCGAGTAATTGCATATTAGTTTTTTCCCATCCTACAACTTTTCAAATGGTTTCGATAATTAATTTATTTAATAACTAGTAGAGTTTTTTTGACATAAATAGAAATTAAAACTTTAACCAGTGGAAAAATATTCTATCCAGCAACCATATAGTTAAACCACCTTCCAGGAAAGCCAACCAGTACATCCCATAATCAGAAAATCCCATTTGTTCTTTCACTGTTTTAATTAACTTTTTGTGAGCTTGAATGAGATCTTTCATGAACAATCAAATTTTTTAAACCTAGTGAATTTCTTTAATTAAAAAACCCTTCCCGTAGCAAGATAGACATGTTTTAGTCTCATCTAATGAAATTCTTAGAAAACCTGCTCCATTACATCTAAAGCAATTTACTTTTGTGTTTGAATAGATTTTTGATTTAATTTTAGCAGCACGATTTAAATAAGAAATAGTTTCCTTACGACCGTTTGCTTGAGAGGCTTTGTTTAAAAGCTTTTTGTAGTTGACTTTAAGTTCTTGGGTATTCATTTTTTAACTGAAACTAGTTTTCAAATATAGGTAAAGAGAAGCAATAAATAATTAAAATAAGCCCTATGAATTTACCATTTATATTTATAATCTGATCTCATGTTGAGATTAAAATAATATAACCGATATTTTTTTTTATGGTTATTTTAGGAGAACTTTTTTTATTTTTAATAGAAATTTTATATTTAATGAACTAATTTCAAATCTTTAAAGATTGATTAATTGTTGTATTTAGCAGAACAAATTTTTAATTAAAGAGATTACTTGAAATAATAAAATTTTGTTAAACCAGGAGTTTATCCAGCCTTTTTTAGACTTTTTACTAAAAAATCATTTTCATTAGTAAGTAAATCAAACTTTGATTTTTTAATTTTTTCTTTGATTTCAGTAGTCGGATTGGTTTTAATTTTGTTGGTATTCATAAATTTAAATATCAATCTTAAAAAAATGACAGAACCAATCTTAGTGATCATCAAAACAAAATGTGGATATATTTTTTTAAAAAGAGAAAATATTTTATTTTGCACATAGAAGATTTAATTTAATCAACATATTGTGGAAAACCCTGTTGAAAAACACTAAAAAAGTGGATAACTCTCGGGGAGCATTATCAAAACAAGCTTTTCTGGAATAATTTTTAAGTATTAATACTTCATCAAGAAAAGTTTAAATATAGTTTAAGATGCACCATAAACTATTGTTATAACTGTGGGATCATTACTTTTATATTTATAAAAAGGATTTTATCTAGAAACTAGTGTTGAGAAAAAATTAAAAAATTTATTTCTGAATGATGTATCAAATTGACAAATAAAGTTAAGAAAAATAAAAGGAAACTTGAATTTTTGAAAATTTGTCTCACCTGTTTAAATTAAGTCTTGATTCGGTTTTCTCTATGGCAACACTTCCCAAACATAAGATTAATCAAATAGGTTTGTATGAGTTAAAAATTTAAAATGACAGAAGAAAAAAAGGATTCAAAAAAATGTTCTGGGAAGAAAAACATTATGTTTGCCTATGGTTTTATACAACTTGGTTCTAGTTTAGTATCTGCAATAGCTTTAGCTGCGATTGCTTTTGGATTCTGTTCAGTAAAAAAAGAGTCTAAACTCTTTAATAAATGTGTTGCCGATATTATTGAAGATGGTGGGACCAATTCTGAGGCCGTAAGGTATTGCAATGGGGGCAATTAAAAGTCTCTAACAGAAAAATTAAATGGATTCAACCTGTGATTTGATTATTGATTCTTTAAAAGGGGAGCCAATTGGAGAAACTGATCATTTTATTTGGTTTATAACGGATATTGGCATTGTTGCCCTATTTAAAAAAGAGGAAAACTTTGAAACTTATAGTTCGAATGTTGAAATTGAGGCAAATAAAATTGCTTTAGACATAACTAAAGAAGAAAAAGAGTACCTCAAAATAAAAGATAAACAGCTTTTCTTGTTTTATTCATAATCTAGGATTTAGTTCTTGATTTAGTAAGATGGCTCAAGGTTAAAGGCCGGCTCAATGATATTGTTTTCGCTAATTAATTCGTAGGTTAGCTCTTTGTTTAGGGCATTTATATAAGATGTATAAAGTTTTCCCCAAACAAATTCAAATTCATCTTTACTTAAATTCTTGAAAAGAATTTCTCCTTTGAAGTAAATGTGATAAGAATCATTCATCATGGAAAATTAATCTTATCCTTTTTAACGCAGTGAGATATGTCTGTAGTATAAGGTGCTACTAAAAAGATATTTATATTTGGAATTCAAATACTTTTAGACTATCCTTGTATTCATTTTTTGTTTTTTGAATAATCCTACTGTCTCATCAAGATCCATACACGGCTGAATACTTATATCCATTAACCTTCTCCAGGGATGCCATTGCTTCCAAATTGTCTCAAGAGAATCTGCACTTACTACAGAATGTCCAATCCCATTTTGAACCATAAAAATCCAAGAATGAACCTCATAGTTTTCAGGTCTGTTTTGGGGACCACCTGATTCATACCAATTAATTAGCATTTCTGCCCCTTCTTCTTGATCCTCGCCATCAGTAAATTCGTAAGAAATCAAATACCTTTGCATATAGATTATTATTAAAATCTCAAAACTATTTTAACTCTAGATTAAGATATTGCCTCCCAATTTAATTAATGCTATGAAGTTTATAGAAGTGATTGTTTTAAATGACCGAAAGATTTTGGAAAATTAAAAAGAATATTTTGACTAATTTATCTTTTATTAATAGGACAATCTTCAAGTATTTTCAAAAACATGATCTGTTCGTATAGCTCAAGTTAACAGATAAAATTTGATACTTTTTAAAATACCTTAAATTAGTTACCATATTTGTACTGTATAGATACCAATGATAAATAAAAAGGACCAAAGCGATCCAATTGATAATTTAGAGTATGAAAAAGTTCTAGAAGAAGAAATAATAAATTCGTACGAAAGTAAATTTCAGAAAGATACTGTAGAAGATATTAAAAAGATTAAATTTTACAGACTTAAAAGAACCCCATTAGAAATACTAAATAGGACACTTTTCTTTTTCTTTATTGGAAGTTTTCTTTTCTCTTTGTTTTTAGCTTATTCAGAAAGTAAGTTATGGTTCATACTTTATGTAATAAGTGCATTGTCATGTGTTTTCTATACTCCTAATAGAAAAGCACTTAAAGAATTAATAGCAGCTTGGCCAAATATAGAGGATCTCATTAAGGGGAGGAGTTTGTGGAGAAAAGGCAAGTAAATAGATTATGAAACCGATAAATGCATTTAAAAAGTGGTTATTAAATATTCTTGTGCCATACATAGAGAGCACCAACAAGAAAAAAGAGGATAAAAAATGAGTTTAATAAAGGTTGGAATTATTGTTGAATCTTTTTTGTTTGTGGGAGTTTTTTTATGGGTTAGGAAACTAAATAGTAAACAAAATAGGCAACCATCTCTATCAAAAAAAACAATAAAAAATCTCAAATTTTAGAATTTTGATCACAAAATAAGGAATCTTTATAAAGAGATCAAATTTAGGGGAAAATTCTTTACTTTTTTCTCTCACTTTGTGTATGAAATCGTTTAGAACATTTACATCGTTTTTAAAAAATATGGTTTCCTCCATCCAAGGTCTTGCTCCAATAACTAATCCATTAAATAGTGTCTTAATAGAAAAGAAGCTAATAAATGTTGATCAAAAGTTTATTCAACTTGCTTCTCTGGCAGAAGGGTTACCTCGTACAGAAGTTATTGAAAGTGGTAGAAATTATTGGAGAGGTGTTTGTAGAAGCTTAATTTTTAGATTCCCTGATGATCTTGAAATTTTAAAGCTTGATTTAAGAAGTTATGTAGATAGATCTAAAGGAATTATTCAGATAAGATCCGCAGCAAGATTAGGGCAATCAGATTTAGGAGTAAATCTTAGAAGAGTGGAATACTTGTTTAATCAATTAGAGAAATTTTAATTAATCTGTTTTTTATAAATTTAAGGTTCTTTTTACTCAATAGGTGTGCTTTAATTCGTAAGAATAATTGAATTGCCATGGTAAAGATAATCTTAGTTGGAATTATTGTCGCACTTGTATATTCTCAACCTGACCTTCGTCTTACAGTAGCTGAATGGTTAAAAGCAGCTTCTGATTTTCTAATTGAATCGGTACAAGTAAAACCTTGAATTAATTTTTATGAAGCATTAAATAAGACCTGAAACAGTAATCATTTGTTTAATGCATACAGCTACGAAAATAAATATTAATATCCTGCTTAATATGTATTTCACTTAAACAAATAAATAGTTTTAGGAACATAATAGAAAATTTTTTTGAAATTTTTGAATAGTTAACGATAATAAGGGATATGAAGCTTAGATTATTTGAGTTCTATTTTATTAAAGACTATTTAAGGCCTTGGTTTGGTCTTATTTATTCTTTATTCTTTCTGTTTTTTTTAGGTGCAATTGGCTATCGAATAACAGAAGGATGGGAATGGAGTGATTGCTTATGGATGGTTCTAATCACAATAACCACTATTGGTTTTGGAGAAGTTCAACCTTTAAGTCCTGAAGGCAGGATCGTAACTGTTTTAGTAATCGTTGGCGGATTGATCTTTATTCAATTTACCTTTCAAAAAGCTGTTAGATTATTCGAATCTGGCTATTTTCAAAGAGTAAACGAATTACGTTTTAAAAGACTTCTTAGAAAAATGGAAAATCATGTAATTTTGTGTGGATATGGGAGGGTAGGTCAGGAAATATCTAACCAAATAAAGACGCAAAATATTCCAATTATTGTGGTTGAGAGCGATGAAGATAGAAAAAAGATTGCTGAAGAAAATGGTTTAGAAGTGCTTTGTGCTGATGCGACTCTTGATGAGACTTTAAAACTGGCAGGATTAGAAAAATGCAAAAGTTTGGTCGTAACTTTACCTAATGATGCTGCTAATTTATATGTAGTTTTAAGCGCTAAAGGGATAAGAAGTTCAATAAGAGTTATTGCAAGAGCTGGAACTGAAGAAGCTGCAAGTAAGTTGAGATTAGCCGGAGCAAGTATAGTTGTAAGCCCATATATTGCAGCAGGAAGAGCCATGGCATCAATGGCATTAAGACCTATTGCTATTGACTTTCTTGATTTGCTTGCAGGAAGTGAATGTGAAATTGAAGAATTTGAATTAAGTAATGATATTAGTCTTTTTGAAACAGCAGAGAAAAGATCACTTTCGGAACTTGGAATAGGTAAAAAGAGTGGTGCAAAAATATTAGCTATTAAAGAAAACGAAAAATTATTTACAAACCCTGGAGGTAATTTCATACTGCAGCCAGGACAGGTATTAATTGCCTTTGGTAGTAAAGAACAACTAAATATTTTGAATGGATTATTAGGTAATCTTGTCGTAGCAGTAGAGCTATTAAAATAGATAGAACGCGATTAAGAATTAATAGCTAAATTAGTTGTGAGTGAAATAAATCAAATGAAAATATTTAAATATCTACTTGTAATTCCTGTAATAACTTTAATAATTGTTTTCCAAACCTCTTTGCAAAATAGATATCTAATGGCTTCTGATATTAGAGATGGAGAAACAATTTTTAGAAATGTTTGCGCAGGCTGCCATATAAGAGGTGGATCAGTCATTCTCAAAGGATCTAAATCATTAAAACTTTCTGACCTTGAAAAAAGAGGAATAGCAGATGAGATTTCAATAGTAAAAATTGCCAATGAAGGGATTGGTTTTATGAAGGGTTATAAAAATAAATTAAAGGATGGTGAGGATAAGGTTCTTGCACAATGGATTATTCAAAATGCAGAAAACAGTTGGGAGTAGATGAAAAGTTTGCTTCTTTAATATGTTGTGTGAGGAAAATTAAAGAAGCATTTTCATATTAAAACATCATGTTTAAGGACAAATTAAAAAACTAATAAGATCAAATAAAAAAAATAAGGACATTATGTAAAGCAATTATGAAATAATTACATCAAATAAATTTGATTATATAAAATAAAACTGTTGGAACTTTAAATGGCTATTAAAGATCATAAAAGTTTGCAAGACTCAAAAATTCTTCTTGTAGAGGATGACAAGAGTATTAGGCTGACAGTCAGTGAGACGTTGAATAGCGAAGGTTTTAAAGTATTAAGTTTCAAAGATGGTTTGAGTGCTTTAGATTTTATTACTAATGATTCTAAAAATAATGTTGAACTAATAATTCTCGATTTAATGTTGCCCGGATTAAATGGATTAGAGTTATGTAGAAAAATAAGAAGTGAAGAAAATTATACACCCATACTAATTTTGAGTGCTAAAGATAATGAGTCAGACAGGGTTCTTGGTTTAGAGGTTGGTGCAGATGATTATTTAACAAAACCTTTTGGTTTAAATGAATTAATTGCTAGATCAAGAGCCTTAATAAGAAGATATAAACGTAATAAAAAAAATATAGAAAAATCACAAACTGTCATCGAGTTTAATCACATAAAAATGTTTGTGGAAGAATGTAGGGTAACTTCTTTTGATAAAGAAATAACATTATCTCCAAAAGAATTTAAATTATTAGAGTTATTTATGAAAAATCCAAAAAGGGTATGGTCAAGAGATTTAATTCTGGAAAAAATTTGGGAAATTGACTTTATTGGTGATACTAAAACTGTAGATGTTCATGTTAGGTGGCTCAGAGAGAAACTAGAAGAAGATCCCTCAGCTCCAAAGTTTCTTAAAACTGTAAGAGGTTTTGGATATAAGTTTGGATGAAAATGAAAACTCTACAAGAAGTATTATTGTTTTTACATCAGAAGTGGAAAATAAAAGTCAAGCATTTTTCTCAATCAAAAGAAAAAAAATTTGAAGTTGATAAAAATAAGTATAAAAGAACTATTGATTTCCCATTTGACAAAATTAGACCTCAAGAAATGTTGTCTTGGTTGGATTATTCATCACAAGGATGGATAATCTTATCATCAGACCTAACAATAAAATTTATTAATAAAAAGGCTTTATCTCTTATTAGGTTTATTAAATATAAAGATGTCATTGGAAAAGCAATTAATGATATTAATGAGCTTGAATTACTGAGAAATAAAATTCTTTACTCAAGAAAAAAAGATTTTCCAGTCAGCATTGATTTCACCATCGCAGGAGAACCTATTTGGGCAAATATTATTAGAGGAAGCAAAAAGAGTTATTTAATATTATTGGAAAGTAAATTATCAATTGAATCTATAAAAAAACGACAAAATCAATTAATTAATGATGTGTCTCATGAACTGAAAACCCCCCTTACATCTCTTATCTTAATTGGGGAAAGACTGGAAGGAGTAATATCAAAAAAGGATAGGTATCTTGTTAAAAGGCTTAAGAAAGAATCAAAGAGATTGAGAAAAATGGCCGAAGAGAGTTTAGAGCTTTCCAAGTTAGAAAGTAGCGAATCTTTTAATAAAAATAAAAAAATATCTATTTCAGATTTGGTTATGGAATCTTGGCAAACCTTAAAACCGCTTGCAGATAAAAAAAATATAAAAATAAATTTATTTATACCAACAAAATATTATATTTCTGGTGATATTGAAAATTTAAAGAGAGCATTTATAAATATTTTGGATAACTCTATACGTTACTCTCCAACAAATGAGGAAATACAAATTGAAATTTTTAAGAGAGATAGCTCTGTTGTTATAAGAGTGAGGGATAAAGGTATTGGATTAGAAGAAAATGAATATAATGATATTTTTTCTCGTTTTTATCGTGGGGATCCATCAAGGACTAAATTTAAAAAAAGTGGTAGTGGTCTAGGTCTTTCAATAACAAAAAAAATAATCAATAACAATAAAGGGTTTATAAAGGCTTTTAATCATAAAGATGGTGGAGCGATTGTTGAAACCATCTTTCCGTGTATTAATACAGATATATAATAAAAATTTAAATTCTTAAAGGTAAAAAAAAAGACCTGTGTTTAGCAGGTCTTTTTGATGTGTGTAAGATTTCTAAATTAAACTTTAATTTAGAATTTAAATGTTGTTTTAACCATTACACCAGTTTGATCTGGAGTGCCAGTTGTTGATGACTCCTTGACGAAAACAAGTGGAGTAATAGTCACACCATCATTTAATGGATAGTCATAGTATACTTCATACATCATCTCTTCAGTTATAGAACCAGCACTTTCAGTCTGAATTCCATTAGTACCTATAGCAGCACCAAGTTCACCTGCACCTACATCACCGTTAATTCCGACGAAGTACGCTAATGTTTCGTCCGCATTTGCGTCAGCAACATCGAGATCTCCGACTTCATAACCAGCACTGATGTTTAAACCGTTATCAAATGAGTAGAAAGCGTTTAATGCTGTATATGTTTCGTTAGCAGTACCATTCTCTTGCATTCCGTAAGTTAAAGAAACGCCGTAGTTATCAGCAATATAAGCTAAGTTAACACCGTAAGCGTCATTTTCAGCTGTAGTCATAAGACCTTCTTCATCACCTGCATAACCTACAGCACCAGTAAAGCCATTACCGAAATCATATTCTGCCATTGCAGAAGCACCAGCATTATCGACATTTGCCATTACATTACCACAATCATCAAGAGTGTTGGATGGACCACCATAAGCACATGCTGTTGTGAATATTTTACTAGCGTCATACCCGTCAGAAACGAGAACAGTCAAGTTATCTCCCAAAGGAAATTTGTATGCAACACCGTCGACTTTAAGTTGGTCGCTTGTATTGTTAAGGTCGAATTCATCGACTGGATTACCAGATGTTCCATTACCAGAATCAATTTTTACGGTAAATGAATCTTCACCAGTAAAACTAGTTTTTATTGCAGAATCAAAAGTGTATTGAAATTGGACTTCTTCGTCACCATCAGTAACTGAGGCTGTTACACCTTTACCATCAACAGCACCGATTGCCATCCGAGCTTTGAATGAAATAGTAGATGTATCAGAAAAACTTCCAGCTTCGATTGTGTTTACACGAGATTCGAGGCCATCCACTCTTCCTTTCATAATTGCCAACTCGGAACCAAGCTCATCACTTAGTCTATCTATTGCAGCTCCGTTCATTAAGCCTTCACCGCCTGCAATTAAGTTGTTCAATTCAGCAGCAGCTTCTAAACGAGTAACTGAGCTCCCATTGAATTTTGAACTATTTGTAAGTTCCTTTAATGAATCGTAAGCCCAATCTCCAGGGATTAAAGTTTCTGATTTAAAGTTGTCTAGAGATACTAATTTGTTAGTTCTAGAATAATCACTAAGATCGGATGTGTTGATCTCAGCAGCATTTACTGCAAATCCTGAAACAAGTGAAATGATCGCAGGAGCAGCAATTAATTTTTGAAAAAGTTTCATGTTCCTCAAACACGTAAAATTAGATACATTTATTTGTATCCAAACTTAATCTAAACGTCTTTAAGTTAAGAAACGGGTAAGAAATAAAGTCAAAAAGGAAATTTAAAGAAATCTTAAATATCTCTTAAACTAAAAGTGAAATTGTCTGCAAATCTTAAAATTTTTATTAATAAAAGTTCAAAATTTATATGAATTTATAATCAAATTTTTTTAAAACCAAATGAAAGTAAGCCCATCTTTTATTTAGTTTAAAATGAGGTTAAGAACTAATTAATTAAAAGATAAACTTTTAATTTAAGAGTATTTGTGTTTGAATTCAGTGCTATAAATATGGAGTCTTTTATTTAATCATGACATCCATGAACATTGCTAAGAAAGCTTTGGTTTTCACTTCTGCAGTAGCCATTGCTGCTGGTACAAGTGTTCCTGGCACAAGTGTTTCTGCTAGAACAAGATTAAGTGGTGCTGGGGCATCATTCCCTGCCAAAATTTACACTCGTTGGTTCAAAGATTTAGCCTCTTCAGGTGGACCAAGAGTAAACTATCAAGCTGTTGGTTCAGGCTCTGGAAGAAAAGCTTTTATTGATCAGACAGTAAACTTTGGTGCTTCTGATGATCCTATGAAGGATAAAGATATAGCAAAGGTAACAAGAGGATTAGTACAGATTCCTATGGTTGGAGGAACTATTGCTTTTGGTTATAACTATGATTGTGATTTGAAACTTTCCCAAGAGAAAGCAGTACAAGTTGCTATGGGTATGGTTAAAAACTGGAAAGAATTAGGCTGTAAACCTGGTAAATTAACTTGGGCACATCGTTCTGACGGATCAGGCACAACCAAAGCTTTTACTAACTCTATGGAAGCTTTTTCAAAAACCTGGACATTAGGCACAGGTAAGTCTGTTAAGTGGCCTTCAGGTGTTGGAGCAAAAGGGAATTCAGGCGTCGCTGGAGTTATACAAAATACTCCTGGTGCAATTGGTTATGTTAACCAGTCTTATATAAAAGGTAATGTGAAAGCTGCTGCACTTCAGAACCTTTCTGGAGAATATGTAAAGCCTACAGTTGAGGCAGGAGCTAAAGCTCTCAATGGTATTACTTTAGATGAAAATCTCGCTGGCAAAAATCCTAATCCAACAGCAAAAGGAGCATATCCTATAGCTTCATTGACATGGATACTTGCCTATGAAGAAGGTAATGGTAGAAACACTAAAGCTATCAAACAAGCCTTTAATACATTATTAAGTGATGAGTATCAAGATAAAGCTCCATCACTTGGATTTGTTCCTTTAAAAGGCGATATTCTTGAGAAATCAAGAGCTGCTGTAAAAAGAATCGGTAAATAAACCGTAAGACAAATATTTAAAAGGGGGAATTTATTTCCTCCTTTTTTTATGCAAACAAATATTTTGATAAACCTAATATTAAAGATAAAAGAATAAGTATGTATGTTGGAACTGTTTTAAAAAAAGATAATAGTGTGGAGATTAAAACTATAAAAATAGAGCTAATTAAAAAGAATTTTGATGAAAAACTATCTTCAATTAAATTAAAGCCAGAGAAAATAACTGCTCCAGGAATTGTATTGATTACTCCTTCGATAAAGTAATTAATCGATTTAATTCTGTTTTTTATGAAGCCTTTTCCAAAAACAAAAATCATTAAAAAACTTGGTAAAAAAATTGCAAAAGTTGATATAAATGAATACTTTATAGCTTCATGTATTCCTCCGACCGAAAACCCAGCTTTGTATCCAATAAAACTTGTAGTTAATAAGACAGGGCCAGGTGTTATCTGGCCAATCATTATCCCATCTATAAATTCATTATTTGTTAACCATCCTTGTGAGATAACATAATCACTCATTAGAGGAATGATTACTAATCCCCCTCCAAAAATAAAAAGTCCAGATTTAAAGAAGAAAAAAAACAGATTAAGATAATCTATTAAAAACTTTGAGTTTGTAGAGAGCTTTAAAAAATTATAAAACTTGGCAATATCCAAAAAGATTGAGCTAGTTAAAAATGAGGTTGTTGAAAATATAGATAAAGGAACCAAGCTATAAAAAATATTTTTCCATTTCTGTAAGAAAATATTTATCAAACCTGCAATAGTAAGAATTGTTATGAGGGGAAATTGAATACTATTATATTTTGCAAATATAAGTAGAAATAAGATTGAGCTAGAGAATAATACCCGATCTAACCTTAATCTTTTTTTTAAAAGAACTAATGAAAATGAAAAAATTATTCCTGCAATAATAGGAGGATTAAAATAAATTAAATCATTTAGAAATTTTGATCCAGAATAAATTTGCCAAAAAAAGCTAAGAACTAATACCGAAATGAATCCTGGGATAATGAAACATATACCGGATATCAATCCACCAAGATAACCATTAATTTTAAGACCTAGATATATTGCTAATTGAGTGGATATTGGCCCTGGAAGCAATTGACATAAACCAATACCTTTTTCAAAAGATTGGGTTGAGATCAATTTTTTATTATTTATAAGTTCATCTTCGAATAAGGAAATATGAGCATATGGTCCTCCGAAACTGAAAATACCAATTTTTAGGAAAATTTTTGCAAGTTCAATTAAGGATATTTTTGCCATTTAAATATGCTAATTTCTAAAAATTAGTTTTTATGGTGATGATAAGCTTTGTTTGATTGATGGTAATTTAAGACTCGAAATCCAAGATAATAATATTAGAAGTGATGAAAAATAAAGACAATATTGAAGACCAATACTTGGATTTCTCCCAATCATAAATAGTAAGCCAGATAGTAATGTTCCAATTAGTCTTCCAGCAGCATTTGCCATGTAATAGAAGCCAACATTTAAACTGATTTTTTCATTATCAGAGTAGGCCAAAATCATATAAGAATGTGTAGAGGAATTCATTGCAAAAACAAATCCAAAAATAGTAAGTCCTAAAATTATTGCTATTGAAGGAGAACTTTCTCTCCATAATGCGACTCCTATTAAAGATGGTATGACCATTAATACGGCACTCCAAAATTGGATAGCTTTACGATCTGGACTTTCTTTCTGGCCCAACATCTTTCTAATTGCTGGAGCAGAAGCCTGAACAATTCCATAACCTATTACCCAGGCCCCAAGAAATAATCCTATTTCCATGTAGTCCCAACCAAATGCCATATCTAGGAATACTGGAAGAGCTACAACAAACCAAACATCTCTTGCTCCAAAAAGAAAGAATCTTGCTGCTGAAAGAATATTTATTGCATTTGATTTTGAAAAAAGATCATTAAAAGCTGGTTTGGTTTTCATCTTGCCAATTTCTCCAGGCAAAATTAATGTCAATAAAAAGGCTAAGCAAAGCCCAAAACCCATAATTCCTACAGCATTATTGAATCCAAATAACTTATATAAAAGTCCACCCAAGAAAAAGCCAACTCCCTTAAGAGCATTTTTAGATCCAGTTAAAATAGCAACCCATTTAAAAAGTTGTTTTTGGCCAGTATCATTGCCATCATTTGTCTCTGGAACAACTGTCTTAACAGCACTTTTAGCACTCATTTTGTTTAAATCTTTTGCTATCCCACTAACTGCTTGAGCAACCATAACGTATGCGACACTAAAAATTATCGGCCAATCTTCCTTAACTGGAATAAGCATAAAAAGAGCGATGATTTGCAGGATAGTCCCAATCCATAAAGTAAGCCTTAATCCATATCTTGCTCCTATCCAGCCACCATAAAGATTAGTAATTATTCCAAAAAACTCATAAAAAAGGAAAAGTAAAGCAATTTGCAGAGTTGTGTAACCTAGCTCATGAAAGTGACCAACAACTAATAATCTTAATGCTCCGTCAGTAAGTGTGAACGCCCAATAGTTTGCCGTTACAACACTATATTGTTGAATATTAGATAGCTTCATAAAGACATAAATTAAATCTCTTTTTTGATTACATATTCAGTAAGATCTGCAAGTCTGCAGCTGTAACCCCACTCGTTGTCATACCAAGCGTATATCTTTAATAAATTTGAATTAACAACCATCGTTGATAAACTATCAACTATTGAACTTCTAGAGTCGTTTACATAATCTGCAGAAACTAAAGGTCTTTCTTCGTAGCCAAGAATTCCTTTTAAATATGTTTCTGAAGCTTCCCTTAGTGCCAAATTTACTTTTTCAGTTGTCACTTCTTTATTTAATTCAAAAACTGCATCAGTTAAAGAACCATTAAGGAGAGGAACTCTTACTGCATGTCCATTTAATTTTCCTTTTAATTCTGGAAAGATCTCAGCGATAGCTTTAGCGGATCCAGTGGTAGTAGGTATTAAACTTTGCATACATCCTCTTGCTCTCCTTAAATCACTTTTATAAAAATCTACAGGTACTTGAGTATTCGTTACATCGTGAATAGTTGTAATAGCACCATGTTTGATTGAAAAATTTTCATTGATTACCTTTACTATCGGAGCTAAACAATTTGTAGTGCAGGATGCTGCGGTTACTAATTTATGTTTGGAAGGGTCGTAAAGATTTTGATTTATACCGTAAACAATATTAAGTGATTCAGCTTCTGCAACAATTCCTTTGACTGGACAAGCTACTATTACTCTTTTCATCCCAAGAGAATCAAAATAGGGATTTAGTTTGTCTGGCTTTTTATTCTTTCCAGTACATTCCAAAATAATATCTACAGAAGATTTCTGCCAAGGTACATCAATGTAATTTTTAAAAGATGTATATGTTAATTTCTTTCCGTCAATTATTATTTCTTTATCTTTAACCTTTATATCTTTCCCCCATCTGCCATGGACTGAATCGAATTCGAGTAGATGCGCAGCGGCATTCGAATCTCCTGCTATCTCATTAATGTGAGTTATTTCTATATCAGCTCTATCCCATAATGCTCTGAAAACTAATCTGCCAATTCTTCCAAAACCATTAATTCCAATTTTCATTGCTTTGAAATTATCTTCCATAATTATACATCAAAATATTTTGATATATAAAGATATTTTTATTAATGAAATCTTTTTTATTTAAGCTATATTTAAGTGAATTTAATTACTTTAAAATTGTTAAAAGAAAGTAGCAAAGTAAAAAAAGAAAATATATCTAAGTTGATGGTTTCATTTTCTGATCCTTTTAGGCTAGAAATAATTGACCTAATGATGGATGGAGAAGTTTGTGTTTGCGATATTATGAAATTAACTAATTTATCTCAATCAAGAATTTCATATCACATAAAAATATTGAAGGATGCTAGTCTTATCTTAGACAGACAAGAAGGTAGATGGGTGTACTACAGCCTAAATAAACAATCCCTCTTTTTGATCAAGGAATGGATAACTTCTTTGACGGCTTATTCCTCAAATAGAATACGTTGCTGCGAATAAGTTATATTTTAGATTTTATTATTTAACTTCTGATTCCCTGTCATAAATCATTCCTGATTGTTCCATCCACTCAGCTTTAGTTTTGCAATTTTGTTTGTGATTAAAGATGTGAAAACCTTCAATAATAATCATTATGGATAGAAGTAAAACAGGAATAAAATATACAGGGGAAGAGATTACTTCTTTATATTTGATTTGAGCAATAAATTCCCTGTATTTAAACATCGCCTCATTTCTATTGGATAAATAATATTCACCTATGGTTAAGTAAAGTTAAAGAAAAAAATTTTTGAAGAAATTAAGTTTGAGGTTGTTTCCTTTTCATGACTTTCTTATACCTTTAACCCCTCTTAAAGTCATTTACAACATTTAGTAGTAGATTTGGAGATATATTCTTTTTTTAATGGAAGAGAAATTAACTCTTTTCAAGAATCGTAAAAGATTCGGAATTGAAAAAAATATAGATTTAATCTTTAAAAATACAACCCTAGCCTTGTCTAGTCTTGTTGCAATAGTACTTTTTGGAATTATTTTAGTAGTCTTTTTTCAGTCATTTGAATCATTTTCAAGGTATGGCTTAAATTTTCTAGTAACTTCTGAATGGAATCCAGTAAAAGATGAATATGGAGCTTTTACAGCAATATATGGGACATTAGTTACTTCTCTTCTTTCATTATTGATTACTATCCCTTTAGGTGTTGGAACTGCGATATTTATTACAGAGGATTTTGTTCCGAAATTTGTCAGAGAAACAGTAGGTTCATTTGTTGAATTACTAGCAGCTATACCATCTGTCGTATTGGGATTATGGGCGATATTTGTTATGGAACCTTTCTTTAGAGAGTTTTTTGTTTTTTTACATAAATTCTTTGGTTGGATTCCTTTATTTAGTTCGGAGCCTGCAGGTCGGAATTCACTTTTAGCGATAATAATTTTAGTGGTAATGCTTTTACCAATAGTGACCTCGATAGCTAGAGATAGTCTGAATCAAGTTCCCAAAAAGCTTAGGAATGCTTCCTATGGAATTGGTGCAAGTAGATGGAAAACTATATTTTCGGTAATTTTGCCTGCGGCATTATCAGGAATTATGGCAGGTGTTCTATTGGCGTTAGGCAGGGCAATGGGTGAAACCATGGCTGTCACGATGATTATTGGAAATTCTAATGTATTTAGTTGGTCACTATTATCTCCTGGATATACCATCTCTTCTATGCTTGCAAACCAGTTTGGTGAAGCCGATGGAAGTCAGGTCTCATCACTTTTTTATGCGGCTTTTGTACTAATGATCCTATCTTTAGTGGTTAATATCTTTGCTCAATGGCTAGTTAAGAAATTTAGTCTCAAATATTAGATGATTATGAATTCTCTTTATTACCAGAAAAAACTATCACGAAATGTAGGAGATAAATTCTTTACTTCTTTATCAGTTTTTTGTGCACTCATTGCAATTCTTCCTTTGATTTTTGTGGTTACATATATTCTTATTAAAGGGGGAGCTCAAATCACACCAGAATTATTTACTTTAGAACCAAATCCTCCTGGAGATGATTTAGATGCGGGAGGAATTAATCCTGCATTAATTGGGACACTAGTTATTACAACTATTGCTTCAATTATTGCCATACCAGTAGGTGTTGGCGGTGGAATATATCTTGCAGAATATTCTAAAGGCGGTGCATTTTCAAAATTTATTAGATTCGGAGTTAATGTTTTAGCTGGTGTTCCTTCAATAATTGCCGGTGTATTTATTTATGCCTTAATCGTTTCAACAAAAATTTTATTTGGCAGTATGTACAGTGGTTTTGCAGGAGGTATGGCTCTTTCAATATTGATGTTGCCTACAGTTATAAAAACTACTGATGAAGGTTTAAAGTTAGTACCAAATGAATTAAGGTATGCTTCTCTAGGCATAGGAGCAAGTATGTATACAACAATATTAAAAATAACTTTACCCACAGCATTTAGATCTATTGCTACTGGCGTTGTGCTTGGAATCGCAAGGGCTGCAGGGGAAACAGCACCTTTGATATTTACTGCTTTATTTTCTTACTACTACATAGTAGGTTTTGAAGATTTGTTTTACGAGATGGGCTCATTAGCTGTTTTGATATATAATTTTGCCCTTGAACCTTATGATGCACAGAATAAACTAGCCTGGGCGGCTTCCTTTATTCTTGTCATATCAATACTAACAGTTAATATTTTTTCAAGGATATTTGCCGCTTTTACTGAGAAAACTAAGAGGGTATGAAATGATTGAAAACACTAAAAAGTCGCAAAAGAAAAACATTTTATCTCTTGAGGATGTTTCTATTAGTTATGGCACTTTTGAAGCGGTAAAAAATGTTTTTTTAAATTTTAAAGCAGGAGATATAACTTCACTCATTGGCCCTTCTGGTTGTGGTAAATCAACCGTTCTTAGAGCTTTGAATAGAATGAACGATTTAATCCCTAATTGTTCGTTAAAAGGGACAGTCCTCTTTGATGGAACTAATATCTATGACAAAAGAGTAGATCCAGTTGAAGTTAGAAGAAGAATCGGAATGGTTTTTCAGCAACCTAATCCTTTTCCAAAATCTATATACGAAAATATTGCATTCGGAGCAAGAATCAATGGCTTTACGGGAGATATGGATGAATTAGTGGAAAGTTCCTTGAGAAAAGCTGCTGTATGGAGTGAATGTAAGGATAAATTAAATGATAGTGGTTACTCTTTATCTGGTGGACAACAACAGAGATTATGTATTGCTCGAACCATCGCAATTGAGCCTGAAATAATTCTCATGGATGAGCCATGCTCAGCTTTAGATCCAATCTCTACTTTGAAAATAGAAGAGACGATGCACGAACTTAAGAAGAATTACACAATAATAATCGTTACCCATAATATGCAGCAGGCATTAAGAGTCAGTGATATGACTGCTTTCTTTAATGCAGTTGAATACGAAGATGGTGATGGAGGGAAAGTCGGCTATCTTGCCGAATTTGATTCTACTAAGAAAATTTTTAACTCTCCAAAAGAAAAAACCACTCAGGAATATATATCAGGTAAATTTGGTTAATTTATAATTTTGCCTTTAAAAGAATAATTTTTACTTTTTAAGAAAGCTTAGGGGTAGACAAACAGTATAAATACCTATATAGTTATTTCGAATTAGTAAGTTTATCTTTGAAAAACTACCCTTTTTTACCTTTCTTGATTTTTGCAGGGGCTCTCATAACAACTGCAACAATAGGATTGCCCGTATTTACTTCATAATTTAAGAGTATTTCTATTTCAGGTAATCTTATGGTTTCATTAATAAATAAAGAATTAACTGGAAGTCCTAATAAAACCTTAATAAAGGGAAATTTATTTGACTTTATAAAAAAAAGAGAGAATATGAATCTGTGTGGGAGTGAAAAATCTGTATTAAAACCATTTTTAAAAGTGGTTAATTTCTAATTTATTTATCATGGATAAAACTAAAGAACAGTTAGAAAAATTAAGAGAAGTAGCAGAAGCATCTCTTACAAAAACGGATGAACTTCAAAAAGTTCTTGCTCAAATCGAAGCTTTAATGTCTAGAGAAGAATCACAAACATTATCAAAGAAGAAGTAATTATTAAAAAATAATTTTAGGATTTGTACTTTTAATTACACCTCTACAAATCCATTGTAGTTATTAATTGGTTATGCAGAACCCGTTCCAAAGTTTTCTGTTAGGTCTCGAGGTCTTACCTTCTTTAAGTAAAAGACCTCTTTAAATTGTATGTTTTTATTATATTTTAATAACCTGCTTATTTAGTTGATTACTTTGTAGATTTCTTTCAAGCAGACATTTACATCGAAAGATTCAGTATTTACGACCTCTAATCCTGTTTTTTCTGTAACTTCAACAGTGGCATTGCATTCGTCTTGTTTAAGAGCCATGTAACTTGGTTTTTTGTCTTCTATATCTAATTCAGTGCTGGATTCAGTATCTTCTTTATATTGCTCCATTACAAGTGTGAGTGCCTCTATCTCAACGGAAAAATTCTCATTTGCATTTGTGCCATATGGAATGATAAGAAATGGAAATAAAATCAAGGCTATTATTTTTTTCATTTCTATAAAATGTGTTTATTTTTTTTATAACGTGAATAGCCTGCAAAAGGAAGGGGCATCATTTTTACGAAAATTTAACTATTACTATTTCTTAAAAAAAATAGATTAATTGATTTAAATTAATTGATAAAAAAAGAAGACGAGACTTTAAAGTATAAATTGGTATATCTAAATGAAAAATTTAAGTCACTTCAGTAGGATTTTTTTTAAGATTTTATTTCGATAATTTCTTCCTCAGAAACAATTGCCCATTTTTTAAATGACTTTTTGCAGGGATATCCTCCTGTTAGGTCTCCAAATGCAGGCAAAAATAAAGTATTTTTATTCTTATCCATTGCGAAGCACCTAAATGATAATTTATCTCCGTTGTTTTTTATATAGATTTTTGGATGATAATGTCCACAAATATTCAATGTTTTATTATCGCCTAAATCAACTGGTTCATGACTAAAAGTAATATTTTTAGTTTTTCTAATATCAAAAATTTTAATATTTTTAATATTGCAACCTACATCGTGATTTCCTAGGACTAGTTCAACGTTGGTTTTTAGTAGTTTAGGAAGATCCTCAACTTTTTTTTGAAGAGTTTTATCTATTGAATATTTGCTGTGGAATAAATCTCCTAATATTATTAACTTTTCAGGACTATAATTTTTTACTATTTTTTTTATTCTTGCGAAATTGTTTTTATCTGAATTATTAGTAAGAGGTATACCATTTTGCTGAAAATACTCAGCTTTCCCAAGATGAATATCGCATATTAACAACTCTTTTGTTTCCGGTAGAAATAACGCTCTTGAAGGAAGCATCTCTAATAATGTATCTTCCCAACAAAATTTAAAAGAACTTTTTTTCATTTAATCACTATATTTTTTTATAAGTTTTTCTACTCTTTTTTCTATTGGTTCATTGCTTAAAGTATTTTTAAGTCTTTCAACTAGTAAAGGAAAAGCAAAAGGAGTTGGAGTTTGTATCTCGTTTAGTAGCATTTTTAAATTTTTTAATCTTTCTAATGATCTAGATATTCTTTTATTTTCTAATTGATATTCTTTAACTTCTTGATGCGATTGTTTTATCAAAAGATGGCCTTCTTCATATTTAGTAAAGACATCGTAGAAAAGACTTGAACTTATTTGAAGTTGGGAAGAAGTTTTTGTTTTGGTTGGATTATTTTGATTTACTAGTCCACTTATTTGGGCAATATTTTTAAATCTACGTTTTGTTAATTCTGAAAAATTAATTGCATTTTCTAGATCTTCTTCCAATTTTTTGTTATTCAAAAAGTAATCAGCTTCTTTTTTTATTATGGAAAAATCATAATCTTCTGCAGTAGTTAAGCTGAATCCAAAATCATTAGCAGTAATACTAAATGTAGATTGTTTTAATTTTGCCAATCTCAAAGCCCATAAAAATGCAATTCCTTCATTTACAAATTTGCCATCAAGTGTAAAAACAAAAAGATTTGATAAATCCTTGGTTTTATATATTTCTATAAGGAATTCATCTTTCTTTGGAATATTTGAAAGAACTTTTTGTTTCTTCAATATTGGGCGTAATGAATTGAGTTCAGGATTTAAGTAATCATAATTTTCTAGTTCGTTGCATATATCTATTTCTTTTCTCAAACTCTCACAAAGTAGATCAGAAATTGCCATTTGACCTCCAACCCATGCAGGAATTAGAGAACTTTTTTTTGTTGATTTTTTAACGTATAAAATCATATCTCTTATTCTTACAAATTGAAGCATTTTGCCAGCAAAGTAAAAGGTATCCCCGGTATTTAATTTTGAAGCAAAATTCTCCTCTAAATTACCTAAAGATTTACCTTTCATATATTTGACATTAACAAATTTGTCACTTGTAATTGTCCCAATATTGAACTTATGCATTCTTATTAAAGATTTGTCTTTTACAAAATATTTAAAGTTTTCATTATTATTTTGTGATTCTTCTTTAACTATCTTTTTATATTTTGGATATGCTTTAAGACATTTTCCTCCATATTCTAAAAAGTCAAGGCACCAATTCCAATCTTGATTTTTTAAGTTTCTATAACTCCAGCAATTTTTAATTCTTTCTTTCTCAATTTTCGGATCAAAGCCATTTCCACATGCCAAACTTATTAGATGTTGTAGAAGCACATCATAAGATAATTCAGGAAGTCTAATTTCCTCAGATATACCACTTTTTATTATTCTTCTCATTGCACTAATCTCTAATAACTCTAAAGAATTAGTAGGCATAAAAATTATTTTTGATTTTCCACCTGGTCTATGAGCACTTCTTCCCGCTCTTTGGATAAGTCTAGCTAAATTCTTTGCACTACCAATTTGAACTATTTGATCTACAGGTTGGAAGTCAACTCCCAAATCTAACGAGCTGGTGCAAACTACCCATTTTATTAATCCGTCTTTAACCCCTTCTTCAACTCTTTTTCTATCTTCTTTATCCAGGGAGCCGTGATGAAGTGCAATTTTGTCTTCCATCTCTGGGAGAAAAAATTTAAGACATTGATACCATCTTTCAGATTGATTTCTCGTATTGGTGAATAATAAGGTGCTTTTATTTTTATCTAGGATTTTTAATAGTGAAGAATGGCTTCTAATCCCAAGATGCCCACTCCATGGAAAGGTAGTTTCCTCTTCTGGTAAAACACTTAAAATTTCGATCTCTTTTTGAATATTTGTACTTATAATTTTGGGTTTAATAGCGCTCATCCCAACTATTGCTCTTGCTGCTTCTTCAATATTTCCAATAGTTGCAGACATTGCCCAAATTTGTAAATTTTTTATATTTCCTCTTAGCCAACTTAAAGATAACTCGCACTGGTTTCCTCTTTTACTACCCATCAATTCATGCCATTCATCAATAATTATTGATGACAACTCCTTGAACAGATTATTAGATTCTTTATTAGAAAGTAAAAGAGATAGGGACTCTGGAGTGGTAATAAGAATATTAGGTGGTTTAGTTAGTTGCTTTTTCTTTTCATATGGGGTTGTATCCCCGTTCCTAATTTCAACAGTGATCTCTTTATTAAAATGCAAAGCTGCTAATTGTATCGAATTTTTTAGATCTCTACTTAGTGCTTTTAAAGGGGTTATTAATAATATATTCACACTTTTATTATTTTTGGGATCTTCTATCTTTGATAGAGGTCCCATTAATGCAGCATATGTTTTGCCGCATCCAGTAGGAACTTGTATTATGCCACTCTCTCCATTTAAAAATGCTTCCCAAGATTCGATCTGATAGGGTAGTGGCTCCCATCCATTTGTGGAGAAAAACTGTTTAATTTTAGAAATAAAATTATTTTGCTTATTATTTTTCGTAATATTTTTCATGATATTTTTTTCATTAGTTCATAAGCATTTTCTAAGCTATCTGCATCATTAATTTTTTTATCTTTTCTCCATTTTGTTATTCTTGGAAATCGTACTGCTATTCCTGACTTATGACGTTTAGAAATTTGTATTTTCTCAAAAGATATTTCGAATACCATTTCTGGTTTTAACGATCGAACAGGACCAAATTTTTCTATTGTATTTTTTCTTATCCACTTATCTAGCTCTTTAATCTCAATATTCGTTAAACCAGAATATGCACTTGCAAATTTAATTAATTCTTTGTCTTTCCATAATGCAAAACTGTAATCTGTATACAGACCAGCTCTTCTGCCGCTACCGCCTTTAGCGTAAATTAAAACAGCATCCAGTTGCATAGGATCAACTTTATATTTCCACCAAATCCCTTTCTTTCTACCAGAGGAGTATATAGAAGTCTTTTTCTTAATTATTAATCCTTCAGTATTATTTTCTCTAGATTTTTCTTTATAATCTAAAGCATCAGTCCAATCTTTAGGAAAAATTAAATCACATATTTTGAAAATATCAGAGATATTATTCTCAGTTTTAATTTTCCATTTTGAAAAATATTTTTCTAACTCAATTCTTCTATTTTCTAATTTAATTTCTCTTATATCTCTCCCATTAATCTCTAAAAGATCATAAGCAATAAAAATAACGGGATATTTTATTTGGATTGATCTAGTAGGAGACTTTCTATTTATTCTTTTTTGAAGTAATGAAAAATCAAAGGGAATTTGTTCTTTAAAATTCCAAACTAATAATTCCCCATCAAGAACAAAATCATCTTTTATATGTGACATTTTCTCTACTAATTCTGGGAAAGATTCATTTACTAATTCTTGCCCTCTTGTCCATAACGAAACATTGCCTGATCTTTTAATTAATTGCAACCTTATACCGTCGTATTTCCATTCAAATTGAAAATCATTTATTGAATTTTTGAAGATTTTATCTTCAATAGTATTTGCTAGAAGAAATGGAAATGGTTTGGAATTTAACTCTTGAAGATTTATATTCTTGTTAATTAAAAATTCATATGAATCAATTGAAGGTTTAAAATCACCCATCAACCTATGAGAAATAATCTCTTCCTCAATATTAATTAGTTTTGATATTGATTTTGTGATTAATCCTATAGAGACTCCTACTCTAAAAGTTCCTGTAAGAATTTTATTAAAAATTAGATGGTTATCTTCAGGTAATGTTTCCCAAAGATTTTTAATTTCTAAATTTTTCTCCTCCTCATTAAGTTTTGATAATGCAGGTATTGTTTCGCTTAGTAATTCATTGAGACTTATATTTGATAATTTCTTTTTTCTAGAATTAGTTTTATTTTTAAGTAATAACGTTATTACCTCAGCAGAATCTCCAACTTTTAAATAACATGTATCAATTAACCATTTAGGATATTCATATATTTGAGAAAAAAGATTTTTTAAATACCTTCCACTAATAAATCTCTTATTATTTTTTCCAGTTAGTAAATATATTGCCCATGAATTATCTATTGGATCATTAGATAAAAAATAATTCTTTAAAACTTCAATTTTATTATTTGTACTATTAATAGAATCTAGATCGCCAAATAATTCTGAAAAATTTTTTAAGCTCATATTTATTTACCGAATAAAAGAACATTTATTGATTCCTTTTTAACTAAATATTTACTTAATGCTTCACTATCCCCATGATGAAAAAATACATTTTTTGCTTCAGACTTTTTTACTACTTCCAGAATTCCATCCCAATCCGCATGATCAGAGATTGCGAATCCTTTATCATATCCAGATCTTTTCCTTAGAGCTCTTATTGACATCCATCCACTCGCAAAAGCTGTTTGAATGTTTTTAAAATTTTTTAAAAAAGAACCTTTACTTAAAGATGGCGGTAATAATATTAGACTTCCTTTAAGTTCATCTATCTTTTTTTTATTTTCAATTTTTATAGTATCTTTAATATCAATTCCAAGTTCCCTATAACTATTGTTCATTTTGTGAATACTGCCATGGGAATAAATATTGCCTTTAAAATTTGTTTGACTAATTTCGTTTAACAATCTCTGGGCTTTTCCAAGTGAATAGCAGAAAAGTAAAGAAGTTTTTTCTGGTGAATTGGTTATCCATTTTGAAATATCATTTGCTATTTTATTTGATTCATCCCACTTAAATATTGGCAAACCAAAAGTACATTCGCTTATTAAATAATCAGTTTTTACTATTTCATATTGTTTGCAAGTATCATCTTTTTGAAGCTTAAAGTCACCTGAAATTAGCCATTTTTCTTCAGCAAAAATAAACCTAATTTGACTAGATCCAAGGATGTGACCGGATGGATGAAAAGAAATAATAATTCCATTTATCTTAAATTCTTCTTCATATTCAAAAGTCTTAATTTTGATATTATCTCCAACTCTTTCTTTCAGAAGTATCGCAGTTTCCTTAGTAGAAATGTATTCTTCACAGCCAAATGTAAAGTGATCAAAATGAGCATGAGTTATTAATGCCTTTTTTACTGGCTTTCTTGGATCAATCCAAATATCAGCAAGTTCACAATAAAGATTTCCATCCTTATATCTAATTAAATATTCTTGTTTAGTACTCAAAACTAAGTCTCTTACAATGAAGTTAATTTAGCTAATTATGCCCACGCTTGTTTTGATAAAGCTATGGCTGAAATTGTTAGTAAAGCAATAACTACAAATTTGTTACTCCAATTAATCATGAATAAACTAATTTTGTTGAGAGAAACTCTATTAGATGGCACAATCTTTTTTTTATTCAAAATGCGATGATTTTCATTATTTCCTAAGTAATTTAAATTTTTAATCTCATTTATTAATTTAGATTCGCAAGTTGAGAGTTTTTCAACTTGATTTAATAATTCAATATCTTCTGGCCTTAATAAAGAATTTAATTCTTTAATTTGTCTTTCGTTTTTCATAAGAAATTTATTAACTATCTCGTCTGTCCCTAACCCCTTCTTTATGCTTAAAAGAATATCATCTCTTTCCCAGGATTTTTCAAGAGAATTTAAAATTTTGCTTATGTCCATTTTAAGTATTTTTACTTATGATAAATTATTATTTTTTTCTTCTGTGGCTTATTCCTTTGAGTAATTAAAAAAAATTATTTTTATTTAAGATTTACGAATAAGTCTGTTAGCAAAATATTTTATCTTTACATTTTCTACAATTTTTTTAGAACTACTTTTAGTTTTAACTTTATTTAAATTGATCACTTCATCTGAAACATTTTTGCCCGTTTCAAAATAACTTTTAATTTTTTCTAATTCTTCTTTATTTAATCTTTTTGTTGCACCTTTTGCATTGATTCCAAGTTTTTTGCAGGCCAATAATATTCTATTACTTTCGATATTAAGATCTTTGGCAATACTGAAAATAGGAGTGTTGATAGACATTATTTTCTGTACTATGAAATTTATTATTTATAGTATATTTATAAGTTAGAAATTAAATATAATTTTAAATATTTATTAATTTTATAAACTTTTTTTAATTAGGCTACTTCATCTTCAAAATTTTTTAAATCATTAAACTTCTTCTTCATGGTTGGATTATTTCTAGTTAATTTCTTTACTGTCAAATCTTGAGATTTGCTGTCAGCAGATAAAAGATGTTTTTTTGAGAGAACTAAAGCCTCTTTAGTTTTTTGTAAATGGGTTATTGATTTATCAATTTCTGAAATTGCATCATTAAATCTGTCCTGGGCTAGTGAAACATTTTTACCAACTGCATTTTTGAATTGCTGAAGAGTACTTTCAAAATTAGTTATGTCAAAATTCTCACGTTTCATTAAATCAATTTGTGATTTGTATTTTAAAGTTTCCAAAGATGCATTTCTTAGCAGAGAAATAATAGGCAAGAAAAATTGAGGTCTAATGACATACATTTTTGGAAATCTATGAGAAACATCTACTATGCCAGCATTATATAGTTCACTATCTGGTTCTAGAAGGGATACGAGAACTGCATACTCACATGATTTTTGTCTTCTATCTTTATCTAATTCTTTTAGAAAATCTTCGTTTTTTCTTTTATTAGTTCCATTTAAACTTTCATTCTTCATCTCAAACATTATGGATACGACTTCGGTTTTATTTTCATCAAACTCTCTAAATATATAGTCACCTTTACTTCCTGAAGTGGCATCATTATCCTTTTCAAAATATGAGTTTTTAAATGCAGAGGCACGATTCAGATTAAATTGAGTTTCGCAATGGATTTCTAATGTTTCTCCTATCATCTTTGTAGATAATCTAGATTTCATTTCTCTTAACTCCTGAATAGTCAGGTCCCTTTCACTAATTTTGCTTTTAAACTTTTCTTCAATTAATTTTTCATTAATAGAATGTTCAAGCTTCATCTTTTCAATGGAATTTGTTAAAGATGAGTTTTCTTTTTCTAAATTAGTAACAGCTTCATTAATTTTGTTTTTTAAAGATAATTCTGAAATTAAAGACTGGTTTTTAATTTCGTCTTTCAACTTGATTAATTCATTATTTAATGAATTAATTTTATTTGTTGCTTGATTTTTTAAATCGTTAATAACATTTGTTTTCTTTTCTTCAGCTATTTTTAATTTAGATTCAAGAGTTTGGATCTCAGACTCTTTAATCCGATTCTGCTCTATTAACTGTATTTTTAATTCACGTTTTAATATTTCTAAAGCTTTTTTATTATCTTCTTCAGCCAAGATAAGCCTTTCTTTTATTTGTTTATTAAATTCTTCGTCTTTTATCTGAAGAAGTATTTCTTCAAAGCTGCTGGGATCAATTCGGAAAGTTTTGCCACATGAAGGACATTTAATATCTTTCATTTTTTAATTACAAAATTAATATTAGAAAGGATTTAATATTCGAATTATGTAAAAAGAATATTATTCTTGACTAAGAATAAACAATGAACCAATATTATGCATTAAAAAATAAAGAAATTACTCAATAAAAGTTATATTAATCCTGATTCCTTAAGAATATTTATTTTATTTGCTAATTCTATATCTGCAGAAGATATTGAGCGGTCTAATGTTTTGTGAGATGAAATGGTGTAACCACTGTCATCAACAAATTCGTCTTCCCCATCTTTTAAGTGGGAATTTTCATTTTGGAGATCTTTAAAATTATCCGACTTAAATATATTTGACTTACTGATATTACTATATCCAAAATTCGCAATTCCTCTAGCATCTAATGCTTCCTCAACTAATATTCCAACTACTTTAGATCTACTTATAGATTCGCTCTTGGATATTTCATCAATAATTTCAAGAACTCTTTTTCTAGGAAGATATCCTATCCTTTTAACTTTATTTTCCATAAGTTTTTAAGTATGTCAATATTGTAACACTTCTGTCAAATCAATTCAGATTTTGATTAATAACACTTATTTATAAATTTAAATAGTAGGAATAAAGTATAATTTCAAAGAACACTCATTCAAAGTTATTTCTCAAATACTCATTGGGATAGTTTTAAATGCTTCTTCTAATTACTTTTTCAATTTGGTTCTGATTTTTGAAATTTTCTCAATTTAAATTCCAAATATTATGAAAGATAAACTATATGATAATGCTGATAGCTTTGCAATGTCATTTGATGAGGAATGGGAAAATGTTGATTGTGATGATATACGATTAAAGATAGATATGGTATTAGAACTTTTATCAGATCACCCTTTTTTGAGATCTAATCCTGAAAATGCTAGAAAAATGGCAGAATTTAGAATATTTTCATTAAAAAAATTTCAATAATTATTTTTTAAATTTTTTAAAGTTAATTATTTTAAGATTAATTTTAATAACTTAAGATTTAAAGATTTGGTGGATTAAAAAATCCCTTACTGTATAAAAATATTATTATTCCAATAATTGGACCTATCCCAAAAACAAAAAGCACTAATTTCGCAGAATTTTTTGTTTGACCTAATTTTTGATCTTTTAAATTTGAATTAGTTTGTTTTTTTTTAGATTTTTTCTTTTTCATGAAGGATATATTACTACAATTCGACTTTAAAAGATTTTGATATGTCATTGGGTTTGAAAAAAATTTTCAAATTGAAAAAACTTATATGGGAGTCAAAAAAGATCGTATTGTATAATGTAAAGAATATAAAGGAAATATGAGTGCAACTAAGAGAGAGGAAGTTTGTTCTCACCTTAGATATATAAGGTTAGAGCTTAGAGAGATGCATCAAATGCTCATAAAAGAAGATTTGTTGCCAGATCTTAATGAAGCAAAGGAAGTACTCGCTCAGCTTGATGCTTTACTGGATTTATTATCAGAAAAAAAAGTAACAAAGATAAAAAGCCAATTTTGAGATATTTCAGTTAAATTGATTGTATTAAAGATAATTTGTAGCTGATTCTATTTTTTTTCTATTGTCGTGCATCTGTTCTAATTTATTGTAAATTTCTTTAATTTGGATTTGTATTAAATCGGTCGAATGTATATTACTTAATGCATCTAAGGTTGATAGAAGGCTTTCTTTGGCTTCAATTAAATGTCTACATTCTTTACTGCCTGCTTCGTAAGACATAGGATTATTATAAAGAAAATTATTATCTTAAATATATTAAAAATTCTTCCGTATTGGTTGATACTCTTATTAAATCAACGCTTATTATTGTAATTTTCAATACAGAATAAGAAATTATTTTTACTAGGATTTAATAAAAACAAATGCAAGAAAACTCCATAGACTATAAATTCTGTATTAAATTGGCACTAGATAATGCAAAAAAAAGAATTAATTTATTAGATAATTTTGATAAAAAGTGTGTAATAGAAGAATATAAAGAATGGATTAATGATGGTTTAAATAAGCATAAGGTTTTACTACTAAGAGATGATCCGATCATCTAAGAAACACTTCAAAATATTTTTTAATTCTTTGTAGTAGAAGTAATCTTAAATAAAAAATAAAGACTTACGATAAAAATTACTGACAGAATAAAAGTTAATGATGAAAAACTATCCATATCTATATTAATTAAAAAATTTATTTAACTATAGCAGTTAAGTTAAATAAGTTTTGCATTCAGTTTTCTTTAAAAAGTGAAAGAATAAATTTATTCAAACTTTCTTTTTCTAAAAATATTTTTTTCTTTTTATAGGTCTTTAATTTCATAAAAATTAAATCAATTAAGTGTTCTGATTTTGGAGTCATATATTAAATTTATTTTTCTAATAAATAAATTTTCTCTTCACCTATTTTATCTGGCTTTGTTATTTTACATCCTTTATCTTTTTCCATATTGCAATCTTTAGTGGCAGGAACAGATTTCCAGGTACAAATTTTTTCTTCGGATTCTTCTTTTAAAATATTCCATCCATCATCTAAGTATTCTGAAATACCATCCTCTCCACAAGAAAACCTTATTTCCATTCTTTTCTTTTCTGAATTAGGATTATCCTCAATATTTTTTTCCAAATTATTTGTTGGATACTCTTTATTTGTGGATGTCCTACAAGAAATCAAGAAACTTGCGATTAGAATTAACATAGGAACTTGTTTTATTATTTTCATTTTTTTAACTTTTGATGAATCTAAATTATTTAGATTATAGTTTATTTTGATTCTATTAATTTTA
This sequence comes from Prochlorococcus sp. AG-424-P16, assembly GCA_003213255.1. Lineage (GTDB taxonomy): Bacteria > Cyanobacteriota > Cyanobacteriia > PCC-6307 > Cyanobiaceae > Prochlorococcus_A. The sequence continues at coordinate 59,786 of QCNI01000007.1, forward strand.
ATAGTTTATCCATTTTATCCATCAAGTCTTTGACATCACCTGGCATCGGTAATATTAATTCTTCCGTAACTTGTAAATGCATTTTCTTTAAGTTTTGCCTCAAATCTTTTAAATGCATTTTTACGTTTTCTTTCTTTTGTTTTATATCAGTCATAGGAATAAAATTTAAACTTTATTAAACTTAAAGTTACTATCATAATATTGAGATGCTTATTTATAGAAAATAATTCAAAATTTAATTTTTTAAATTCTCTATTTCATAGATTTCTTCGCCACCGTAACAAAAATTTGTAGATAACATTTTTATTTCTCTATTATTAATTCCGATTGTATTTTTATTTGTAATGATGTAATTTTTAGCAATCGCTTCACAATCTAATTTATTTTTTGCATGTTTAATAACTGGATAAAAATATGCCAAAGTAGTAATTATAAACAAAAATATAATTATTGATCTTTTTTCATTTTTAATAAATTCTTTAGATGTTTTTTTAGCTTTTAATATTTTTACTAGTAATTTATCTGGTAATCCTATTTGAACAAATAATAACTCTACCCACCATGGAAGGTCCTTATCTTTCTTTTTCTTTAAGTTTGAGGAAGTATTCATTTTCTTAGCTTCATAGTTTTGGTTTTTCAGTTCTTTAGGATTTGTTGTTTCTTTTTTATTCATATCATCCAATGATTTATTTGGAATGTAGAGGTTTTATTTTGATTTGGAAACTATATCTTCATTTTATGAGTTTTAATTTAATTTATCTATGAATTTGAGTATTGTTAATCTGTATTTAGAAATTTTAAATGGCAAAAAAAAGAAGGAAGTTAAATAAGGATTTTGAGAAAAAAATATATTCATCAAAAAAAAATGTCGAATTAGTACTGGCAAAAATCTATGATATCGATGATGAAGACATACAAAAAGAATATATGAGCGCCTTTAACAAAGTGGTTTACTTATATGATGAATTAAAAGAAGATTACGATCGACAAGGATTTTCTGATAATTCTGAAGAACTTTTAATAAGCTATAAAAATGCTTTTAACCTTTTCGAATCAGAATTTGAAATTTAAATTCAATTTCTAATTATCGTTTGTAAGGTATTACAGGTATTTCTATTAGCTTTCCTTTTTCGAGATCAGATCTTTTCTCTTGTAAATTTTTGATACA
>QCNI01000008.1 GCA_003213255.1 Prochlorococcus sp. AG-424-P16
GATATCAGATATTGGCGTAGGTTTGACATTAGTGGGCATTGTTTTTTTAGTTTTCAAGTGTGGAATATTTCCAGTAATTGCTCTGTATTTTGGTCCTTTATTAGTAATTAATTGTTGGCTAGTAGTTTATACATGGCTTCATCACACAGATACTGATGTACCTCATCTTTCAAATACGGAATTTTCCTTTATGAGAGGAGCATTTCTATCTATTGACAGGCCTTACGGAAAAGTCCTTAATTTTCTTCACCATAATATAGGTTCTAGCCATGTCGTTCATCATGTATGTCCAACGATCCCTCATTATCATGCAAAAAAAGCAACTGTCTTAATTAAAAAAGCCTTTAAAAAAGCATATCTTTTTAATCCTGATCCAATTCATAAAGCTCTATGGAATATTGCTTGCAATTGCGTTGCTGTTAAGTCAGATATCAAAAAAGGAAGATATATATGGCAATCTTCATACAAAAAGGTGGATTAAAAATATAACAAGCCTCAATTCTTTATCACATTAATTTACGCAAATCTGAAAAAAATATAAAAGAATTAGCAAAGACAAATTTTTCATCTTAGAAAATACTCACAAGCTTAGTAATTCTATGAGTGGTGACAATTTACATGGTAAACAGCCTATTAAATTTTATTCGGAAAAAATAACACTTACAAAAGTTGAATTATTAGAAAGACAGTTGAGTTTAGGCGAAAAAATTTCAAATTTAGATCAAAAGCATAAAGAATGGAGCAAAAAACTATCAGGTTGATCACCTAATAAGATGAATTTTAAAAACTTATTGATATTTGTATTTGCCTTATCAAAAAACTTTTCTGTAAATTATTGAAAAATTATTTGCGGGCATTCTAATAATATCCTCTTGAGAAAAACCATTTTTCTTACTCACATCACAAACTTCCTCAAGATTTTTAATACCCCAAAGATCATTTTGCATTTTTAATGAATTATCAAAAAAATAATTACTTTCACTTGTATGCTTATTACAAATTTTAAATGGCCCATACAAAATCAAAAATTGTCCCTTATTCAGTAATTTTCCTGACTCTCTAAAGAGTGCTACAGTACAAGACCACTCTGCTACATGAATCATATTTATAGAGACTATTCCTTGCAAAGAATTAGCTAATATCAATGGAATTTTCCAAGGAATTTTTTCAACATCAATCTCAAGAGGCTGTGGCATTTTCTTAGAAAGGTCTTCATACTCAATCCAAGAACTTATACTTTTTCTATGCACTAACTCTGGGTCACTTGTTTGCCAAATTATTCCAGGAAATCGTTTTTGAAAAAACACTCCATGTTCACCACTGCCACTCCCGATTTCCAATACTGAACCTTTTTTTATAACTCTGGATAGTACATCACCAATGCAGTCTCTATTCCTTTGAGTTGCCGAAAAAAAAAGTCTATTATCCAAAATTAAAAAAATTGGGCACTTCAGTAAAAAGATTAATTCTAAAATCCTTGTTTATTTAACCTTTCTCAATTTAGGAGTCTTGAAAAACATTATTTTAAGGCTAAATAATAATATTGAAATTGTAAGAGCAGGCAAGATGTAAAGTATTAAATCAGAACTTATTAGAGAAGGAATCCTTCCAAAAATTAAATGCATGTAGTAGGTCGCGAATGACATAAATTCATATATATCTAATTTATTAATAGCAATTATTTGAATTCTAAAAACTACTTTTAGTCAAAAACCAAAAATTCTCAAAAAAAGAGTCAGCCTGTATCCCTACTAGCTGACTCTCATAATATATTAATTTAAATTACCTCTAAATGAGGATACAGCTCCAAAAAAATAAGGAGAAAATCTTATACCTTTTAATCCATATTTAAAAAATCAGAACAAAAATTAAAATACCGATAAGGTGTATTTCGATACATATATGTAACAGTTTTTTAATTTTTCCTGATAAAGTCAAGAATAATCCCTTAGTTTCTTTACATTATTAAATAATTATGTTATATTTATTAACAAATTACACAAACAAAAATGACTCCAGAAGCAGAACGTTTTAATGGTTGGGCGGCAATGTTAGGTTTCGTTGCAGCAGTTGGTGCATATGTCACAACAGGCCAGATCATTCCAGGTTGGTTCTAATGAAAAATAACGAACCTAAAATAATTGAAAAAGAAAAAATCGTTGCTGAAAAACTTAATGGTAGATTCGCAATGATAGGTTTTGTCGCTCTAGTTGGAGCATATTTAACTACTGGGCAAATAATTCCTGGTTTTATCTAAATTAAATTTCAAATTTTTCAAATAGCCTGATTTAATTTTTATTAGGCTATTTTTTTTTGACTAATTTTGTAAAATTTATTGGCCAGAAGCTGCTCAACCTGAATGATATTAATGTTATGGATTGACTTTTTAAAATGGAATATTAAATTGATTATTCTTCTTCTGTAAAACTTAAATTTATTTGTTAATTAATGCTATCTTTATTTAGATAATTCAAGGATTTAATGAGAGTAAAGCTTGAACCAGAGACAGCATTCATTGGCAAAAAGTTTGCTTATATATTTCTAGGAATAATATTTAGCCTAAATGCCATAACTTTTATATGGTTTTTCTTATTTTCAAATTTAAAGTAAAATCCAAATTATTCGTTTAAAACACTAAATAGCCTAGCTAAAACAAATAGTTTATAAAACAATTACCTAGTAACTAAAAAATTCCTGGAATGATCTGGCCTGTTGTGACATAAGCACCTATTAGTGCAACGAAACCAACCATAGCCCATCTACCATTTACTTTTTCTGCATTTTGAGGATATCCATCATAAGATACAGTTTCATCAATATAAGGCCTAGTTTCTGATGGGAACATATTCTGTCTTCCACCTGATTCTGTAGTTACTCCTGATTTTGTCATTAATAATAGTAATAATTGTTAACTAAAGTAACACGAATATTAACTTATGTAAACTAAAAGCCTTTAATGATTTACCTCCTAGTATTGATGGTGCGATGTGTGACATTTCTGTTTAAAAAGGTATTTTAAAAGTAAAATTTTTTATTTAAATCACATTTTATTAACAAAATTACAGGTAAATCGCTAAAAATAAGCATTTATACTCACAGTGAGTAATTTTACTTATTAGAATATCATTAGCATTTAGGAAGTGCTTAGCTGGTTAAATCAGAAAATCTGAATTAACTAAGTCGTCATGAGCTTGCCGTTGGGATACTGCAAGCTCTCTCAATTTTAAAAGCAAGTAAATAATCCTATCGACATAAAATATTTTTCTAAAAAATTTGCTTTGAATTTTTTATAAAAATGTCAATAATTTAATTTATTGCTAAATAAAAAATAGAGATTCCACAATTAATGTCTTTGGATTTTATTCTCATCCCCTTCTGCATACTTATCATTCTTTTACTTTTAAATAGAGAAAATAGAATATACAAAAGAAATCAAAAGGTTAAATAATATAATTACTCTGAAAAAAGCTTAGTTCTAAAGTTCTAGAAATCTTACAACTTATTTTTTCTACAAGTAATAGAATTTTAAAAATTTTCTTTAATACAATAAAGTTTGAAAAACTTAGAGGATTTTGTAGATAAACTATACTAACTTTTTTCTTAAAATTAATTTGTCCCAAAATAGTTTTGCATTATTAATTTGATTTAATTTTTGTTGGCAGTGTGTGCAATTGCATTCGTATATTAAATTTTTGTTTTTCATGTTTTAACTCTTTTTTTAAAGAAACCAAATTTCTCGTTTTTTTGCAAGTGTTAAAATGTTTCCTCATTTATTATTTAGTTTTAAAGATTCAAAATATTTTCTTAACTATCAATTTTATATTGGTTTAAAAATCATAGATATTTTATAATAAGCATAGAATTTTTTAGTGAATATAATCAAAAATTTATTTTTAGCAAGTAGACCCAATCAATGGACTAAGAATCTACTGGTATTTTTAGCCCCTCTTTTCGCGTTTTCTTTTGATACGCAAACATTATTAACTTCAATCAAAGCATTTATCGCATTTTGCTTAATTTCCTCATCTATATATTTGATAAATGATTCGATAGATAAAGATAAAGATAAAGAACATCCAACAAAAAAATTTAGAGCAATAGCATCAGGTTTAGTTTCTATAAAATCTGCATTTATACTTTCTTTAGTTTATTTTTCTTTAAGTTTCATCATTGGATTTAGTATAAATATTTTTTTTGGATTTATTTTAATTTTATACTTTTTAGTTCAAATTCTTTATTGCTTTAAATTAAAGCATATACCAATAATTGAGTTTTTTTGTATAGCGAGTGGATTTATTTTACGATCTATAGCTGGCGGTGTTGCTGCAAACATTTTTATTTCCTCATGGTTTCTATTGTCTGTGGGAATGTTATCTCTTTTCTTAGCAGTTGAAAAAAGGAAAGCTGAAATAGTGAATCTTCGAAATAGTAAATTAAATACTAGAAAAGTTTTGAAAAGTTATTCTTTAACTTTGATAAATAAATTTGAAGCAGTTTTAAGTTCTTCTACTATTATGACATATTCATTATGGGCTTATGGTCCATCAATAGGAGGTTCAAAATCGCCTTTCATGATAATCACAATCCCTTTGGTAATGTTAGGAATATTTAGATATCAAATGTTGAGCGAAATTAAGGGAAATAGAATTTTAAAAAAATCGAATATAAACCTTGAAACCCCAGAAAAAATAATATTTACTGATAAACCTATTCAAATAATAGTATTATCCTGGTTGTTAATAATCATTTATATAGGATTTGCTAGTTGAATAATTTAATTAATAAAAAAATTAATTCATCACTTAGGTCTTTAATTTTTTTATTCCCTTTAACTCTTTTTATTTATTTATTTTTTTCTGATTTTGGAAATTTTGGTAATTTATTTTTTTTAACTAAGAAATTATATTATGAAATTTCTTTTGGTCTATTTCTCATATCAATAGGTTATTTAATGAGATACTACAGGTGGAGAATAATAATTAACAGTTTTGGTTTTTATCCCTCAGCAAAAACTGAATCTAAACTATGGTTGGCATCTTACGCTTTTACAGCAACACCAGGGAAAATAGGTGAATTAGTAAGATGTTTTTTCATTAAGAAAGTATTTAATGTTCCTTTAAATTATTCTTTTATTGCAATTATTTTTGAACGTTTATTTGATTTAATTGCAGTACTTATATACCTTTTCTGTTTTTTATTGAATAACGAGAAGACTTTAATATTACCTGTAGGGAAATCATTAATATTAGGGGTAATAATTTTTATGCTTTTGATTTTTTTAATTAGATTTAAATACTATAAAAAATTAATAAACTATGTTGATAACATAAAATTTAACTTTTTAAATAAGTTTTTTAAATTCAGGGATTTAAGAAGATTAAATAATTTCAATAATATTTTAAAGATAAATATCTTACTTAAAATTACTTTCCTGTCGATTATTTCATGGGGTCTTGAGGGAATATCTTTCTTATTACTTTTGCATAAATTAAGTTTTGATATTTCATTCTTCGAATCTACCTTTATACATACTACCGCTGGATTAATCGGGGCTTTAACTATGTTGCCAGGTGGGTTAGGTTCGACAGAAGCAATTACTGTTTATATTTTAAAAAACCAAAGTATCCCAATTGATTATGGGATTCCAATTACATCTATAATTAGATTGATGACATTATGGTATATATCATTCCTAGGAATTGTTTCATTATTTTTTATTCAAAAAGAAGTTTTTAAAGATGCTCAATAGAAAAAGAGATAATTTAAATATCTTCAAAAGCGCATTTATTCTTGGCGGGAATAGCGAAATCGCTCAAGAGATATGTTTGCATTTGGTTAAGAGAGGAACAAAAAAATTTCATTTCGTTTCAAGGGATTCCAAAAAAAATGAGATATTTTTAAAAAGATTAAAAGATCAATTTGATTTGGAAATAACTAGTGAAGAGTTTGATCTACTCAAAGGAGATTTAAAAGCTAAACCAAGTGTAGGTTTTTATGATCTTTATATTATTGCAGCAGGTTATTTAGGAAATTCAATTTTGGCACAAAATGATTTAGGTGAGGCATTAAAAATCTCAAGAGTAAATTATTATTCTTTAATACCTTGGATAATTTCAATAACTTCTGAAGATAGAATATCGAAACCTGGTTATCTTTGGATTTTAAGCTCAGTTGCGGGGGATCTGGGTAGACCATCTAATCATCATTATGGAGCGGCTAAAGCAGCTTTAACAATTTTTTGTGAGGGGTTGCATAATACCTTACATAAAAAACCTTTTAAAATAAGGATAATCAAAGCTGGTTTTATTTATACTTCCACAACTATTAAAAAAGCTCCTAAAATTTTATGTGCAAGTAAAAAATATATTGCAAAAAAATTAATTAATAAACCAAATCGTGAAGGGATTGAATATTTACCTTTTTGGTGGCTATTTGTGATGAAAATTATCTCAATTTTACCTAAAACCATTATCTCAAAACTATGAAACAATTTTTAAATTTAGATTCCTTAATTGAAATACAACAAATTTCAGGATGGGGTAGAAAATCTTTTGTTGAATCTAAATTTCTAAAATTAGAATCTGAACAAGGAATAAAAGATTTTATTAAGGGATCATATACCTCTTCACTAATAACAAGGGGACTTGGAAGATCCTATGGAGATGCGGCTCAATTGAAAGAAGATTTTATATTAAATGTAAATTTTTCTCAAACTATCTCTATCTCAGGCAATCAACTAACAGTTGGCGGTGGGGTATCTATTGAAAAAGTATTAGAGGTAATTGTCCCTTTGGGATATTTTTTACCTGTATCACCAGGCTCTGCCAAAGTCACTATAGGTGGAGCCATAGCTGCAGATGTACATGGTAAGAATCATCATAAAGATGGAAGTTTAGGTAATCATGTATCAAGAATTTTACTTATTGATGGTAGAGGAGACATTCAGGAATTGAAACCAATTCAAAATAATTCTGGCAAAACAAATAACTTTTTTTGGGCAACCATTGGCGGTATGGGTTTGACAGGGATCATTCTTGAAGCGACAATCTCTTTAATTAAAATTGATACTTCCTATATAAAGGCAGATACCTTTATTTGTAAAGATTTAGATGCATTACTCGAATTAATGCAATCTAAAGATAAGGAGTATTCATATAGTGTTGCGTGGGTTGATAGTTTACATAAAAAAACAAGGGGAGTTTTAACTTGTGGTGAACATGCAAGATTAGAAGATTTAGATAATAGCAATTCAAATCATCTTTTCTATGATTCTAAAAATTTAGGAAGTGCGCCTAATCTGTTTCCTAATGGCTTATTAAATAAATTTACTGCAAAAGCCTTTAATGAGTTATGGTTTAGGAAGTCAAGTACGTTGGGTAATAACATCCAAACAATTTCTCAATTCTTTCATCCTCTTGATGGTATAAGTAATTGGAATAGAATTTATGGCTCGAAAGGTTTTTATCAGTATCAGTTTGTTGTTCCTAATGATAAATCATATTTTATTTCAAAAACTTTAGATAAATTAAAGAAATGTTCAGCTTATAGTTTCCTCACTGTTTTGAAAAGATTTGGTAGAACTAACAACGCTTTCTTATCTTTCCCCCAACCAGGATGGACCCTAGCGGTTGATTTGCCTGGATCTAATCTTAAATTATTAGGTGTACTTGATGAATTAGATAATGAACTTGCTTCAATTGGTGGGAAAATATATTTAGCTAAAGACTTGCGACAAAAACCTGAAGTGTTTAAAAAAACTTATCGTTCATATCAATCTTGGAAATCAATAAAAAAAGAAATGGATCCTGATAATTTATTTAAGTCAGACTTATCTATTAGATTAAAAATGTAATATGCAGTTTTTTCAAAAATATAGTAATAACAATAATAATTTAGATAAAAATCTTTTAATTGGATTTTCTTTTTTAATAATCGTAGGTGGGATACTAAATACCTTATCGAATAAAACTTACCTAAATGATAGTTGGACAATTGGGGAGTGGCTAATAAATTATCAAGGTGGATTTATAAGAAGAGGGTTCTTAGGAGAAGGAATATACCTTTTCAGTAATGCAACAAAAATTTCGCCAATATTTATAATTTGGTTGATCAGTATTTCATCATATTATCTATTAATAAAATTAACTTTTATTGAGGCTAAAAATAAAATTTCAGATGTATTTTTACTGTCACCATGCATATTTATGGCGCCTATAATCGGTGATTTTTTGATAAGGAAAGATTCACTTCTTTTACTAATATTTCTTATTTCTTTAAAACTTATAAAATCAAAAAGGATAAATCTTATTTTTTTAAATTTACTAAATATTGCTGCAATATTGATTCATGAATCATTTGCAATTTATGCTTTGCCAATACAATTTATTCTTATTAGTAAAGATAATGAATACAAAAACAATTATTATAATTTTTTTAAATTAATTCCATCATTATGCTTTTTTATTTGTTGTTTTATTTTTAAAGGTGATCAAAATCAGGCAATTTCTATTCATCAATCTTGGTTAAATAATTCATTTTTATTCCCTTTTGAAAACCTTAATTACGAATTTCCTTTGGGAGCTATAAATGCAATTGGTTGGGATTTTAAACAAGTTTTAAAAATCCTTTTAGAATCTTTGATTGATTTCAAAGGTATTTTATGGGTTCCTTTAGCTTGGTTAATAACTACTATTTTCTTGGCTAGTTTTTTCTTAGGAGATAATTCAGGTAAAGACTTTAAGATAAAGTTTTTTATTTTATCTTTACAATTCTTCCCTTTTTCTATTTTGTGCTTTTCAGGTTGGGATTATGGGAGATGGATATTTGTTTGGATTGTAAGTTCTATATTAATATATTGTACTTTTGGTGAAGAATTGAAAACATACGAACCTATCCAAAAAAATTTATTTAGATATGATTTAATTAAAGAATATTGTTTTAATATAGAAATTCATAAAAGATCAAAAATTTTACTCGCAATTTTTGCATATCCACATTGTTGTTGGAGCCTATTTTATCTCCCTAGTTTATTAGTGATCCCTAGTTATTCAATATTAAAAAAATCTAAACTTTTTTTTAAATAAATTTTATGTTTAATTATTTTGTAAAAAATATCTATTCTTTGATAAGAATCGTACCTCTTATAGATAAGTGGTTGATAGCACAATTAGTACCCCCTTTAATCTTTTCTATTTCAGCTTTTACAGTAGTTTCTCTTTCTATTGGAGTGATGTTTGATTTGATAAGGAAAATTGTGGAATTTGGATTTCCATTCTCATTAGCTTTAAAGATTTTAATTTTAAAATTGCCAGGGTTTTTAGTACTCTCATTTCCTATGTCAGTATTGTTATCGACCCTATTAACTTATGGTAAATTGTCCTCAAACTCAGAGTTATTAGCATTAAGGAGTCTTGGAATTAAAACATCAAGATTTATAGTCCCTGCATTAATTGTTTCAATAATTATGACTTGTCTAACTTTCTTTTTTAACAATAGTTTAGTTCCTTATTCTAATAAACTTGCAGAAATCTCAATTAGAGATGGTTTAGGTAAATCAACAACAATTGAAACTGGTAATGATGTTTTTTTTCCTGGATATGGTTCGCTTATTGATCCAAAAACAAATAAACCAAGTGAAAAAAATACCTATCTCACACAAATTTTCTTCTCAAGAGTTGTTCAAAATAAAATTATGAAAAATGTTACATTATTAGATTTCTCAAGAATTGGAAGTAAGCAAGTTCTCTCAGCAGAAAGTGCCTCATTTGATAATGATAATTTAAGATGGATTTTTAAAAATGGTAAGATCGTCTATTTTTCTTCAGATGCTCAAACAAGCATTGTAAATTTCAGTACTTATTTTTATCCTCTAGGCGATGGGCCTCTTAAAGTCTCAGAGATACAAAAGGATGCCAATGATATGACAGTTGCAGAGGCAATTGCAGCTAAAAACATATATGAGAATTCTGGTAATATAAAAGAAGCCAGAAAAATGAAAGTAAGGATTCAAGAAAAATTTACTCTGCCATGCGCCTGTTTAGTATTTGGATTGATAGGTAGTAGCTTAGGATCAAAATCTAATTTAAGATCTTCACGAAGCCAAGGATTTGGATTAAGCGTTATTCTTATTTTAATTTACTACATTATGTCATTCCTATTTAGTTCCTTAGGAGTAAAAGGTTTATTAACACCAATTTTTGCAGCTTGGTTGCCAGTATTTATATCTTTGGGAGGTGGAATTTATTTCTTAAGAAGATCAAGCTCTCTATAAAGTTTTTCTCTAAAAAGCATTTTTTAAAAGATTTGAAGAACTTTAATAGAAAATAAAGCTAGCCAAAAGATATTTTTAAATTATATCTATTCTTTTATAACCATACCAATCAGGTAAATTATTTTCTTCATGAACATTATTATCTGGTATTAACTCTATTTCCCATTTATCTATATTTTTTATAACTTCACAGTCATCTAAAGTACTTAAATTTTCTAAAGAAGCAACATCATCTTTATGCTTTTTTTTACATCCAATAAGCCATTTAGATTTAGCTATATTTATTGCCTCTAATTTACTTGAAGCTATAACTAATCCAAATTCATGTTTTTCCTGCATAGAAGTTGGATCATATCCTCCAATATTGACAAACCATAAATTTTTTTTTGGGATTATTTTTTTTACTAATTGCTTTTTTCCTATTTTATTCTTTTCGATATGTATTAAATTAATTTTATGGCCATCTATATATTGTATTTTTTTATAGCTATCAATATGCAAACCTTTTGAAGATCCAAACCAATCCTTTCTTAAAGTATCGAATGTGTCTTCAATTTTAGATCCAACAACCCATCTAACATCATGTAATTCAATATTAGCTTTTTTTGCTCTACCCCCAAGTACAATCAAATAAAGAAAATTATTTTTTAATTTATCCACTTTTAATAAATCAATTTTATTTAAACTTTAATTTAAATTATTAAAATTTACCTTATAGTTTATTACTAATAATTCAGAAATTCTGTTAATTAAACCAACCTTTTTTCTTTTCTTTAACTTTTGGTGAAGTCTGAATCTTAGGCTCTTCGTCAACTCTACCTTTAATAATCATCAAGGGAACAATTGCCCATAGAGCTAAAAATAATGTCCAGAAAAGGTAAATGTTCATTTTACTAAAGATCAATAAACTAATACTAAAATTAATTTAATATGATTCGTGAGTTTCTTTTTAAAGTTCTAGTTTAGATGTATAATAAAAAATTTTTTTAAATTAAAGCCAAATAAAATACTTGATAAATTGAATATTAATATTGATACATTGAGTATAAAAAATAATGTAAATGAGAAAATTTTTTAATTAATACAAAATATTTGCACTCAACAAAACCACTGCTTTGCTTCAGTATGTGTAGAGTGCATTTTTATAATGACACGATAAAAATTTTTCGTGAATATTTTCAATCAATTTTTTTTTATCTAAAGTCTATTTAGCGAAGATAAAAATTTTTGAAAAAATGTGATTCCTGTCATAAGCCAGATAAAATTCATTACAGAGTTAAATCCATAATGCATAAAGACTGGATTTTTTGTTGTAAAGAATGTTGGAATATAATTTCTAAACGTAATAATTATTCTTACGGTGGCACAAGAAGGTCCAAATAATGACTTTTCTAGCAAAATAATATTAAAAAAATCAAATAATAAGAAGCTTGGAAATCTATAAAATTACTCTTAATAAGAACTTGACAATTAATGATGATTTAAAAAAATGATTTATGAAATTTACCTACAAAAATAACTTTCTTTTTTTATTTGATTTATTTTTTTAATATAAATTTTTCTAATAGAATCTTTTCTTATTTTGCTAAACCAAACTTTATAGTTTATGACGAATGGTTTGATAATAATATAAAAAAAACTAAACTTGATTGCAAAAATAAAAAAATAAAAACTATTTCAAATATGCATGAATTTTTCTATGAGCAATCAAATTACAAAGTTGGTGCATCTGAAAATAACTTGCAAATAGACATTGATAAAAATAGGGAGGAAGTATTTAAAAATTATTATTTTGAAAATAATTCTGAAAAATATGATTTATTATCAAATAAAAAATTTCTGTTCTTTGGAAAAATTACCAAAAACAAACTTAAATTTAATCTCAAAAATAAAATAATTTATACTTTATCAATTTTTGGATTTGTAATTATTTTGGGATTACTTCTATTTTTTATTTCGCAATCTAAAAAATGAATCGGCCATAAAAATTAAATCAATTTTATTAGAAAAAAGATTTTGATTTTCTAAAAAAAGTCATTAATTTCTTTTTTTATAGATTTATATTCTAAATTAATTTCTTTAATAAATTTATCTATATCTTTTTTATTATTCTTATATTCATTTATTTTTTGTTTGGTTTTCTCTCGGAAAATGGATTCAAATTTTCCTGGACTTACCTCCTCAATCCAATATCCTGCTAAACAATAAATTTGATTTGGAACAACGGTTATAATAAATGATTTTTTGGAATTTTTATATTGATCAATTATCTTATTAGCGAAAGTACCTTTAGTTTTGTTAGTCCCAAATAGAGTAATATCTTTTGCTAAAGACTTAAAATTCTTCGATAGATTCTTACTTTTTTCTAATGTATTTCTAGAAATTATTTTTTCTAGAGAATAACAATAATCGAAAAAATTAGTATTTTCTTTTTTTGAAGGATATATAGTTATTAGAGAACTAAAAAGTAAAAAAGAAGTTAAAATAAATTTTTTAAACATTTAATTTTAATTAAATTTATCATTTCATAAATATAAAAAGACAATGCATAAATTACTATTAATTACCTTAAAAAGAGTCACATTAATTAAAAAGATTTCTATTAATTGAGCTAAACCTCTTTGAGAAAAATTTAAAAGTATTTCGTACTAGTAAAGTATCTATCAAACACATAAAATTTTTTTCTTATAATAAGATTATGAAAAATTCTTTTTTTAAAAATAAAAGTTTCAAATCTTTTTTAGATTTTTTTTCAAGATTATCAATTTCAGCAATATTTATCTCGGCAATTCCAGGCAAAATAAATGATTTTGAGAGAACAGTTGAATATATTTCTTCAAAAGGTATTCCAGAACCAATTTCATCTATTCTTCTCGTGGGAGCAATTATATGTCTTATCTTGGGTTCTGGATTTTTTATATTTGGGGAAAATCAAAAAATCGGTTCAGTCTTTTTATTACTATTTATTATTCCAACAACAATAATTTTTCATTTATTCCCTTTTCATCAAAGAGCAGTATTTATGAATCTCGCGTTGATAGGTGGATTAATTATTACTGCAATAAGGGAACCAAAATAAATTACTTAATTAAAGAAACCTAAATATTCTTTTATTTTTTCTCTCTTAATTCTGGGAAGCAATTTGCAATATGAATTAATTCATAAACCTCTTTGCTATCGTATTTTTTATTAGGAATTCCACTTCCCACCTCTATGCCTCTCTCTTTCATCTTCTTTAGTATAAGTTTTTGTCTTTGCATACTTGACAAAGACTTAAATCTTTTAGTTCGTTCTTCTTTGTTCACTAGATCTTAATTTAGTTTAACTTTATTGTTAAGGTTATATCGATTAGCGATTCATTAAATAAGTAAGAAAGCCAGTAAATGTAAGTAATTTAAATCCAATAAAGAAAGGCAAATATTTTTTGACCTTTTTGCCAACCGGCATTAATTTGTTTAATGAATTGATCATGATTTATATAATAAATCAAATTATTTCGAATATTCTAACAAGTTTTTTTTAGATTTATCCTATTTCGATTTGTACATTTTAAACAGCAGATCTAAACTAGAAGGGTTACGTCCCTTTTTTTTATGAATGATAAAGAAACAATAATTTCATTATTAAATGAGTTTGCTAATCCTAAAAAAATGGCCTCATTTTTTGTTGAAAATGCCACTCCAGATTTTTTATTCATAAGACCTAGTGGTAATCCTATAGATGCAAAAGGGTTCGAACAAATAATTAATAGTGATATAGTTCAAGAAAAGGCAGAAATAACAAAAATTCACCGATTCGAATTTTTAAGCGACAACATAGTAATGTGCATTTTTACACTAGGTTCAAAATTTACTTATAAAGGGACACCTAATGATGACTTGCCAACAGTTACTTCAATTTTTAAAAAAGTAAATAATGTGTGGAGAATTCACTGGATGCAAAGATCTACAGGAAATTCGGATTTATCTTTATGGGATTAGCAAAGTTAATAGCCCTTTTAATGGTGCTGTTACTTGTGGGAAGTTCTTTTATTGGTTTAATTTTGTATTTTATAAAATAAGTAGATCAAATAAAAAATAACCAGTAATTATTTCTTGTTTTAGAAAATAATTGCTACTTTTATGCTAAATAATTTGATTTTCAGGTAAAAATAAAAACTTTAGACAGACTAACGCCTATATCTAAAGCCAATAAAGCAATTAGTAACTTACTCATTTTTTAGAACTCTCAACTATTTTTTTGTAAAGTTCCTCAGAAATAGGTTGCATAACCTTTTAAAAATCTAATTACAAATTAATTAATTTAAAATTAATTTCTCGTTACTAAATATACGAATATATGAATTTTTAAATAGGCAAAAAATATATTCACTATAAGTTCTTCTTATAAAGTATGAATAAATACTTAATCCAAAAACGTCAATAAATGTCCAAACTTTTTTTTTTAAAATAAATAAGAGATCTTATTTCAAGTAAATAGATCCTCTATAAGTAAGCTTTATAATCTTTTCTTCTTGTTTTCTACAATATACGAATGACTTTCCATTGAAATACATGTTTACCATGATGCAGCTCCTGAACTTGCTCAAGTCCCCGTCCTATGGCTTGAGTCGTACTGCGGTCTATCAGATGGTAGATCGGACGATTTTGTAGTATTCACTACAATCTATTTATAAAGTATTTATACTTAGATGTCAACAATTAATAGAAACCAAACTTAAATTTAAAGGTAGATTCGGCTCTCATAAACTCCCGAAAAAGAATAAAGAAGATATAACTACGAGTAACTCCCATAAAAACTGAAACAAATGCTAGAACTACACAAATAGGACAATGTGGGAATCCCATTATTTATTTTCCAATATAAACTTCAATTCAGTCTCTGCATTAAGAATATCGATCCTTCTCTTGAGCAGTTTAAAAAATTTAATTATTTTCTTCAAAATTAAACCCTCTTTAGGCATCAATAATAATATTATTTAAGAATGAATATATCAATGAGCAAAAATACTGAAGCCATTGATATAACAAAAGTTTCGTAGCAATTCTATACAATAAACAACCCCAACATATGCTCAGATACTCTTGCTCAATTAGCTTATTCAGAGTCAAATATTAAATTGGTGATCTAGTTACCTTGCAGTGCTATTTTTCTTTTGCTAAAAAAATAGAGCGGACTAAAGTCCAATACTCCACGAGGATTTAGTCCGCTGCCTAAAGCCTGAGAGTGCAAATTTTACTTAGGTAATATGCAACTATGCTTTATGAGGTAAATATCTTGATTGCGTAATAAATTTATTTTGTATATTGCTATTACAAAAATGATGAGTTTATTTAAATTAGTTACTAAATCCTCGTGGAGAAAGCTTTAGTAAATTTCTTTTATTGGTTACTGATAAGATCAGCCGAATCTCATTATGGAGAATCATTTGTATCTGTAGAAGTTCCATCTAATTCAATCAAAAGTTTTTCTTGATTTTAGAAAGTTTTTAATACTTAAATTCATAGCTTTCTGAAAATTGAATAACTAATTTGATTTAAGTTGGTTAATTATCTCTATTGCAAATAAAGATAAGGTTGTTAATCTTGCAATTAAAGAAGAAACTTAATTTCTTAAACTGATGCAATTTGATCATTTAAATTTCAATGAAGATGATGGCCTCATGTCCATAGAAGATTTAAGGGCTTCACGTCTTCGAAAAAAGAAAATTGAAAGTGATAAGAAAGCTAGAAAGTATATCCTGGATATAAATCAAAGATATAGAAAAATGAGTACCCGCAAAAGTAATAACTTTTTAAGGAATATGAACCCTTTTAAAAAAGCCGCATAAATTGTTAATCTTGATTTTGTTAATTTGTTTAACTTTGCAACTTTCAGAGTAAGATTTTAATGGTGTTTCTTTGGAAGAGTTTCACCAAGAGGTGTCAATTTTTGGCCCCTTCTTTGCGGAGATATTTTTTAATTGAAACTCGTTATAAAATTAGAGTAATACTATCCTAGAAGGCGAAAGTGATGACAATCTTTTGTTTAAAGTTTTTATTTCCACTTGATGAAAACTCTATATCTTCAACTAAATCCTCTTATTAAAAAAACAAAAGTTTTAGCTTATGGACCATTTCCCATAATTCATTGAATTTTTTCATTTGCGATTTTTAATGGCTTCACCTACAAGTTGGGAATTCTACAAAGAAATTGAAACTAAAACTCTATGGGTCAATATTTGTACCCAAAATTTAGAAGGAGTAGCTATTTCGATCAATAAATGGTGGAAGACAAGATATCCAGCATACAAAATCAGAATAGTTTCTAAAAAAGAATTTGAGCTAGTAAAAATGCAAGCTGAGAAAAAGGAGCAATAAAATTATTCTTTGGTAAATATTGATGCTGAATATTTAATTTTTGCAGCTATTATAAGATCAATAAATTAAAGAACAAATGAACTCTGCATTTGCAAAAGTATCAAATTTGAAAGTTAACAGGGCTTCTAAAATAGCTATTACTCTCACATCATCAACTTTCTTTTTGTATGCCTTGGGTCAAGCACCAATTTTTAAAAATATTCTTGCAGGTGCCTTCTCTTGCTCTGGCTAAATAAAATACTGTTTTTTTAGAGAAGCTAAAAAGCTTAATTAGACTATGATTGACAGTCGATCTAAACTTAGAGGGATAAATCCCTCTTTTTTAATGTTTAATAGATTTATTGCTGAAAGGATAATGACTCTTCTTATTTCTCTTTGCACCTGATGAATATTTCCCCGCACCTATTAATTGATGCTGTGATATTAAGCGCTGCTCTTACGATAACTTTGGTATTAAGAGCAAAAGGTAATGCTGCCAGAAAAGAAAAAGAAAATAAATGATTACTAAAGAAGAAGAAAAAGAATTTAAAAAACCTAAATTATATAGATTTTGGAACTTTCTTATTTATGGAAGTTTCATAGCTATTGGAGTTTTCTTAGTTTATTTATATTCTGCTTATGTCTTTATAAATAGATGACTTACATCTACGGCATAGCGATTACTTATGGGGTTGTAAGTCTTTTATTGCTTGGTGGGTTTGCATACTTTACTTTTAAAATGAAACGCTGATTTTTATGTCATCTTCAATGAAAGATTTCTTAGATAAATTTTTTGATTTTTGTAGAGAATATCGACAAAAAATTCCACATCAAAAGATGGCTGAGATTTTAAGAGAATATGCAGATAGATTAGATGAATGATAGATACTGGCATATCTGAGAAAATATTAAGAAAATATAATCTCTAAGCAAAATTTATACAAATTTTTTTTAAAGTTAGAATAAAATCTTTGAAGATATTTTCCTTGCAATCATTTATAATTTGAGATTTTTTTTTGATCCTTAATCCGTACAATTTTGTTCCTCTTACCGCACACATACAACTTGAAATTTAGCATTCAAATGAATTAGAACATAGTTGTAGTAAAGGGGTAAGTCTTATGGCACTAAATAACACATTTACTATCCAAGAAATTAATTTGGATAAAAAAAATCTTTCATATGACAATAAGTCAGAAGAAATTGAAGCTTATTGGAATAACGAATGTGCAGAACATCCGAGTAACAACCATTGCAAGATTTTTTGTGATTAAAACTTTAATTTTTAGGTATTCTTACGCTTGATTTTTAGATAATACCCGTACTAAAGAATAATCAGACAGAAAGGAGGCCAAGCAAATGACTAATTTAGGTATAGAAATTTTATTTTGGACAATTTTAATTTCTTATCTGGGATTAAGGTTTTCTCAAACTTGGAATGGATTCAAAAAACAGTATTAATTAGGAGAATAGAAAATGAAACTACAAACTCAGTTCACGGTTCCAAAAAAAGAATTAAAAGATCTTGATTATGTTAAGAAAGTAGATTTCTTAGAAGAAACTTTAAACAAAGAATGTATAGATTATCCAAGTCAAGAAGATTGCTTAGTTTGTTGTAATTAGAAAAAAAAAAAAATAGCTTTTTTTTAAAAGTTAATAAATTTTATTAGTATTTATAAATTTTCTAAGAGGGAGTTAGCACTATGGAATTAAGATTCTTACCAATAAATATTTTTAGAGAGACTCCAAAAGTCACATTCTTTGATGCAGGCATAGATAGTTCTAATGGTTCTGATGTTGTGATCCATTCTGGAGAAGCTATATCTCCTCCAGATGATTTAAAAGATGAGCAATATTACATTCACAATCATCAAATTGACCACAATTTAGTTATCACTGGAGAAAGGGAATTTATTTTAATAAATCCTTCCTGGGATGAACCTCATCATGTGATTTATTTAAATAGATTTATGGGAGCATTAGAAATTCCTATAGGTACTTATCACAGATCTATCTCAGGGAAAGAAGGTAGTATTGTTTTAAACCAACCCAAAAGAGATAAATTTTTTGATCCTGCTAAAGAATTTATTCCCCAAAAATTAGACAAAATTAATTTAATTAAGGCAAGAAAAAGTCCGCCTGTTTATTGGATTTACGAAAATAACAAAATCAAAAGAATACATTTTAATCCTCTAGAAAGAAAAGTTAAAACTCTTGTTTGAAATGAAAAAACATGTATCCCATAGTAATAATTTAAAAAACCTGAATTTAATTATTAATTCTGATACTTATAAATTGGCTCACGAAGATATTGGCCTACTAGGCCGAAATGAAATGCGTGGAGTTAGGATGCTTCTTGAAATTACTAAACCAGATTTAATCCTTGAAGAAAATAAAATCCTTTCAACCATAATTATTTTTGGAGGCGCAAGCATTGCAGAAGAATCAAATACAAAAAAGAGAATTGAAAATATAAAAGAATTAATTAAAAAAAATCATAAATCAATACTTCTAAAACGAAATTTAAATAGATTAGAAAATTTGCTTCTAATGAGTAATTACTATCAATCTGCAAGGGAGTTTTCTAAACTTGCTTCAATTAATAGTCAAAATAAAAACTGTAATTCTCATGTGATTGTTACGGGTGGGGGGCCAGGAATTATGGAAGCTGCTAATAGAGGTGCATTTGAAGCAAATTGTAATTCTATAGGGTTAAATATCAGTCTACCTAACGAACAAATACCAAATGCTTTTATAACTCCCGGTCTTTGCTTTAAATTTAATTATTTTGCATTAAGAAAGATCCATTTTGTTATGCGATCAGTAGCTGCTGTATTTTTTCCTGGAGGTTTTGGAACACTAGATGAATTATTTGAACTATTGACACTTTGTCAAACAGGAATGAAAACTAAAATCCCAATCATACTTTTTGGTAGAGAGTATTGGAATAAGATAATTAACTTTAAATATTTAGCTGATCTTGGATTAATTGAAGATGAACATTTAAATCTTTTCCAATATGCAGACACTGCATTAGAAGCATGGAAAATTATCAAATCATCAAAAAAGTCAGCATATAAAACTACAAGCTGACTTGATAACAAATGTAGAAGAATGATTAATTAGTATTTGATATTTTGTTTTTCATGCTTTCAATCTTATTGATTAATTCATCTAACCATTCTGTATTATTTTGCTCTTGTCTTTTATGGCTTTGGCTTTTTTGAGTACTCATCAATTTCTTACTTTTAGAGTTTTTTAATATATCTTCAGAAATTAAAGGAATCAACAAGCAATATTACCAAATCGATTGATAAAACAAGCTTTAGTAGCATTTCATACAAACCTAACCATCGCAAATTAACTGAAAAAATCTAAATCTGTTCAGTTAAGTATTTTTTACGATGTTTTTATTTGAGATTCTGATTTGAATTAGTAAAGGTTTAGAAGTTCCTATGGAAAAATCATTTCTGAATTATATTTATTGGATCCTATTAAAGTCAGCTGAAAGTTACTACGGGGATTCATTAAAAACAGAAGTACCTTATACACCTTATTTTTAGTTTTGCTGAACCTTAACTTCTAAGATTAGATCTCTATTTTGAGAGTTATTAGTTTGGAATTAATTTATTAAAAAACACAATATTGGTTACTTTTAGATTCACTACAAAATAATCTCTTACGTTGAATTTCTTTTACTGATTGTGAATAAATTTTAGCGGTAAGGATGGTTCCAAAATTAACTAAAACTATAATTAGAAGAAGTAGCTCAATTGCAAGGTTGGTCATAAGATTACCCTCCTTAAATTTATATAAAAACCTTATAACGGCAGAATATGTATCGAATAGAGTTTAAATTCCTATTCTTAGCCATCAAGATTCTTTGGTACTGGACTAGGTTCACAATTTTCGACGCATTCTTCTAAAGACTTTTCAG
This sequence comes from Prochlorococcus sp. AG-424-P16, assembly GCA_003213255.1. Classification (GTDB taxonomy): domain Bacteria; phylum Cyanobacteriota; class Cyanobacteriia; order PCC-6307; family Cyanobiaceae; genus Prochlorococcus_A. The sequence continues at coordinate 20,546 of QCNI01000008.1, forward strand.
AATTACTCTTAATTTCGCAACTACGAAGACAATCATAGAAGGCATACTTGGGATCTAATTCATTTTTGAATTGTTTATTTCTAAATGTATTCATGATCAAACTCCCTTTGATTTTTTTTCAAGTTGATTAATTAATTTATCTAACCAAAGAGTGTTATTGATCTTTTTTGTGTTTTTAAAGTATTTCGTTTTGTAAGTACTCATGAAGTGAAACCTCCAATCAGTGGATCTAATTTAAAGGTTATGATTCAAATTTCCTAGAGCAAAAATACTGATTATGAATTTAGTTATTTGTTTGATAAATTATCAATTGAGAGAAAACTAACTGATGCTCAAATAGAATGTATGCAATTCGGAATTTGTGATTATGCTCCAAGACAAGTTAAGGAAGATCCCTTTTTTCATTATTAATTTGAATTTATTTTAAACGAAGAGCAATTAGCTCCTCCTCACCCAATCAGGAGATCCACTAAACCAATCAGCAAGATCATCATTTTTGGGATCGAAATGATTTTCAGTTTCTAAACCATCAAGGCCAAGATTCTGAATAAGCCCATTTATTCCATCTGATTTTTGCTTGCCATATCTCCTCAAGCTATTAGCTTTCTTAAGCCATGTCCATATAGTTGAATTATGTTTTGCAAACTTTTCTACATAAATTCTTTCCTCCAATGCGACAGGTTCATCTAGTGAAATCCTTTTTACAATATTCTTAATTTTTAAACGAGATTTGTTGGTTAAAAACATATTCATAAAGGAAGTTAATGTTTTATAAAAGTTTTTTTTATGAATGTCTTGTCAATCTTTATTTCAAGAAAAAGTATTTTTTAGGAGCTTTTCAACAACAAATATATTTATTTAATAACAGGTATATTCAATTGGTAAAATAGACTACTTAATTCGATTTATATAACTTATATAAAAACGAGTTCAATATAAGTTTCTCTACACAATTTAAGATTTAATTTATAAAATTGAATAGGGGAAAATTCACATTAACATTCGATTTGAAATAATAGGAGTTAGCTCCTTTAAAAAAGATTTATACAAAAACATAAAAAGTTAAATCAAGTACTGACAGATATTTAAAAAATAAATACTATAAGTCTAAAATAATTTTTTAAAAATCCAAATTCATGATCAAGAATTTATTCATCGCATTAGCTTTTGCATTAATGCTTATCAATCCAAGCATTTCCATAGCTGCAGAATCTCCTGTTGATGTACAAGAAATCTTCACCTCTTCAGAAAATATTGATGGAGATAATTTTAAGTATCCCAAAGGAAAAGCTGAAATGCGTTTGATTAGAGTAGAAGTAGAAAATGGAGCAACCATACCAATGCACTCCCATCCGGTACCTTTACTGGGTCATATTGAAAGTGGTGAATTAACGCTTGCTGAAAAGACGGGTATTAGTAAAACCTTTAAGGAGGGGGATTCATTTGTTCTCTCAGCAAATACTCCTGCTCATACAATGGCTAATAGTGGCAATTCCTCAGCAGTTATGTGGGTTGCTGTAGCTTCAGCAGAAGGTGTCCCTACTCTGAATCCTGAAGAATAAATCAATCTGATTGACAGTCAATCTAAACTAGGGGCAATTAGCTCCTTTTTTTTGACTGCTCAAAATTTTATGAATATTGTTAGATTTAAATTAAAGCCAGATTGTGTAGATAAATATTTTGAAGAAATAGATAAAACAAGTTTTGAGGGGATGACTCAAAGATAAATCGCTAAAACTGGATACGAATATATTTGCTCTGAGGAGCGCAATTTTTAGAACCCCAAATAATCAAGTTTATATAAAAAAACAAATTTAGACGTTAACAAATATTTCTAAAAAAACATTTTAAAAATAGATTTAATTAAATATTTCTATTAAGATCAATACCTAAAGATTGATTTGTAAAACAAATTAAAGATAAAACCCGATCTCTCTAAAACTATGACTGAAACCAACTACTGGCTAATGAAGAGCGAACTGGATGCTAAAAAGTTTTCTTAAATCTAAAATAAGCCGCAAGTTCTTTTTTAGTCTCTTTAGTTATTTAATTTATAGTTCGTCTTAATAGTTTTTATTATTGAATCTTGTGGTTCTTCACTTGGAAAACAATTAATAATTCTATATTTTCCACCTTTCTTATCAGTTTCTACAACTGTAAATTCGACATACTTACCTATTCCATCTTTTAAATCCTTCACTTCTGTATTTATTATCTCTTCATTTTCATTTTCGATAATACGAGATTTCCCACCGCAACTAATTAATGCATTTTCTTTGGTAACAAAAAAATCTTTATCATTACTGCATGAGGACAGAAAAGATAAAGAAAATACTATTAAAAGAAGTTTTTTCATAGTCAAAAGTTTTTATACATTATTAATTTATAAGGCAATTTTATTAAGTAGAAGTTAAACATTTTTTTGATTAAAATAATTAAAAAAATTTGAATGTCAATTAATTATTAAAAAAATTTTAGCTACGTATCTTTATTTACTAATGCTAATCAAAATTTATACATTATTTAAATTCAATTTAACCCTAATAAAAAATCTTTAATAAGTGACAAACAAATTGTTACCACACCTAAATTATAGAATTCGCAAATTACAAAATGAAAAGAAAACTCTTTTCTGCGATATTAACAGGCACGATGCTAGTAGCTCCTGCCAGTACTCTTGCAGAAACAAAACGTATTGGTGAGACCAGAGCTCTAATTCCTGAAGCAGGTCTTGCTTTGAACCCAGTCCTGGATGGTGCTAACGGAAACGTTAACTTCCCATATGGAAACTTTAAAGCACTCGCTACTGTTGGCGAAGTAGGAGACAACGGACTTGCACTGACTGGATATCCAGATGGACAGGCAGCATATCTGCTTGATAACAATACTATTCGAGTTGTTTATCAGTCCGAATCTTATGCGACCATGGGTAAAGCACCAGTCCCTGAGACTTATAACTGGGTTATGAAAAATGGTGTAACTTTCAGTGGTTCTCACATTCACACGATTGATTATGATCGTGCAAAATTTGCTAAATTCATGCGAAATGGTTCTTCTGCAGAAGGAATGGTCAAGGACTCTGGTAAATTATTCAACACAATCTACAACGTATTTGGTGATGAAGTAACGAAGGAGAATTTAGTCTGGGGTAATCAAGCACTTCCCAGTCAACGCATTGTTCCTTTCCTAGATAAATACAAACTTTCTGAAGCCGACTTCTTCCTACAGTCCTTTTGTGGTGCATGGTATGAACAAGCAAATAAATATGGTAATGGCATAGGGCTTGAGGATGATGTATGGTTTACTGCTGAAGAGTGGGAAATCGGTCGTATGTTCACTGGCTCTAAAAAGACTGGTAGAACAGAATCTGATAAAACGATGGGTCTTGCATCAATAGCTGTTGATGTTAAGAACGAAGTTGCCTACACTGCACCTGCTTTAGGTCAGACTGGTTATGAAAAACTCATGCCAATCAACCCTCAACACAAAGACTATGTTGTTATTGTTGGTGCTGGTTATAATCACAATCAAGAACCAGCTCCTCTTAAGGTTTATGTCGGCATGAAGGATCGTCTTCCTGATGGTTCTGAGATTGATTACTCTACTGCTAATGAGCGCGATGCCTTCCTTGGACGAAATGGTTTGCTCTACGGTCGCATCTACGGATTTGCAATGCCTACAAAATCTTATGCTGCACTAGGTCTTGAAGCAAATCCTGCCGCAAAGATGATGGATGAGTATCTGCAGAATGCTGATGCGCCTAACTCCTTTGAGGGTCGTTTCTATCCTACTTCCTATCAATGGGGTGGCTGGGATAATCCAGTCGCAGTAAAAAATACTGAGATGATGTTGTGGGAGCAAGCAGATGAACAACCTGAGGGTTACACCTTCTTTAACGGAGATTCAAAAGCCGAACACCCTGCAGTAGATCCTGATATCAACCGTACTCGTTATGTTCAGAACATGACTAACAAAGGAGGGATTCTTGGTTTCGATTTTGGTTTCATTGGAGCCACTCTAGACGCTGCTGATGGTGATCTCCCTGAATTCCTTCCTGCTACTGGTATTCGTGTTGTTCCTGCCATTGATGGAGCTCTTGTTCTTAAGACTGGTGGTGAAGGTGTTGTGAAGGATGGCTCTGCCGCAATTCATGTTGAGAAAAACAAGGCAGCAATGGTTGCTCCAGATGGACTTTATTGGACTAAACACGCTGATGGTTCTTTCCTTATCGTTGATGAGGATTCTGGAAACGACTTTGGAGAGCGTAAGTATGTACTTCCCATCAAAGAGTCAGATATGACTTTAAGTGAACCGAACACTGGCTACCTATTAGGTCTCGCTGGTGGTAAGCACTCTTCACGTTATGAAGCAGGTGTATCTGCTCTTGGTGGTGCATTTTCCAAAGCAACTACTTCCGAGTTCTCTGGTTCTTGGAACGTAACTGCTCTGACAGCTAAGAAGTCAAATGGTTTATTCGGAAGCAAATTCTACTCTATGGATGAACTTGCAGGTACTGGTGAACAAGAGATCATTCAGGGTATTGACACTGACGATCAACTCTTCATCGGTGTTGTTCAAGCCCGTGGTGAATCAGGTGGTGCGGTTGCTGCAGAACGTGGCGATGCTGGTGGACAAGTTTTCCAATTCACTTTCAACTTGCCTGAAGAACCAGAGGAAAAGAAAATTGCTAAGTTCTGATTTTAAAACTAAAGTAAGCAATTAAAAATTGCAAGTTTATGAGACCTATAAACTCATTAATAAAATGAGTTTATAGGTTTTTTATATTTTAGAAAAAGAGTTTAAATTCTGATTAATTTTTTTATTTTGAGTTACTCAATTTTTAATCAGATTTATTAGGGAATTAAATAATTTTTAATTTATTTTTAACTTTATAAATTTAGGGTGATTGAGTTTAATAAATAAATATGATAATTCCTGAAAAGCAAAATATAGAATTTAAAGAAAATACAATTCTAGAAGTAAAATCAGGAATATTAATAATGGAATCAAAAATCAAGAAAAAGAAAAATATTGTTGGGATAATAAATGAAAATGTTGTAATAAATTTGGAATTATGTAACTACGAAAATATTAAATTAATTGCGTTGACAAATTGCGAAATTAAAACAATTAAAAGAGGGCTATTTTTTTCATCTACAGACTTATTAACAAAAAGTCTAAAAAGAATTGATCAATTGGAAAAACTTTTATTAATAAGGGATATAAAAAAATCAGAAGAAAAACTAAAAGAATTTCTTTTATACTTATCCTCAATAATTGGCTTAAAAAAAGATAAACATTTTTATCTAAATTTAAAAGAATTGAATTTTACCCATAAAATTATAGGTAATTCAATTTCTTCAACAAGAGTAACCGTAACAAGAAATTTAAAAATACTAGAAAAAAAAGGTTGGCTCAAATTTGAAAAAAAAGTTATTTTAATTCCGTTTAAAGATAATTAACCAAACCTTAATTAAACAGACTTATTTTATGGCTACAAATAATATTTTATTATGTCTTGTTCTATAACATCTGTTTTTACTTTTAAAATTGAAAGCACTTTCGATGAATGGGCAGCAATATTTGATAGTGAGGAAGCTGATAAAAGACATTCTGAATTTCTTTTAATGACACTCCTTTAAAAGCATTGGACGCCAAGAAATAGCTGTTTAATTCTTACCTTAAAGAACCTATAAAATTTAATAAAAACGTTTGATCGTATTAGAAGGAACTTTTACTGGAACCAAAGATTCACCGTAGTGTGATTCGGCTGATCTCATCAGCAGCCAGTAAAAGAAATTAACTAAAGCAGTCTCCACGAAGATTTAGTAACTGACCTAAATAACCTCAATCGAAGTGTATTAGCAATATACAAAACTCTTATGTCAACCTTTTAAAACATTTGTATCAGGACGAACTATTTAAAAACCCTAGAATTTGTTCTAAAAACTGTTCTATACTAAACAAATTTCATGCGATAAACCTATTTTTCAGTATCAATGGCGGGGTTTATACAGAAATTTATGAGGTCGAATATATACGTACATGCAAGGATAATTGACCCCATACCACCCATCACTTTCCTAAATAGGAACTTTGATGGATAATAAATTTATACATAAAAAAGTTTGGATAACACGTCCTCCAAGCCTTAAAAATCGCCAAGATCCCGTGATATAACTGAAGAAAAGTTTTGACTAATGAACCTTGTACCAGCCTGATATGAATAGTTTTTTTGAATTTTCCTTAATTTTATTCCAGCAAAACTAATAAATATATTCATTGAGGTAAATTTTATTTTCGATGTAATAATAAAAAAAATTTATATGTCAACTCTCTTTTTTCAAAAATTTAATAATGCATCTTCATTTACCTATGATAATTAAAATTCATACATTTCTTTAATCTAATTTAACCTTGCGGAAGAAGTTTTTAAATAGTTATCATTTTTTTTCAGAACCCCCAATGAATATTTTTGAGGTTGACAATAAATAAAATTTTTCATGAAGAGTATTTGAGAATCGTTTTTCTTCGTAATAAAATTTTAAATCAAGTGGAGAAATATTCTCATCAAACCATTCGTCATATTTTATATAATGATTTTTTACGAAATAAGACATTTTAAAATGCCCCCTTTTTTTTTTCTACCCTTAGCAACCATTACCACTGGCACTAATAGATATGTAAAGAAAGAGATTAAGAAAATATCTATATTCATTTTAAAAAATACCTGGGATGATCCAGCCAAAAAGACCGTAGTTTACAACCAATGCGAATAAACCCATCATTGCCATTCTTCCATTGGTTCTCTCGGCATTTTGCCAATAAGTTGGTTTTGAGTTTTCCATTTTTTAATTGTTCGTTAATAAGAGTAATTAAATTTTTATAGTGCGTAAGCAATACTTGGTGCTATCGCAGTAGTAATTACTGCAATGCCAAATAGTGATATGGCAATTAGATATGTTTTCATAAGAGTCCTACTTTTCCTGCTGTAATACCCACAGTAAGAAAGAAACCAAACTCTAAAAGGTCTTTAGCACTTGAAGGAACTGAGTTAAATAAAGATGAGATGAAAATCATTTTGATACATGTCCTCTAAGCCCCTTGGGGAACATAGTTATACAACGGGGAAATTAATCCGCCGCCATCATCATCGTCATCATCATCATTCCATGGCAAATCACTCAACATTAATCCACTAACAAGAAATACTGTTATGACTGGCATAAAAGGAAAAAGTATAGTGTTAATCCAAGTGTTAATTCCTGCCTCGAGCATTACACAAAGCCTGGAATAATTTGTCCTGTTGTTAGATAAGCGCCAATAAGAGCAATAAAGCCCATCATTGCAAATCTGCCGTTAAGCTTCTCAGCTATAACCTTTTCCTTCTCAACTGTTTTTGTGTTTGTCATTAGAACCAACCAGGAATAATTTGACCAGTTGTTACGTATGCGCCAACAGCTGCAACGAAACCGAGCATTGCTGCCCAACCGTTAAATCTTTCTGCTTCAGGAGTCATTTCTATAAAGGGTGATTTATGTAAACTAATGTAACATTAATATTAATTAATGTAAAGAAATTGGTTATATATGCTTATTTTTATTTTAAAACTATACGTTACTGTTACATAACTGTATTTTATTATGAATTTGCCCAAAAATATTTTTAAAAGGTTTAGGTCAAGTAGTTTTATAAGACTTCAATTGACAGTCGATCTAACCTCGACCCTAATTTTTTAGATAAAGTACCTATATTTTCTTATTGATTTAAAAGTTATTATTTTTGCAAATAACAGGATTAAAACAATGATGAAACTTGCAATCATTTTTTTACCAATTTTATTTGCAGTTATTTGGGCTGCTTTTATAGGGTTAAGAATAAATAAAGTAGAAACTAGAGATGGAAAAAGAAAATTAATTAATTACTAATTGATTGACAGTCGATTGCTAAGAGGGGCAAATGCTCCTCTTTTTTATTTTCTTTTTCGCATTACTTCAAACATACTTAAATATTGAAGTGGAAAAACCGTAGCAAGATTCTCTATTCGTTCTTCATCAAGTTCGATTCCTTCAGGTAATTTTTTTATTAATTTTGGGATTGCTAATTTTGTTTCTGCTTTGCAAAAATTTATTCTATAAGTAGATTCTTTTTTAATATTTTCTTTAATAGATCCTTCTAGATTAAAAGCAGAATTAATATCTAGATTATTACCCTTTAGAAGTGCAATTAATACTTGATCTGCGATCCTTAAAGCATCACTTGGCTCTTTCCCATTTTTAATGCCAAATATCCAAGTACATGCACCAACTCCAAATACTCTAGCGATACAATCATCATTTCCAATTTCATCACAAGGTAATCTGAAAGACTTCTCCAGTTTCTCCAGATCATACCCATTTTTACCTTCTGGGAATCCTGCAATAGAAGCAACGGGAGATATCAATAAAAGGGCTAATGCTATAAATTTTTTCATAACACCTCATCAATCAAAAGATAAAAAAGACTACATGTGAATAATCTGTTTAGTAGCTCTAGTCTTTGACATTCTTCGTAGGAAATTATCTTTCCGTTTTCTATTTCTTCTAAATTATTTCTAATAGAGATAATTATATGCAAAAGGAAAGTCGATTCTTGTTCATTAATCATTATTTTGCTGAGTATCGAACCAAACTAACAATTTTCGTATTTGATTCATAGCCCAATCAAGAGCATCAAATCTTTCATTAAGTCTATTTTCAAAATTGTCTAACTTATTATGGATTCTGCAAATTTCACATGCTATGTCCTCTTGATTCTGAGTAATAAGTTCAAAGTCTTGATCTTTTAATCTAGCTCTTAAACCTCCTTGAGTAGGTTGCACTTTTATAAGCTGTCCTTCTTTAATTTGTTGAAGTTTTTCTATAGGAAATTCTTCATGAGGAAATAAAGTTGTGTATTCGTTTTCGGCACGTTGCACAAGACCTACCGCAAACTTTCCTTTTTTCCCTTCTCCATAAGAAACTATGCGAAGGAATTCAACAGTCTCAAAGACTGGAAAAATTGTATTTTTCATTTTCTTATTTAATTTTTAAAGAATTTATAATTGGGAAAACGCCACCGTATTCATTTTTAACGATCGCTTTTTGATAAATAGCAGAATGTTTTATCAGATTAGTAACTCTTTTCCCTTTTTTGGCTTGCATCATTAGATATTCTTTTACAGAATTAAAACCTGCTTTTTCTAATTTTTCTTTAGTAACTAAATCTTTTTTAGAGATATTTATTAGTGCTGAAGATAAATTAATCGTGATATCTATTTTAGAAAGATCAATACCCTGGTTTAAAGATCTTCGAGCATGAAAAATAACTTCTTGCTCTGTCAATTCAGGTGGAAGGTAATGAGAATGATATGGAACAGGAGCTAATTCTGATTCCAATGGAGGAGTGTCGTATCGACAATGAAATGTTTTAGAAGACATTATTCAGGAATAAATTTTAAAATTTTATTTATATCTCAAGATCTTCCAGTATTTCAGAGATTAAGTTTTTCTCTTAACTTGATGACGGTTTCTTGTAAAAATAATATATATCTATTCAAGAGAAATTGCAACAATCTAAACAAAATTGGATTTCTACATAGCTCTATCAAAGACTATTCGCAAACATAACTAACTTTGCCTACCCTTAACGAACTCCGACTTTCCTAAAAAGTAAATCTGATGGATAATAAATTTATCAATATAAATCCTTTGAATTTCATTCACGATTCATTCACGATTTGTAATTTCCTTGTAATCTACTGATATGACTGATATTAACTACTGGCTAATGAAAAGTGAGCCAGTTTAATATAACTGAGTTTTTTAGGATTTTATAGACCTTATACCAGCAACATACCAGCAAATAGAGTATATTTCTTTTAGATATTTTTTAGCTAGTGCCAAAGATTGCAGAGAAACAAACTGTCCTTAATGGGAGAGGTTCTGTGGTCCGATTTGCATCTGGAACTTCAGTAGGAAATTATGTCTATCGTGAATGGGATAACAGCATTAGGAACTATAGAACTAAGCACATCCTAGAGGCTAAATCTTTGGAGGAGGCAATCGCTATGGCTCCTCAAATAGCTATTGAATTAGCACAAGACTTAGCAAACAAACCAAGAAACCCAATAAATATCGATCCGTTAAACCTAATAGCTAGAGAAGAGAAGCTGCAAAGAGATAAAGAAAAATTATTTAGAGCTGAGCAGAAAAAGGATAGTCCAAAGATGACTATTGAAAAAGCTATGGACGATTGGTTAAAACAACAACTTAAAAGAGTTGATGCTGGTGCATTCTCCATAAATAGTTATGAACATAAAAAGAATTGTTCGAAGAAAATAAGAGGTTACTTAAACTGGAAAAAGATAACAATGACCTCTCAAATAAATGAGACTAGTTTTGACGATTACTGTATTTATCGTTTAAAAGATACTGACAAAAGGATATTGATTCAAAGAGAACTTTCAATACTAGGAGAATTTATTAAAAGCTATTTAGTTAAATATAAATACATACCTGCTCGGCTTTGGTTAGATGGGCAGTTCCTGCCGAAGATTGAAGTTAGACAATCAGATAGAGATGCTAACCCTGCAATTAATTCTGAAGATTGGAACACAATCATCAACCATGTACGAAACATATGGAGAAAAGAAGCATATGAAAACAAAAAGCTACCCTCATCAAATCAATTTAGAGGAGAGGTAAAAGTAGTAGACAGAAAAACGACTAAAAAGAGTATCTGGTTTAGAAACATGTTTTGGCATTGGATATTAGTCGCAAAGAATAGCGGTATGTCTCCTGAAGAAATCTGCAAACTCAAATGGAAGAATGTAGAAATTGTTGACGTAGGAAGAGTATCAAACACTAAAGCTCAAGAAGAGTGGGAGCAAATAATGGGTGAAGCTCAAGCAGATGGAATAGAACTAGATTTAGAAGCTCCAGACTTTAAAGACCCCTCTGAATGGGCTCCTGAAGGTACTGAGTGGGGTCGTGAAGAGAGACTTATCGCATACATAACAACCATGAGAGCAAAGACTCAAGACTACAGAGAGATCCCTTGCAACTTAGGTTATGTATTCAAGAGATGGAGAAATTTTGTAAAGAGTCAAACCGAACAACCTATCAAAGGAGATGACTATGTTTTTGCCCAATTATTCAACGAAATGAAGCAACCAAATCAAAGAAAAATTGGTCAACATTGGAGATGGATATGTGACTACTTAATGTCCTCTGGGAAGTTAAAAGGACATAAGTTTTCCGAAAGACCATACACTTTATATTCAATGCGCTCAACATTTATCGAGAATCATATCTTGAGAGGTACTGATGCTTATCTATTAGCTCGTATATGTGGTAATTCAGTAGCCACAATCATGCAGACTTACGAAAGAATAGATATTAGACGAAGAACAAAAGAATTAACTGATATTGAATTTGGATCAAAGAGAGGTAATCCAGAGACAATAAGTTTGTTTGATGAATAAATCTAGATTTAATTTGATAAAGACTATCTTAATTACATTTCTATTTTCAGGTTTTTCATCAGAGATCCATGCAAGAATGCCAACCACAATCATCAAAAGTTGTTATGACGGCGATACCTGCAGTACCATTAATGGCGAAAAGATAAGACTTGCTTGCATAGATACACCAGAGTTAAAAGGTAAAAAAGCTGATCCTATTCCAGCTAAAGAAGCAAGAGATTTTCTTAATGATTTATTAGCTAATGAAAAAGTTTCTATTAGAAGAATTAACAAAGATAGATATGGTAGAACTGTTGCTGAATTAATAAAAGAGAAAACAAATATTCAACAATTATTGGTTCAAAAGAATTTAGCTAAAGTTTACAAGAAATATAAAAACCAATGTTTATGGAGTAAATATTTGATAGACAGTTGATCTACAATAAGTTGCAATTAGCTCCTTTTTTATGAACAAATTTTTAATTCCTTTATTAGCTAATTTTCTTTTTCCTGCAACTGTTGAAGCTAATTGGTTTGGAGATAAAACTTTTTACTTGAGTTGTAATAAAACACATCATAAATTTTCGCCAGATGGCAAATCTAATTGGTCTAATTGGATTCCCTTACCTAAACAAATTACAAATCAAAAACATTTTGATAAATTCACTTTAAATGAAGAAGACAAATCTGCTTACCTTTACTTATCTACCTCAGAAGATCACGAAAAATTAGACGTCTTAATTTTTAATAGAGATATCATAAAACTTACTCAAAATACTGAGGGAGAATCTTGGGTTATTAAAGTTACAAGAACAATTAATAGAAATAATGGTGAGTATATTCAAAAATTAGAATCTAAAACTAATTATCAAAATTCTCCAACTTATAGTTATATGAAAGGTACTTGTAAAAAAGAAAAATCTCAAAATCAATTATTTTAAATGAAACGATTACTCCTCCCACTACTAGCTGCTCTCGCTTTACCTAATGCTCTTAATGCTGATTCACTTACAACTCAAAAAGGATATGCAGCTTCTATTCTTGGAGGGAATTTATGCTTTTTAAGGCAAGGCAGATTAACTAAACAATCTTTTGTATTAAATGTTGAAAACTTAATGCTTAAGAAAGGATATGATTTGAACCTTTTATACAAGGATAATGTAAAAAAAGCTGGAAAACTAATTGCCAATAAATTAGGGAATAATTGTGGTAATCAAGAATTTCTTAAAGATCAAGAATTTATGATGCAAGTGGTAGAGATTTTAAGATGAAAAAATTAATAATCTCACTATTATTTTTACTTACTTTATCCATCTCAGTTAATGCCAGTCCTTGGAGCCAAATGCTTAAAGGAGGAATTAAAGGTGGACTTAAAAACAATCAAGGTACAAATAATAAAAAAAGTAAATTTGAATCATTTACATATAAAGTTACCGACCAAGAGACTTATGAAGGATCTATTAGTCTGGAATATGATTCTTTCACTGGCGAAACAAAATGCAAATATCCTCGAATTTTATTACCCATGATTCTAGAACTTGATGGATATTTGGATTCAAGACGTTTTCCTAATAAAGGTAATCCAAATAAAGCCTCTCTTTACATCTGGAATGAAAGAGGGAAAAAGCAAGATAAAACAACAAAATATAGATTAGACAATGGACCAATACAAGAGTTTAATCCAAATGAAATTCTAGAAATCCCTTACAGAAAATGGAAGAGACATAAAGAATTAAAATTGAGAACTTTTTATTCATCATTTGCTTACACTGATATTTATGGAAACAAAACTGTCTCGACCCCTGTTACTAAAGACTTTGTTATTTACTTGAAGGAATTAGATCGATTCATAAGAGATAAAAGAAAATATAAATGTAATGACTAGATTTAAGAACCTAACTAATTACATAATTCTTCAAAAAGGGTTTTAGCATTTTCATTTATTTCTTGATCTATTTTGTTACTTAATCTTCCTGCCTCATTCCATGAAATACATGCAGCATCTTTATACCCAGACTTGAAATAAGCATTACCAAGAACAAAATGATAATCTGCCTTATTTTTATCTAAATAAATTGCTTTATTCAGATCATTAATCGCACCTTGATAATCTCCCAATAAATCTTTACTCCAACCTCTGTAAAAATGAGCATTTGCATAATTAGGTTTAATTTCAATAGTTTTCGAAAAATCCTTTATTGCATCTGAATAATTTTCCAATAGCATTTTTTCTAAGCCTCTGTTATTAAAAGCTTGCCAAAGATTAGGATCTAAATAAATCGCTGAAGTGAAATCTGCAATCGCCTCTAAAGGTAAACCTTTTTCAGATTTTTTATTTGCACGATCAAAATAAAAATCTGCCGATTCAGCTTTTATTTCTTGATGATTAAATATTAAATTTAAATTTACTGGAGCAAATAAAAATAAAGTAATGAAAAACTTATTCAAATCTTTTTAATGATTAATAATATTTTAAATCACTGAAAGAAAAGAGAAAAGCAGATACCAACTATTTGATAAAGAAAAGAGATCACGCCCTTATACAGAGAAAACTTATAAACCATTGCAATAACTAAGGAGCTAATTGCCCCTTATTGTAGATCGACTGTCAAATATTTAACTATTAAGGTGACGAAGCAATCACTTCCTAATAACTCGAATACTCAAATAAAATTTGCTTAGTAGAGAGATGGCATTACTATTAATAAAATATTGAAGTGACTGAAAACATATGCTTACAAGTATTATTTTTGCAGCAGTTTTTTATACAATAAGTTGGGTTATTCAGAAAGTAGCAGGAAGGTCCTCCTCTAAAGCAGATAAAGTTAATAATAATGTTTTTGTTTTTTCATTCATCGGCTTAAGTCTTTGGGATATTTCATCTAGCCTTTTTACTTACATTGATTATTTTGATGAATATGGGAACTCTGAATTAACCGAAAAACTTGCAACAAATTTCGGGAAAAAATTATTCCTTTATGGGATAGTTATAGTGCCATTATGTTGGAATAAAAAATCATTAATATTTGCAGAGATCATAAAACCTACTGGAAATGTTTTTAAAAAGTTTTCCGAAAATATAAAGGAAGTAAGAAATAGTTTTAAATCAACAAAAGCTATCGATAAAAAATATGCAAAAAAACTTAAATCGAAAATAAAATCAGAGGATTACGAAGGTTCAATCAAAGAGGCAAAAAAAGCAATCAAAATTAATCCAAAGAATCTAGATGCATATTATTATTTAGTACTTTCAAAGATATGTTTAGAAGATTTTAGAGGAGCCATAAAAAGTGCGAACAAAGCTTTAAAAATTAATCCTAGAGATAATCGTTTTTATTACTTTTTATCTATTTCTAAATATGATTTAGAGGATTATGAAGCTGCATTATTAGATATAGATAAATGTATTGATCTTTCTTCTGAATATGGTGATTATTACACTCATCGAGGTGATATAAAACGAGAACTTAAAGATTTTTACAGTGCAATCAATGACTATTCAAAAGCAATAAAACTAAATCCTGATGATGCTGAAAATTATAGATCAAGAGGCTTAGCAAAAGATTGGAGTGGAGACTTGGAGGGTACGATATCTGACTGGGAAAAAGCGGTGGAATTAGGAGATAATGAATTAAAAGAGTGGATCGAAGAGAAGAAGGAAAGTCTAGATTCAGGGGAAGGGTAATGACGGGCTTATTAAAGAGAAAGGACCGATAACGGGTTAATAAGGGGAAGAGCAATGGCGGGTTAATAAGGGGAAGTTCTAAACCCATGCTATGACTAGCGAGTGACCGATAGCCCCCTATTAGGGAGAAAAGCGACCACACACTAATACAGAGAGAATCTCTAAACCCCTGCTATGACTAACAAATTAACGAAGGCACCCTATTAGGAGAAAAAGCCGTCACACACCTACACAGGAGACCAATAACACAACTAGTACAACTAATACAAACAACTAAAAATTGACTGACTAGCAGACCTAACTAACTGCTATTACTACCGTATTGAGGCGGGCGGTAGTTCTTATACAACAAGAGGCGGAGCCTAACTTCGTTAACCCTATATCCTCAGCGAACGAAGTGAGCGGGTGAATGGATATCTTGTTAGTACTTTCTCTATCCTTCTCTCTACTACCTTTAACTAACTGTATCAGTGATATAAGTGATATACACATTATTAGTAGAGGTAGGAGGAGGAGAGTTAGAGGATATATCTTTTAAATCAATAGTCATTAATAGATTATTGATAGGAGTAGGGGTATTCACTATCATTCCTATTAATTAAATCTGTATTTTGAGAAGGTTTCTAACATTAAAAAAACAATCAATAGTTCTTTTTATTTTTGCCTTATATGGAGGTTATATAGGAATTTTTATAGAGAATTACTTTCCATCAATAATATTTACTTCTGCCTTAATCCCTATATCAATAGTTATCTTTGAAGGAAGGTCAAAGTTATTTCAGAGATACCAAAAAGTCGGGATAATACCTGGACTGGGATATTTATTGCATTGTGGAACTTGTTTTTGTTTTTTTATTCTAGGGTTCTATGGATTAACAATTTTCAGAGCAAACTATATTCCTTATAATTTTTTCTATAGAATTTTTCCTTTATTAGCAATCTTTTGGTCAATTGCAATTTGTTTATGTATGGCAAAACTGGATGTAAAAGAATTTGATTAGCTGAACCAATTCTTTGACTTCTGATCTAAAAAGTATTTAGGAACAATATTTATTAAATAATTCTTCCGCATTATTGTCTCCAAGTTCTGCTGCTTTCTTCCAGTCTTCACAAGCTCCTTTACTATCTTCCATCAATCTTTTTGATAAACCTCTATTAAAATAACTTATTGGACCATTGTCACCAAGTTCAATTGCTTTTGTATAATCTCTTTCCGCTTTTTCATAATTATCTAAGTCAAAATATAGGGATCCTTTTTTTTGAAAGTAATATCCATTTTTGGGATCTATTTCAATCGCTTTTTCCATACTTAGTATTGCTTCCTCTAAATTTCCTAATTCTTTTTTTAAATCTGCCATAAAACTATGACCAATTTGGTCATTGGGATTAATTTCTAAACCTTTTCTTAGATCAATTAAGGAATTTTCAAAATCCTCTTTTTCTAAGTTAACGATTCCTCTATTGATATATCCTCTAAAGTCATCAGGATTAAATTTTATAAATTGATCGTAGTCTTTTATTGCATTATCGAATTGGTTAATTCTTCTAAATAGTCTTGCTCTATTAAATAAAGCACCTGCACTGTAAGACCAGATACCAACCAAATTAATTGCCTGAGAATAAAGAGAAATACCCTGCTCATAATTGTTATCACTTTCTTCTGATTCAGCCCTCCTACAAAGATCAGAGAATTTTTCTTCTAACTTTCTAATATTATTATTGGAAATAATTTCTTCCGCTAACTCAGAGTTTACAAAAAGAGGCTTCCCTTCATATTCAGCATTTAATTCTTGAGAAGATGATGATTTTACATAAGAGACAACTATATTTGCTTTAAAAATACTTTTTGGACAGGAGCCACCATATAAAATTGGTTCTGGGTGAGAGATAAAGCTTTTTTTTGAACTTCCCACAAAATCTTTATATTTTTTATCAACAACTTCCTCTAAAGGTTTTACAGTCATCTCTAATTTTGTATATCCTTCTTTAATTTTCTCTTTAACCTCTAAAAGTAACTGATTAGTTAAGTGAAACCATTCACAAAGATCACCTTCATATAATTTTGAAGCCTCAAAACAAAGACGATCAAACTCAATCTTTCTTTTTTTATCATTTAAATCAAAAGTTCTATTATCATCGAATCCTTCAGCAATTATTGATAATTCTTTATCCTCCCTTTCAAAAACTTTAGTACCTTCAAAATCTGATTCTCTAACAAACAAACAAATATTTTCAATACATTTAATTAGGAAGAAATAATCACTGCCAACTTCAATACCTTTGTTTAGTAACTGACTGAATTGTTTTAAATCCCAATATGCAACAAAATCTTTTTTTTTATGAGACTTAAAAGGATTAACTATTTTCATATATAGAACTCTTTTGGACTCAACAGAAAGTCTTTTTCTAAAATATCAATAACAATTTAATTTTGCTATTAGTTAAAATAAACCTCCCTATGAAATTAAGTTCGAAAACATTTGGAATTATTACCTCTATAGTCGCTTTTTCACTTATCTTTGGAATCCCTCGGCTGAAAAAAGCTATCAACTCTGTAAGTCTTGCTGAAGAAATGGCGACAATAATGTGTACTCTAAAAGCAGAAGGATATACAACAAGGGAGTTAGCTAAAAAAGCTTATTATCAAATGGGTGAAAACAAGATGGTTAATACACCTATTTATGGGAAACTTATGGCTTCAACTTTGGAGAGGAAAACATCTGAATGTGGGATAAATCTAAAATAAATTAATTTTTTTATTACCTTACAATGTCTCTTAATTCATCCATTTTTGATTTTGATTGACTTAACTTTAAAGCTTCTTTATTAATATTACTTACCTTCTCAAATTCAACATCAGCGATAAATTCCTCAATAGTTGAATAGCTACATGATTCACCTTTACCTATTTGAAAATATTTTTCCATACAATCTTCATCTTCTTGAAAATCATCTAGGTCTGTATTTAGAAAGCATTGGAGAGAATTATCTTCTGAATTTAATTCTTTAAGTTCTGGTATTCTTTCATCACCCCATTCTGGATCGGTATCATAATTTTCTTCGACATCAGCTACTTCTGCCGAAATCATCCAAACTGTAAGCCAAGACCCACGAGAAATATCACCTGTGATTTTGTAATAGAGATCAGCAAGTAATTGCAAAGACTCCATATAAGCAATATCAGATTTACTTAAAGAGAAAGATGACATAAATCCTGAACAATTTTTTAAATAAATTTCTGAAGAAGATTAAATGATAAAGAAGAAGAAGGTAACCCCCCATGCCCCCTTCCAATTTTCCAAGAAACTTAAAAGATTAATAACAACCTATCTAATAACTTAATAAAAAACAAATGGACAGAACACAACAAATTAAGGATGCTCATCCTTGGCTTTCCTATGAAGAAGTAGTGAAGGTTATTCTCTATCATCATCAGGGTTCAATGTGGGTACAGAGCCTAGAGAGAAGCAAGCTTGAGAGGTCGATGGAAGCGTTCACAAAGCTAGTTAAATCTAAGAGTAGAAAAGCCCTTGAACCCTTTGTAAAGTACGTTCTAGACGTCTACTACAACGGTGTAGATGAGTATGGCAATCAGATAGAAGAATCAAGTAGGGAAGAGTCTTTCGAGCGGAGATGGAATAGAGCAAGAGCTATCCTTTTGAAGAGCAAATAGACTTGTTGACTCTTGCCCTTTTCAGTTGCTATAAATATTAGTACACTTGTACTATATAATTATGGAGGACTGGCAGGAATGGGACTACCTAGAGGACGAAATATTAGTAAGAAAACGACGGAAGATTTGTATTACTTGCAATCACTTCAGGTACAGCACCACAAGTTCTTGTGTCACCATCCTTACTTGTCCGTTTCATCAAAAGCTTATTCCTCAAGGAGATCATCTAATTAAGGGATGCAGATACTGGAGAGAGAACAGCAGAATATTTGCTCCAGAAGCTGCTTGAGCGTCAGGTTCGCAGTTCTATAGAGAGAGCATTCAACCTAGTCTATGACTGGGTTTTACATGCCTAGCTGGTATAGATTTGACAATCTGCTGGTATAAAAGACTCTCTCATTCCATGAAAAGCATTGTAAATACTACGTTTATTGATTTCAGAAAAAAGTTTACTTTAAGCGATCTGTTTCTATATTTTTCTAAACTTTCTTAGACTAACTATCTTCGATAAACTAAATAAAATGCTTTGGATTTGGCTGACTTAGGAAAAAGTTAACAAAATGCCATACCAGCACCATACCAGCAGCACTATTTCTCGCAAATCATAGACTATGACTGAACCTAATTACTGGCTAATGAAAAGTGAGCCTGATGCTTACAGCATAGATACATTAAAAAATGAAGGTGTAACTTTATGGGACGGAATAAGAAATTATCAGGCTCGAAATTTTATGAGAAAAATGAATAAAGGAGATAAGGTTTTTTTCTATCATTCGAACTGTAAGCCCCCAGGTATTGTTGGACTTATGGAAGTAATTGATCTTAATATTGTAGATCCTACTCAATTTGATAAAGATTCAAAATATTTTGATCCAAAATCGAAACCTGATAACCCTAGATGGGATTGTGTAAAAGTAAAATATAAATCTAAATCAGAGAAGATATTAAGCTTACCTGAATTAAAGATTTTATTTAATGAAAATGAGTTATTAGTTGTAAAAAAAGGGAATAGGTTATCCATATTACCTGTAAGAAATGATATTGCAAAAATACTACTAGAAAAAATATAAAAAATTTTTAGTCCTTAAAATTCATTGAAAACATATTACCAATGTAGAGTCTAGTTAAATCCCTATTTTGAAATCCTTTTTGCATCAAAAATCCTGCAATAGCAGCTTGTAGTATCCTGTATTGGTCCCAGTTAGGATGCTCCTCAACAAATTCTTTCATAGCTTTTTGAAGATTTTCTTGAAGTTCGCATTTGAAACTTATGACTTCATCTTTATGATTTAAAACTGTTGAATTTTCGTCGTAATTTAATTCTTGCATATTGAAAAATTTGTTAAAATTTAAATCTACAAAATATAGTTTTCTCCAAAATTAATAAATCGTCAACAAGCATTATTATAAAACAGTCTCAGGTAATAGAATAATGAGAATCCAGTCATATAGTAAGAGATCACGGTAATTAATTTTGTAAAAATAATTCTTACTGAAATATAAAGATTTATATAAAATAAGAAGTTTTCCACATACCTTAAATCCACAGATATTTTTTTAAAAAAAGTTGTGGAAAAGTTGTGAAAAAATTTTATTTGGAGGGGGAAATATTTTCTGAAATTTCCAATTTTATTTATTTTTTAATCCATTGATTCCCACATGTTTTTTATTTCATAAAATAAATTTTGTGCAATTGGTATCGGCCAATACATTTCGAAGGATCTAGTTTGATCTTGACTTTCAAAAACAAACCTTAAACTCCATTCATTTTTTTTTCCCTCTAAGCAAATGTACCAAGGTAGTTTTTCTATTTCTAAAGTAATAGACTCCTCATCCATTAGTTCATCCTTTATAACTAATATTTGTTCATTAATTTTTAATAGTAGAAGGTAGAGAGAATAGAATTCACTTTTTTGTAACTCAATTGACCAATTATCAACACCAATCAAAAAGCAAAATTTGCCTTTTTTAAAATCTCTAAGTAATCTCCATCCTTTTTGGTCTCTTACCAAAATTAACCTGGAAGTAAATCTGGTTGATCTTGTTCATCACTTAATTCAATAATTGACCTTTGGACAGGTTTAATAGTTGACTCCTCCAACAAGCCATCGAAATCATCAAATCGTCTTTGTTTAGCTCTGAAAGCAATTTTCACAGTGGTTAAATATCTATTAGTTGATTTTCTTATTAAGCTTTCACCTCTTTTCGCAAGATCATTTGAGTCGATTCCTGCATTATTTGATATTTTCATTAAAAAAAATTTTTTACTCTAAAATATATTTTACAGTTTATTCGACCGTTTCAAAACATAAATTACAAAAAGAACTTAATTGATTCTAAAAATTTCATATGGAAGAAAATTTAACTGGAACACTTGCTATTGATTTAGGGAATACAAATACTGTAATAGCTTTTCAAGATCAAAAAAATATTAATTCAATTTTAGTTGAGATACCGAACATTACATCATCTCCAGGAGTTATTCCTACAGCCGTTTGGTTCGAAGATCCTTCAATGATACCTAAAATTGGTCTTAGTGCTCTTAAAATGAGGGACAACTCAAATTCTGATTTGTTTTTTCATTCGAATTTTAAAAGACTAATTGGAAATTCTATTGAAAAAATAAACAAAAAAAATATTTTAAACCCAAATGAATGTGGCAAAAAATTTTTTCAAATTTTGTGGGCAAACATTCCTCACAAATATGAAATCAAAAGACTTGTTTTAACCGCTCCAATTGATACATATAAGGGTTATAGAAAATGGTTAGTTAACCTTTGCGATGAAATATCCGTAGATGAAATAGCCCTAGTTGATGAGCCTACTGCTGCAAGCCTAGGTATAAATGTACCATTTGGCTCGAAAATTATGACATTAGATATTGGAGGAAGTACAATCGATATGAATATAGTCAAAATAGAGGGAGGAGAAGGAAAATCTGGACCAATAGCTGAACTATTAAAATTTAAAGGTAATAATGTAAGCTCAATTTCAAAACAAAAAATAAGGTGTGCAGAAATAATTGGAAAAACAGGCTCAAAAATTGGTGGGAAAGATATTGATCAATGGATAGTTGATTATTTTATTCCTTGTAATAATCATGTTACTAATCTTATAAAGGCAGAGGAAATAAAATGTAAGCTCAGTTCATCTGCAATCAAATATGAAAATAAATATCCAATAAAATTATTTACTGAACAAAATCAAGAAAAAGAATTTTACATAAGTAAGGAAATATTTGAGAAAATACTCATTGAAAATAATCTTCTGAATCATCTTAATTCTTTACTAAAAGATTTATTAAATCAAGCAAGAGGCAAATTTTGCACGTTTGACGACTTAAATTCCATTGTTTTGGTTGGTGGAGGAACTCAAATACCATTGATTAAAGAATGGATAACAAAAAAAATTTCAAAGATTCAAATAAAGTCGCCGCCTCCTGTCGAATCAATAGCTTTGGGAGCTTTAGCAATGACCCCTGGGGTAAAAATTAAAGACATATTAAATAAAGGATTATCTATAAGATTATTTAATAAAAGAGAACAAAAACACTTTTGGCATCCCATTTTTTGTAGAGGACAAACATGGCCAACAGAAAACTCATTTAAACTAATCCTTCAGGCCAGTGATAATAACCAGAAAATATTCGAAATAATAATTGGAGAGACACAAAAAGGAAGATCATATGATGTTATCTTCGAAAATGGATTACCAAAGTTATCAGAAATTCAAAATGAAGAAGAAATTATAAAGTGGAAAAAAAAACCACTCAAAATTGTATTAGAAAATGAATGTAACCTTGGAGAAGACAACTTAAAACTTTTTTTTAAAATTACGAAAAGTGCTGATTTATTAGTTAAGTGTTTTGATATGAAAGATGAATTTTTAGGAGAGTATAATTTGGGAAATATCTTCTGAAAGCTAGCTATTCAAGAAAAACTCCTTCTTCATTATCAACATTTTTTAAACGTAAACTAATACTTTCAATTTTACTAGTTGGCACTTTTTTACCACAAAAATCTGGTTGAATAGGCAATTCTCTATGACCTCTATCTACCATTACTAATAACATAACTCTTTGAGGTCTGCCCCATGAATATAATGCATCCATTGCAGCTCTAATTGTTCTGCCTGTATAAATTACATCATCTATTAAAAGAATTTCTTGTTTCTCAATTGGAGTTGGAATATCTGTAGCTTGCATTAGGCGAGTTCCAACTCTATTTTGATCATCTCTATAAAAAGTTGGATCGATTGTTCCTTTTTTAACTCTTAAACCGGTCCTAGATAATAATTCCTTTTCTAATACTTGGGTCAGCTCAATTCCTCTGGTCGGAATTCCAACCAATAGAAGGTTATCCAGTTTTTTGACTTTTTCAATAATTTCGGAAGTTAAACGCGAAATAGTTTTTCTAAGCTCAACTTCATTAAGTATTACGATTTTTTTTGTTTTCTTGGACATGATTCATCAATAAATAAAAGTCGTCTACTATTTTCATAAATTAGCAAAAGCTAACTATGTTAAATATAAATTGTTAAAGAGTAACGTTTGAAGCTAAATTTAAGGTTGGATCAGTTAAAAATTGAATTTGATCTAAGTATGTCAAAGATTAGCAGCAAAAATATAAAAAGATTAAGTGTTCCTCAGAGCCCTGTAGTTCTAGCAATACTAGATGGTTGGGGATATCGAAAAGAAAAATCAGATAATGCTATACATAGCGCCAACACCCCAATTATGGATTCATTATGGCATGCTTATCCAAACACCCTGATAAGTGCCAGTGGATCTGATGTAGGCCTCCCTGATGGTCAAATGGGCAATTCAGAGGTAGGGCACCTTACCATTGGTTCGGGAAGAATAATACAACAAGAACTTGTAAGGATCTCAAATATCGTAAAAAATAATCAACTAGGCTTGGTAAATGAGTTAAAAGAGATGGCTGATTCATTAAAGAAAAATAATTCTACTTTGCATATCACGGGTTTATGTTCGGATGGAGGAGTTCATAGTCATATCGACCATTTATTAGGTTTAATAAAATGGGCATCTGATAATGAAATTAAAAAAGTTGCAATCCATATTATTACCGATGGCAGAGATACTCCTGCAAAAAGTGCCTCTAAATATCTAAATCAAATAAAATCATGTATAAAAAAATTTAATACAGGCGAAATAGCTTCCATATGTGGAAGATACTGGATAATGGATAGAAATCTATTATGGGATAGGACACAAAAAGCATATTCTAATTTAACTGATCCAGATATTCCAATATCAAATATTTCTCCTCTAGATTATATAGAAAAAAGTTATGCCAAAAACATAACCGATGAATTTATAGAACCCATACGAATGTCTGAAAGCTATCTTAAAGATGGTGATAGTTTGATTTTCTTTAACTTTCGTCCAGACAGAGCAAGACAAATAGTCAAATCCCTTTCAAGCAAAAAATTCACAGACTTTGAAAGAAAAAATTATCCAAATCTAGATTTTGTCACTTTTACTCAATATGATCCTAAGTTTCCAGTTAAAGTTGCATTTCCTCCTGAATCTCTTAATAATTTTATAGGCCAAATAGTATCAGAAAACGGACTTAAACAATACAGAACTGCGGAAACTGAAAAATATCCTCACGTAACATACTTTTTTAATGGAGGAGTTGAAATTCCTTTACCTGGAGAAGAGAGACATTTGATTCCATCTCCAAGAGTTGCAACTTATGATATGAAACCCGAAATGTCTGCGGAGGAATTAACTATTAGTTGCTCAAAAGCAATTAAGAGTGGAAATTATGCTTTTGTTGTAATTAATTTTGCCAATCCTGATATGGTTGGTCATACAGGCAACATGGATGCAACAGTTAAAGCTATTGAAAAAGTAGATAAATGCATAGGTCAAATAGTTAATGCTACTGGAGAAATGGGTGGAAGCATTCTTATTACAGCCGATCATGGTAATGCAGAGGTAATGAAAGGAGCTGAAGGAGAACCATGGACAGCACATACAACTAATAAAGTTCCACTAATTTTGATTGAGGGTGAAAAAAGAAAAATACCTAATATGGGAAATGAAATTAATTTGAGAGATAATGCCGGCCTAGCAGATATTGCTCCCACTTTATTGCAATTATTAAACCTTCCAATACCAAGAGAAATGACAGGCAAATCTCTTATTCAAGAAATTGAGTTAAAAGGTTATAATAAGGTTATTCAACACGTTTAGAGTTAATAACAGTTTTTAAACAATGATTGAAATTATTAGTTGGATATGGGTTTTTTCTGGAGTTCTTCTCATTCTCTTAGTTTTACTTCATAGTCCCAAAGGTGATGGAATGGGAGGAATAGCTGCAAGTGGAAGTTCTATGTTCAACAGCGCTAGTAGTGCAGAGGCCTCTCTAAACAAAATAACTTGGACTTTTTTAGTGATATTTTTATCCCTCGCAATTATTCTTAGCGCTGGTTGGATTTCATAAAAGTTTAATAAAAAAAAGGACCATTTTTGAATGATCCCTTTTAAAAAATTAATTAAAAAACTATTGTTTAGTTAATAATCAAAGTCACCACCCATACCAGGAGCGCCTGCAGCAGCAGCTGAATCTTTTTTCTCAGGTAAATCTGCAACTATGCATTCGGTCGTTAGAACCATTCCTGCTATTGAAGCTGCATTTTGTAATCCTGAACGTGTAACCTTTGCTGGATCAACTATTCCAGCAGAGGACATATCTACATATTCTCCAGTAGCAGCGTTAAATCCATCATTAAATGGCTTTGTCTTTACATTTTCAGCAATAACCGCTCCATTGGAACCTGCATTCTCAGCAATTCTCATAAGAGGAGCAGTAAGTGAAGCTTCAACAATGTTAGCTCCAATTAATTCCTCTCCTTCTAGATTTTTATCAGCCCATTCTTTTAGAATTGGAGATAAATGAGCTAGTGTCGTACCTCCTCCAGGCACAATACCTTCTTCAACAGCTGCTTTTGTTGCATTAATAGCATCTTCAAGACGAAGCTTTTTATCCTTCATCTCAGTTTCAGTAGCCGCCCCAACCTTAATCACTGCTACTCCTCCAGCTAATTTGGCTAGACGTTCTTGAAGTTTTTCTTTATCATATGAGGAATCTGTTTCATCCATTTGCTTCTTAATTTGATCGCATCTAGCTTTAACTGCTTGCTCATTACCTTCAGCCACAATAGTTGTAGTCTCTTTATTGATAGTTATTCTTCTACCAGTTCCAAGCATTTCTAAGGTAGCACTTTCTAATTTTAAGCCTGCATCTTCAGTAATAAGTTGTCCATTAGTTAAAACGGCCATATCTTCAAGCATAGCTTTTCTTCTATCACCAAATCCAGGAGCTTTTACTGCCGCAACATTTAACACACCTCGAAGTCTATTAACAACAAGAGTTGCTAAAGCCTCTTTTTCAATATCTTCTGCAATAATGACTAGTGGCTTACCAGTTTTAGCTATTTGTTCCAATACGGGAACTAAATCTTGGACTAAGGCAATTTTTTTATCAGTCAGAAGAATATAAGGTTCATCTAAAACAGCCTCCATTCTTTCTGTGTCTGTTGCGAAGTATGGTGAAATATAACCTTTGTCAAAGCGCATCCCCTCTGTAACTTCTAATTCAGTAGTCATTGATTTTCCTTCTTCTAAGGAGATAACACCTTCTTTACCAACTTTATCCATAGCATTGGCAATCATTTGACCTACTTCATCATCGTTTCCAGCCGCTATAGTTCCACATTGGGCTATAGCATTGCTATCGCTAATAGGCTTGGAATTTTCCTGAATTTTACCAACTAAAAATTCAGTAGCTTTATCAATTCCTTTTTTCAAGGTAATTGCATTAGCTCCTGCAGCAACGTTTCTCAAACCTGCCTTAACCATTGCATGTGCTAAAACAGTGGCTGTTGTAGTACCATCTCCAGCTGCATCATTAGTTTTTGAAGCAGCTTGTCTGATTAAAGCAACACCAGTGTTTTCAATGTGATCCTCTAATTCGATCTCTTTAGCAATTGTGACACCATCATTGATGATTTGTGGAGCACCAAATTTTTTCTCTAGTACAACATTTCTTCCTTTAGGTCCGAGCGTTACAGCTACAGACTCAGCAAGGATATCAATTCCTCTCTCGAGCGCTCTACGAGCTTGCTCATTGTAAATAATTCTTTTAGCCATATTTAGGCAGCAATTTAGTAATAAGTTTTAATAATTTTTAAAAAAATACTTTAGCTTACTACAGCTAAAATATCCTTTTCTGAGAGTAAGACATATTCATCTCCTCCCAATTTAATGTCTGTGCCAGCATATTTGCTGTACAAAACTTTATCGCCAATACTCACTTCGGGAGTTTGTCGAGAACCATCGTCATTAAGTTTGCCAGGACCAACCTGAGCAACCTCTCCAACCTGTGGTTTTTCTTTAGCTGAATCAGGCAAAAGAATGCCCCCAGCAGTTTTTTCCTCAGATGCGGAAACTTTAATAAATATTCTATCTCCCAGTGGTTTTACTGTAGAGACTGTAAGTGAAACAGCTGCCATAGATTAATGGAGGATCATGATTGAGACGCTTTGCGTCATAAAAATAGAAAGAGAAATTCTCTATCCGTATCATCAACAAGATAATCTGCAGAGCGGCAATTAAACCATAGTTAAACTGTGCGGGTGGCCGAACCCATTTAACGAATCGACCCATAAGGTGGTAGTATTTTCGGATTATGAGCTGTTTAAAATCAGCTATTCATCACCAATCAATAAAATGGTAGCAACTCCATCAACTTCTTCACAAACAAAAGGCGTAGTTCGTCAGGTAATTGGCCCAGTTCTAGATGTAGAATTTCCCGCTGGGAAATTGCCCAAGATATTAAATGCTTTAAGAATTGAAGCGAAAAATCCTGCTGGACAAGATATAGCGCTCACTGCAGAGGTCCAACAGCTACTAGGCGACCATAGAGTTAGAGCAGTGGCAATGAGCGGCACAGACGGCCTAGTAAGAGGCATGGAAGCAATTGACACAGGCGCACCAATATCTGTACCGGTTGGAGAAGCAACTTTAGGAAGAATATTTAATGTTTTAGGAGAACCAGTTGATGAGCAAGGTCCAGTAAATACAAAAGATACTGCTCCAATTCATAGAGCTGCTCCAAAATTAACTGACTTGGAAACTAAGCCAAAAGTTTTTGAAACTGGGATTAAAGTTATCGACCTTTTAGCACCCTACAGACAAGGAGGAAAAGTTGGATTATTCGGAGGTGCTGGTGTTGGGAAAACAGTTCTTATACAAGAATTAATTAATAATATTGCCAAGGAACATGGAGGTGTTTCTGTTTTTGGCGGCGTAGGGGAAAGAACAAGAGAAGGTAACGATTTATATGAAGAATTTAAAGAATCAGGCGTTATCAATGCAGATGATTTAACTCAATCAAAAGTTGCATTATGTTTTGGACAAATGAACGAGCCTCCTGGTGCAAGAATGAGAGTAGGCTTATCAGCACTTACAATGGCCGAACATTTTAGAGATGTAAATAAACAAGACGTTCTACTTTTTGTTGATAACATTTTTAGGTTCGTTCAAGCTGGTTCTGAAGTATCTGCATTACTTGGAAGAATGCCTTCAGCTGTGGGATACCAACCTACTCTGGGAACTGATGTAGGTGAATTACAAGAGAGAATTACATCAACATTAGAAGGGTCAATAACATCCATCCAAGCTGTTTACGTGCCTGCTGATGACCTAACAGACCCTGCTCCAGCTACAACTTTTGCCCATTTAGATGCAACAACCGTGCTTGCCAGAGCTCTTGCAGCTAAGGGAATATATCCAGCAGTTGATCCATTAGACTCAACGAGCACTATGCTACAACCATCAGTTGTTGGCGATGAGCATTACAAAACAGCCAGAGCTGTTCAATCAACTTTACAAAGATACAAAGAACTTCAAGATATCATTGCAATTCTTGGCTTAGATGAGCTTTCTGAAGAAGATAGATTAACAGTAGACAGGGCTAGAAAAATTGAAAAATTTCTCTCACAACCTTTCTTCGTTGCAGAAATATTTACAGGAATGTCTGGTAAATATGTAAAATTAGAAGATACCATTGCTGGTTTCAATATGATTTTGTCAGGTGAATTGGATGATTTACCAGAGCAGGCATTTTACCTAGTTGGTAACATTGATGAAGTTAAAGCAAAGGCTGAAAAAATAAAATCAGAAAAATAAATATTTAAATATATATTTAACCTTCAATAATTTTAAATTAATGGCAATTTCTCTAAAAGTTTTAGCTCCTAATAAAAATGTTTATCAAGGCGAAGCTGAAGAAGTAATCCTTCCTAGTACTACTGGTCAAATTGGTGTACTACCAGGACACATCTCTTTAGTTACTGCTATAGATATTGGCGTTTTAAGGCTAAGAATGAATTCCCAGTGGAAATCAATAGCTCTTATGGGAGGCTTCGCTGAAATTGAATCAGATGAAGTTATAGTTCTAGTAAATAATGCTGAAATTGGTTCTGAAATTAATGTTCAAAATGCTGAACAAGATCTTAAAGAAGCAAAATTAGCAATTAGCAAATTTTCTGAAAATGAAAAAAATCCAGAGAAAATTAAAGCCTTGATAGAGGTTTCAAAGGCTGAGGCTAGGATTCAAGCTGCAAAGAACTAATATTTAAGCCGTTCCACAAAAAGTTACTTCAGGAAACTTTAATTTGGCTTCTTCTAATTTTTTTGTCTTACCTTCTTCTTGCCAATAATTTATCACTTCAGTAGCTTTATTCAATATCTCTACTCTTTCGTTATCTGTAATCCAACCTTTATTCTCGAGTTCACTTTTTAATTTTTCCCAAGCATCATCTCTTGGCCAAAAATAATAAGCAGTAAGAGGGCTTGGGCCTCCACCTACTATTTGATCCACTGCTAAAGCAACATTATCAGGTAACCACAATACTTTAATTATGAACCTTCCTTCATCAGGTTTAGGGGTATAACCAGTAGGTACCCCATCTTCATCAATTGTGGCAGCCGCCAATACAGCTGTGGCACCCATCATTCCTGAATTAGGAGAGGAATTTTTAGAGTTTGGTGCATCACTGTTTTTTTCCTTTTTTTCTGTTGAATTTTGATTTAACTTATCTGATGAGGTCATTCACTTATTTGTGTTTAATAAATAATTTATCAGTTTATGGTCACATTTTGATTGATTTATTCAAAATTTCTTGATTTTAGTAATTGATAACTTCTAAACAGAATTTTATCTATCATGAGTTACTTCATAAAAATCATAAATAGTAGCTTCCAATGAATCCCAAAGATCTTTGGGGATATCGTTTTCTTCTGCGAACATGCCAAGCTGACTAGCTAAGCCTCTTGCTTGAGAAAGTTTCGAATCATATGAATCAGACTTATTCATTTTTGAGTTTTAAACTTAATAAAAAATAAATCTATTAACTAGATAAGTCAAATTTCAAAACTCTAAATCAGAAATTTCTTTTAGTGCAGCAATACTTAAAACATCTGGGTTTGTATCTTTGACCAGAACATCATCTTCAATTCTTATCCCTATGCCTTTCCATCTCTCATCTATAGGGGGTTGTCCCTCAGGGACTGGGATCCTATCACTTATGTAGATCCCAGGTTCTACAGTAAGAATCATTCCATTCTGTAATGGCACTTCATAGTCACCCATTCTGTATGCTCCAACATCATGAACATCTAAGCCGAGCCAATGTCCAGTTCTATGCATGTAAAGATGTTTATAAGATTGATTCTCAATTATCTCCTCAGTATTGCCCGACAATAATCCAATTTCCTTTAATCCTTCTATAAGAATTGTTAAAGCAACATTATGAACAGCATTAGAATTCGATCCCTTTACAGCACTTTTAATTGCATTTTTCTGCGCACTCAATACAATTTCATAGATAACTTTTTGCTCATTGGAAAATTTACCACCTATTGGAATAGTTCTTGTTATGTCTCCATTGTAATAATCAATTAGTGAGCAGCCAGCATCCACCAACAATAAATCTTCCTTCTTTAGAGGAGAGTTGTTTGAAGTGTAATGCAAAATACAGGCATTATCTCCTGATGCAACAATTGAGTTATAAGCTGGTCCTCTAGCCCCTTTTTCCAAAAAGAATCCCTCAAGAAGACCTTGAATTTGTCTTTCATTTTTCTTTGATGAGATAGATTCTCTGACTAGTTCATGAGCTTCGGCTGAAATTTGTATTGCCTCTCTCATTCTCTTAATCTCAAATTCACTTTTAATTAATCTCATCTCATTTAAATAAATTTCTGGAGATTTTATAGAATTTGCACCAATCCCTAATCTTGAGCGATTTTCAAGTTGTTGCGAAAATATCTCTAGTACTATTTTCTCTATTTTTGGATGCTTTCCAATTGAAAAAACAAGTTCATCAGAACCATTTATGTAAGTTGGAAGTAAATCTCTTAATTCATTTATTGAGTGAGCCTTATCAGCCTTAAACTTTTTTTCAGCGCCTTCTATACCCCATCTAAAACCATGCCAGACTTCGCTTATAACATCTTTAGGAGCTACAAACATAATAAATCTCTCTCCCTTTGGCTTATGCGATAAGAAAAGAGCGATTGCATCTGGCTCATCGAAACCTGTTAAATACCAAAAATTACTATCTTGCCTAAAAGGATATTCACAATCAGCATGATGCTTTACAAGATTAGCCCCAGGGATAATAGCAGCTTTCCCACCTAATTTATTTAGGAATATTTCTCTTCTTTCTTCAAAAACTTTATGGTCAGGTTCAAACATAAATCGTGTATTGGCGTGTTTAAAAAAAAAATGGAAGAATGAATTAAAACAGATTTAGTACCTAATCTACTTTAATGGAACCAAGTGTTTACGGTTTATTTTTACTCATAATGATTATTTTAATTGGATCAGCATGTTGTTCGGGAGTAGAAGCAGCTTTTTTAGCCGTAAATTCAATTAGAATTTTAGAAATTGCCTCTAGACAAAAGCCAAAAAGTTCTGCAAATCAACTTCTAAAACTTCGGAAACATCTTGGACGGACGCTAACTGTAATAACCATTACAAATAATGGATTTAATATAATTGGCAGTCTTATTTTAGGAGTATACGGTGCATTGGTAATTAATAACAGTTTTGGCTTAACCCTTTTTTCAATAGCTTTTTACATACTAGTTGTTTTAGTAGGAGAAGTTCTACCAAAAGCTCTTGGCACAAGATTTTCAATTCAAATAGCACTATTATCTGTTCCTATCTTGCGAATATTAAATACTTTAATGAGGCCATTCTTAATCTTAATTGAACAAATATTTCCGGTTATTACAGCAGAAAACGAAATTTCAACTGATGAAGAAGAAATTAGACAAATGGCAAAAATTGGAAGTCAAAAAGGTTTTATAGAGGCTGATGAGGCAGCAATGATATTTAAGGTTTTTCAATTAAATGACTTAAAAGCAAAAGACTTAATGACCCCTAGGGTATCGGCACCTTGTCTTGATGGATCTTCAAAAATTGATGAAATTTCAAAACTTATAATGTCTGACAGCTCTCCGTGGTGGGTAATTTTGGGAGATAAAGTTGACAAAATACAAGGGGTAGTTAAGCGTGAAAAAATGTTGGCAGAGTTAATTAATGGGCAAAATAAAAAATTATTATCAGAAATTTGCGAACCTGTGGACTACATTCCCGAAATGATTAAAGCAGATCAATTATTAACTAAATTTGACAAGGATCATAAAGGAGTGAAAGTAGTAGTAGATGAATTCGGGGGATTCGTGGGAATTATTGGTGCAGAAGCTGTGTTATCTGTATTAGCCGGTTGGTGGAAGAATAAATTATGAAAAAATTTAAAATTAAAGAAAATTATTTACTTTTAAAAAAATGGTGGGAGACAATTGATCTTACCAATTATGAAAAAAGTTTTTTTAATAGAGAAATAATTTCTTTTAATCAACAACTTTTAAGACTCAAAGAAAAAAAAATAAGAATTGGCGCATATGGTAAATCTGGTGTAGGAAAATCCTCTGTTTTGAATTCTTTATTAAAAAAAGACATATTCAAAACAGATATTATTAATGGGACCACAAAAGAAATACAATCGGAAATTTGTAATCTTAAAGATCAAACACTCAATAGTTTAGAGTTGCTAGATTCTCCAGGATTTGATTTCTGCAATATTAAATCTCCAGATAAAGTTTACTCTTACATAAATCATTCAGATCTTATTCTTTTTATAGTTTCGGGCGATTTAAATAGAAATGAGTTAAACGAAATCAACTCTTTTATAAAAGATGGGAAAAAAATTATTTTAATTTTAAACAAAATCGATCTATTTAATAAAAATGAATTAAAAGAAATAATTGAAAATATAAAGTTTAAGCTTCCAAAAGATTTAAATATTCCAATAATTATTAATAATGGAAACTATCTTAAAAATTACATAGCAAAATTAATCAATCAATATGGTGAGATACTAATAACACTAAATTCTATTCAATTAGCTGACAAATTGTTTTTGCGATTAAAAGAACAAAGATTGAAAAGAAGGCAGAAATTAGCTCAATCAACTATTGGTAAATTTTCGACTATAAAGGCATCTGCAGTAGCTCTTAATCCTTTTATTTTTTTTGATGTTGCTGGTAGTTTCGCACTAGATACTGCATTGATTAACGAATTAAGTAAGATTTATGGCTTAAAGTTGAAAGGTGAATCTACAAGAAAAATATTTAAAAATATATCCATTAATAATTTATGTTTGGGAGTCACTCAAGTCGGCGTCAATACCTCTTTCAACCTAATTAAGAAAGTAATTCTATTAACAGCACCTTTTACTAATGGGCTTTCATTATTACCCTATGGACCCATAGCAATTATTCAAGCAGCAATCGCGGTATATTCAACAAAAATACTTGGAAAATTAGCAGCAAAAGAGATATTTATAAGAAGCAAAGCTTCTTTTATAGAGCCTGCTATTATGATCCAAAATATGAATTTTAATGACTCAGAGATTTTTAACCATATAAATATTTATTTTTCAAACAGAAATTTTAATAATAATTTTGTTAGCATTCTGCCTTGAAACTTAAATGGAAAAAAGCATTGCATTATTTGGTACCAGTGCAGATCCACCTACCATTGGACATGAGAGAATATTAGAAGAATTATCCAAAATATATGCTCATACCATTTGTTATGTAAGTAACAATCCGAAAAAAAAACATAAAGAGAATATCGCAATCCGTAGCCAATTATTAAAAACTCTTATTGAATATTTAGATGATTATAAAATTTTATTTAATCAAAGTGTCAGTAGCAAATGGGCAGTAGAGTCGATTAAAAAATGTAAAAAAATTTATGAAATTGATAATTTAGATTTCGTTATTGGGAGTGATTTAATTCAAGATATTTTCTGCTGGAAAAATTTTGAAAAAATTATAAAAGAGGTAAGTTTTTTTATAATTCTAAGAGAGGGTTATCCTGTTGAATCAAATACTCTTAAGATGTTAGAAACTTATAATGTGAAATTTAAGATTTCATCAATAAAAATCCCAAACATTTCAAGTTCTAAGTTCAGATTAAATTTTAATTATTCTAATTTACCACCGTCTTTAATAGATTTTGTTAAGAAGAATAATTTATATGAATCCACTAAATTAGCCGAATGAAGTTTTTTCTTGCTCAAATTAATCCAGTTGTTGGAGATTTAGAGGGTAATGCAAAAAAAATTCTTTATGCTGCTTCGAAAGCTAGCTCAACTTCTGTTGATTTAGTTCTTACTCCAGAATTGTCATTATGGGGATATCCAGCAAATGACTTACTTCTAAAAAATAATTTAATCAAAAATCAATATCAAATTCTTGACCAATTAGCTTTAGTTATCAATAAAAAATATGGAAACTTGAGTATCACAGTTGGGATAGCTGAGATAATAAATGATTCTTTTTTCCCAAATCTTTATAATTCTATTGCATTGCTTGAGCGCGGTGATTGGAAAATAATTGCTCGAAAAATTATTCTTCCCACATATGAAGTATTTGATGAAAAAAGATACTTCAGATCAGAAAAAAAAGTTTCCGTATTAAAAAAAGAAATAGATAATAAAACTTGGCGAATTGGCTTTACTATATGTGAGGATTTATGGGTCAACAAAAATATAGAAGGTAGAGGAATTCATAAAGAAAATCCTATTTCTGATTTAAAGAAAAAAAAAGTTGATATTTTAGTGAATCTATCGGCCTCACCATATACCTTCAAAAAGTTAGAGCTAAGATCCAAAGTTTCCAGTTTTGCTGCTAAATATCTTCAAGTACCGCTCATATATGTAAACCAGATTGGTGCAAATGATAATTTAATTTTTGATGGAAATAGTTTTATTCTTGATAAGAATGGATCTAAAATTAAGCAACTGAAATCTTTTTCAGAAGACCTCTCAAGTTGGCATATTGAGCAAACAATACCCGAGAAAAAAGAATTTGAACAATCTGAGATATCATCAATTTTTGATGCACTAGTCCTTGGGGTTAGGGATTATGCTCAAAAATGCGGTTTTAAAACAGCTTTAATTGGACTAAGTGGTGGCATTGATTCAGCACTAGTTTCAGCAATCGCGACAGCTGCTCTTGGCAGTAATAATATTTATTGCGTCTCAATGCCCTCCAAGTGGAGCTCATCCCATTCAAAAAGTGATGCAAAAGATTTAGCGAGGAGATTAAAAATAAATTTCAATAGCATCCCAATTGAAAACCTAATGAATTCTTTTGAAGAGTCGTTTATAAAAACCATATCTTTCGAGATGGCCGAAATAACAAATCAAAATATTCAATCAAGGATCAGAGGAACGCTTCTGATGGCTTTGGCAAATCAAGAAAAGCATTTATTACTTTCAACAGGAAATAAATCAGAGCTAGCTGTAGGATATTGCACGCTTTATGGTGATATGAATGGGGGATTATCGGTAATTGGGGATTTATATAAAACTAATGTTTTTAAATTATGCAATTGGCTTGATAGTGAAGAATCAATAAATCATAGAAAGTCATATATGTTAGATACTAATGTAAATATAATTGGAGAAAATATCCGCACGAAAGCTCCAAGTGCCGAATTAGGCCCTGATCAATTAGATACTGATTCTCTCCCGCCTTATTCTATTTTAGATAATATTCTTAAAGGAATTATTGAAGAGAAAAAAGATTTACTACAGCTAGAAGTAGATGGTTATAAAAAAGATTTAATTTTAAAAATTATCTCACTCATAAAAAAAGCAGAATTCAAAAGAAAGCAGGCTCCTCCAATCCTAAAACTGAGCAGCCAATCATTAGGAAGTGACTGGAGAGTTCCCATAGCAATATCTTATTAATCACCATAAAAAAACTGTTGGATTTTTTTTAAAGGTCGTTTAACTGAATCAAGATTGATACCTTTTTTGATAGCAAGAATTATGCCTGCAGCTTCTAAATAATTATCCACTTCAAAAAGATTGGGATAATCATAAAACTCATTTGTCACTTTTAATGTATTTTGATTTTTTACAGAGATAATATTTAAACCTTTTTCAATCCCTGCTAATACTGCTTCTCCACCTAGCGCTCCATTAGGAACAACAATAGATTCAATCTGATCAGGGTGTAGCGAGATTGATTCATTTTCAGCGGGCAATTCAACTATGTCAGGTGCATTGCTTAAACCAATCAATACAGATGGTAAAAAAGTGTATCCTATTTCTTCTGCAGCTGCACGAGGATCTAAATTTTCATTCAATTCAATTGGATTTAAAGCAGGTGCATGAGCACAGGGAACTTTTAAAAATTTGCTTATTAAATGACTTATAACTGCTTCGACTCCAGCAATAGGATCAACCCCTTTCCCCTCTCGATAAATATTTGTTTCTAAAGAATCTGGATCATCTGGAAATTTTGCCACAATTGCTATTGCCGTAACTCCTTTTTCTATTAAATATTTTCCAGCATCAATAAGAGTATCAGGATTTTCAATTGTGCCACCACTGATTTTTGAAGAATCAGAATCAATAACTATGTTTAATGGCTTTTTTGTAATCACATAAGAATGAACATTAATCCCTAAAGTAGAAACACATGCATCAGCAACTTGTAAATGTCTTAATAATATTTTTTTTTCAATGGCTAAATCAAAAATTATTCCGATTTTCTGTTGCTTTACCGTCTTTAAAGCGATTTCTCCTTTAGCAAGTCGATCTAAACTATAACCCTCAACATAAAATATATTTTTATCTTTTTCAGAAAGAGTACCGCCATTCATAACATTTGGATGAGTAATTAAACATCCACTTGCGGATGCTAATAATTTAGCGGTAGGAAGTGCATCCCCAGCAAAACCTCCTACTTCACAACCAATACCAGTTGGAACAATGAATATTGTTGGTGAATTTTCCATTATTAAAAATATTTCGATTTATATTTTTTAATTAGCTATGACAGCTTTAATTTTAAGTTTTTTTGTGCCAAAAGAGTCAATAGAATTTTGAATATCAACAATTGACCATCGAATTAAATCTCCTTTTTTTTCTAAATTTGTAATGATGAATTCCCTTAAATTTTTTAATTTTATTGAAACTGGCCAATCTAAATAATAATCAACTAAACTTAATCTCATTTTTGATATTTACCAAATTGATCGTTATACAAATCATCTTCGACTTCTTTACCAATAACAATATTCAAATCTGACTTGGGG
The DNA here is from genome assembly GCA_003213255.1 of Prochlorococcus sp. AG-424-P16. Taxonomy (GTDB): domain Bacteria; phylum Cyanobacteriota; class Cyanobacteriia; order PCC-6307; family Cyanobiaceae; genus Prochlorococcus_A. The sequence goes on from QCNI01000008.1 coordinate 58,108, forward strand.
TATGCTACACATAAAAGTGCAAAGCCCTTTTCCCGTAAATCATCATTTAATCCCATAGCATCTTC
>QCNI01000009.1 GCA_003213255.1 Prochlorococcus sp. AG-424-P16
TATTATAATCAGAATCTTTAATTATTAGTTCTCTTTGGCTTTTGTTTAAGAAACTATCAAAAAAAGATATTAACTCTTTTATAGGAAAAGAAACATCTAATTTTTTATTGTTTTTATCATTTTTTACCCAAGTAACTATAAATTGATCTCTGCAGGCAATTAACAACTCCAGAAATGCATATTTCTCTCTTTCAAAAACAGATGGATCACCCAAATGATATTTGTTTTTTAATAAATTAATGTTTTCACTCTTTGGTAATTTTGGATAATTAACACTATTCATGTCTATTAGGAAGATAACCTTATGGGGAATATGCCTTGAATTCTCAATATCACTTACTAGGATCTTGTTGACTCGTGATTTACTTTGATATTTAACTTTATTTATACAAGAAATTAATATTTCTCTAAAAACTTTTAATAAGATAAGGTCATCAGGTATTAAAGGTATTGTGTGATTTTCAAGAATTCTATTTATTTCACTTATTTCTAAATTAAAATTTGCATTAGAATCAGCAATACTTTTTAATATAAACTTTATCTTTTCAACCCAATTCGAGTAAGAAAAAGATCCCCTTATCAAATTAATATATTTTTTTAAATGAATTAATATTTTAACCCATTTATTCAAATCCAAACTTATATTTTTATAGCAAAATGGTTTTAAATTAAAAGTACTTAAATTTACTTCTTTGTCATAAATTAAGCCTAAAGTAATTCTATTTATACACCAATCTAGAGTATTTTTCTCTTCACCCAATCTTTCTTTATCATCTAATCCCCAATGAAACCCCGCTTGGGTAAGTAAGAAAATAATTTCATCCTTCTCAGTAATATTAAAATCAAAAATGTTCTGAGTTACTTTTTTCGAAAGAATATAATCTATTTTTTCAACTGTAATTTTTTCACTTGCTATTTCAGTAATGTCAATTAGAAATTCATAAATGCCTGAAGAGTCATGATAATCCTCATCAATAAAAAAATAAGGTATCTTTTCACCATTAATTAACTCATTATTAAAGATGTACCTTAGATAAGGTTTAATTAAATTAGTTTGTGGAGATAAAACAGCAATATCACTATATTTAATATTCTCGCAAGAATTTATTATCTCTATAATTTTATTTCTTAAATATTCAAATTGACTATTCTGATTAAAATGCTCACAAAGTAATATTGAATCATCCCTTTCACTTACTGTAAAATCATCGGTATTATTATCAATTAGTCTTTTTTGTATTTGATTAAGAAGAGGAATATCTTTCTTATTATGAAAATTAGTTGTTGGATCGAGATAAATAAGATTATTTTTTAAATTTATCCCTTCTTTATAAATATTTTCATCAATTAATTTCTGAAAATTTGCTCCAAATTTACCAAATATTTTCTCTATATTTGTATTATTTAAATTTAATTTACTTTCATTATGGCCAAATTCCAACCCACCTTCAAGACAATTTATTCTATTCCATAAATCTTCTCCAGGAGATAATAAATATAAATTTACCTTAATAAATTTTGAAAGTTCTGAATAAAAATCAATATGTAGTTTAGATAAGTTATTATCTGAAAAAATATAAATTTGATTTGGTACTTGAAATTGAAAGTTTTTAATTTTTCTTAAATTCTTTATTACTTCAATCATGTATAAACATGATGGCTTTTCAGATATCTTTTCCTCTAATAATTTATATAAAATAGGTTGCCAAAATTGATCTGAGTTTAAATTCTTAAATAGATTAGATGAATTAATTTCATATCTATTCCATTGAGCAATCATTTCAGGTCTAAAAATCAGATAATCAATAAAATTATTCGTGATCTTTTTTGTCAGTATATATATGTCTCCATCAATTATCTTTTTATTATCCAAATATTTATTAATCCAATTTCTAAGAGGAAATGATTCTTTAAAGCTATTTAATTCTTCCAAGGAATCAATAATGCCCCATTTAATTGACTCAAAATTCCATGCGTTCATATCAATTGCAGGGAAAAAATTTATCAATAAAGATTCGGTATACGTTGATATTGTCTTTAATTCATAAAGAGCACTTATTTTGTTTTTTATAGTTATTTGTTCACGTAACCAATTCCCAAAAAAGTAATTGGGGACAACTATTTCTAATTTCTCATTTATTGGCGGAGGACATATTTTTAATTCCTCTGCTAACAGCCCAATAATTACTTCAATTTTATTTGACTTATAAAGATTAAGCAATTTACTAGATGGTTATATTACTCAACTTTAAATGGATCAATTATTTCTGCATTAGGACATTCGAATTCCCCCACAGCAACAAACTCTAAACGAAGCTTTAAGAAAGTTATAAATTTTTTATCGGTCGATAAAACAACCGCTGGGGTAGAGGGAATTTTTGCTTTTAGATCAGCAAATTGGGTGGTTTGTAAAAATGATGGATTTTTTAATAGCCAAAAATCTATTTCTTTATTATTTTCTTTATAGTTCCTCATCCTCTCTTTCAAAATTTCATCAAGTGGTTCTTCAACTGTTAAAAACTTTTCACTTGCCGCAACGAAAAAGTATGTTGTCATTTTGAAATTTAATTTGATGTGATAAGGGACTTCATTTCACGTACAGACTTTTCTAATCCTATCGCTAAAGCCCTTGCAACAATACTATGACCTATGTTCAACTCGTTCATATTGTTAATTGATGCAATTTTTTTAACATTATTGTAGTTCAGTCCATGGCCAGCATTAACAACTAATCCAAGGTCATTTGCTAAATGTGCAGACTCTATAATCCTTTGGAGCTCTTTATATTGTTCAGATCCCGATAATTCAGCATATTTTCCAGTGTGTAATTCTATAAAATCAAAGCCTATTTCTTTGGAATAATTTATCTGTTCACCAATAGGATCAATAAATGCGCTTACTTCTATATTTGAATCCTTTAAATTCCCAACAGCTTTCTTGAGGTATTGCACATTACTTTTTAAATCCAACCCGCCTTCAGTAGTAACTTCCTCTCTTTTCTCAGGTACAAGCGTTACATAATCGGGAAGAATTTTTTTGGCAATTTCTAACATTTCTCCTGTAGCAGCCATCTCTAAATTGAGTTTTGTTTTTATAGTCTCTTTCAGAAGGAATACGTCCCTATCTTGTATATGTCTTCTATCTTCTCTGAGATGAACCGTTATGGAATCTGCCCCTCCTAATTCAGCTAAAAAAGCAAATTGCACAGGGTCAGGCTCGACAGTTTTCCTTGCTTGCCTTACATTTGCAATATGATCAATGTTTACTCCTAAAGTAGCCATAATTTTGAAAATCTTAGTTTCTAGACAATCTAGTAACCGCCCAATAATAGCTAATAAAAAAAGGCGAACACTTAAATTATTAATATATAGTAAATAGAACTTGAAGAAGAATTCCTTAAATATTTGGCATAAAATCAACCCTGTATTGGGATTTATTGCAATGTTCGTTACTCAGGACGTTGTTTTGAGATTCTTTTTTAGAAAAAAGAAAATATTAAAAAATGGTTTTTCGATTCCCATGAATTCCTCTATCATTCTTGCTCCAACCCACAGATCAAGATGGGACGGCTTAATACTCACAATGGCTATGGGTAGAAGGGTAACAAAAAAGGATTGTAGATTTATGGTTACTAAATCCGAAATGAGAGGAATACAAGGTTGGTTTTTAAAAAGACTTGGATGTTTTTCAATAGATCAATTATCGCCCTCTCTCTCAGCTTTAAGATATGCGATTGATCTTATAGAAAAAGGAGAACAACTAGTTGTTTTCCCCGAAGGAAAGATTAATAGATATGGAAAAAAATTAGTTCTCAAAGAAGGACTATACAGATTAGCTAAATTAGCTATCAAAAAAACAACCTCTATTACTATTATTCCAATTGGAATTGCTTACAGTAAAATACCTCCGAACTTTAGGGGCGAATTTTGTTTATCCTTTGGGAAACCAATCTCAATTAATGATTACTCAAACTTTAATATTAAGGACTTTAATAAATTTCTAAATGAAAAAATGATTCAAGAGGAAGAAAAAGCATTAAAAAATGTAGGTAGATGAATCTGTAATAAGTTACTATGAATTTTAATAATTGAAAAAGAAAATGAAATTATTAAAATTGATTCCAATTTTATTTATATTTTTTGGGAATGTTCCCTACAAAAATGAAGTTCATGCAGAAATAAAGAATCCAAAAGACTTCAGAGTACTCTCAAATGAAAGTAAAAAGCTTTCAATTTCAAACGTAGAATATTTCATAAAACAAGGTGATGAATATATTAAAAATGGGGATTTCGAAAAAGCTAAGGATTCTTACTTAGACGCTAGAAAATTAGCGAGGCAACTTGCTTCTTTTTATTCTGATCTAAATTCATCCTTCAAAGGAGTTGATGCCAGAATACCAAATGAAATGCAAATGAAAGGAAAGGAAACATTACAAATTTTGGCAGAAACAAATGAGAGATTAGCATCCATGTATATAAAAACTGAAAAGCCTGAGGTTGCAGTACCCTTACTTGTTGAGACAATTAGAATAATGTCACCTAATACTCCTGAAGGGAAAGCAGCTTATGAAAGATTGATCCAACTAGGATTTGTTGAAACAAAATACAAAGGTTAATTTAAATAATATGATTACTAAGGCAGAAGTTATTAATTTAATCACAAAAAAAATTCCAAATTCCAAAGTTTTTGTTGAAAACCTTAAGGGAAATGATCATTTACAAGTTACTGTAATTGCATCTGAATTCTATGGATTATCATTAGTTAAACAACACCAGCTAGTCTATTCCGCTTTGAAGGAAGAATTAGCTTCAGAAGCTATCCATGCACTGGCATTAAAAACAGAAACTCCAAATTGAATTATGGACACACTAACAAAAGATAAAATACAAAAACTGATTGACTCTAATCCAGTAATGGTTTTCATGAAAGGGACAAAATTAATGCCTCAATGCGGTTTTTCCAACAATGTAGTGCAAATACTAAATTCCCTGGGAGTAGAATTTGGAACGTTTGATGTTTTAAGCGATTTTGCTATACGAGAAGGTATTAAAGAATATTCAGATTGGCCAACAATTCCGCAAGTTTATCTAAAAGGAGAGTTTCTTGGAGGCTCAGACATTCTTATTGAGATGTACAACTCAGGATCTCTTAAAGAAAAAATAGAAATTGAATTAGCGTCTTAAGACATTAGTAAGTATAAATACTGAATTGATTAATAAAAATTAATATTTTAAATCCTTTTTTTATCAAAAAAGCCTTTATTTCCTTCCCCCTCTGGATCAATAAAACTTGACGGATCTAGAATCCATCTTTCAATTAATTTTTCTAATTTTTCTTGATCATTTTGCTCTAAACCATTGCAATTCCTTAAGGCTTGGAGATAACCATCACTATATAATTTAAGATCAGATGGCGTATGATAACGAGTAACTAAGTCCTGAAGATTATCGCAAATTGATTGAAAATGACGAATTGCTTTAGGATTTTCAAATGATGTCATAATTCGATAGATTCTGATTTTTATTTAGCATTTGTTATACCTTATTAAGGATGACCAAATATTGCCCGGCCAAACAGTAATTAAGAATGCAATCAACTGAGCAAATCTTAGCTTCAACTCCTGGCAGTTCACAATTGCCTCAGAGCTCTCAAACCCCCTCAAGAGTTTTAGTTGTTGAACCTCACCCCACACTTAGAACCGTCCTTGTTCAAAGGCTTCGCCAAGATGGCCATTTAGCCGCGGCAGTAGGCACAGCTGCAGAAGCTGTTGACTTATGCAGAGAACAATCACCTGACCTATTAGTTAGCGCAGAAATCCTTGATCAGAATACTGCAATGAGACTCGCCCAACAATTGGGGTCCTCTGTCATAGTTTTAACGGCAAGATCAGGTGTTGAAGCATTAGTTAATTTGTTAGATGAAGGGGCAGATGATGTTCTTAGAAAACCATTTGGTCTAGAAGAGCTTGCAGCTAGATGTAGAACCCTTTTAAAAAGAGGGAGAATTGGTTTACAAGAAAAAGTTGAGGTTGGTCCACTAGAGGTTCATCTTCTTTTAAGACAGGTAACTCTTAGCGAGAAGCCTGTAGAATTAAGCCCTAGAGAGTTTGCACTCCTTTGCGCCCTTTTAATGCCCCCTGGCATGGTTAGGAGCCGACAAGAGCTTCTGAGAATGGCCTGGCCGCCCTTCAGCGGGGGGCCGAGATCTGTAGATACTCAGGTATTAACTTTGCGTAGAAAATTAGAACAGGCAGGCTTAGGAGAAGGTGGTGGTATAACCACTGTTAGACAACAAGGTTATAGATTCAGTATTGATAATATTTAGCTTAGAAAAGCAAAAATCTCCCCAGCAATCATCATTATTGAAAGTAAAGTCAATAATTTATAAGTCCATAGTGGTGATATGTAAGTTATTTCATTAATATCAATCCCAGTATTACTGGAAACAATTAATAAAAATTTTTCAAATTTTTCCACTCTTTGTGGGACAAGAAAGTTCTCACCTTGATGCGTATTAAAGTAATAAACTTTACTACCCTGACTCGTTGGTAAAGATTTGATTAACTTAATATCTTTCCAAGAAATCTGCCAATTTTTCTTTCCTAGGGTTTGAGAAATAAAGCTTGTTTTATATGAAATTTTATCATTACAAGTTTCTACATAATCATTTGTGATATTTATTATTAAATAAAGGCCTAAAAAGAATGTAATAATAGAAGGAATTTTTAATCCTTCAATTGAAACAAATGGGATAGGAATTGTAAGCGCTAGATATAAAGTAATTAACGAACTTTTAACAAAAAAAAGAGTTTTAAACTTTTCTATCATTTCAGAAAGATCCTTTTAATCGGGCAATTTAAAACTGTTCATGTTTAACTTTGCCCCTATTTTGTGAGCGCATGCGTATCCACTAAAAGCAACTGCATTTAGGCCTTGGCCAGGGAAGCATGAATCCCCTACACAATAAAGGTTTTGAATTTTTGTAGTGTTGAAAGGCATTGGCAAAAGTCCAAGCAACTTTTTACTGGGAATTGGCCCATAACTACCTTCATATCTTCCAAGAAACTTTTTATGAGTTTTAGGAGTGCCAATTTCTTTGTGATCAATATTTTTTTCAAGATTAGGAAGAATAGTTGATATTTTTTCAACAAGAAAAGAAAAATATTTTTCTTTCTTTTGCAAATATTCTTTCCTTGATAAACCTTCCCATTCACCCATCGATGAAGGAGTAAATGCATGCACAATATGTTTACCTTCTGGAGCCAAAGACGAGTCAAGCAAAGTAGGTATAGAAACAAAAATAACTCCCTTTTCGCTTTCTAATTCATCCCAATTTTCAACGATTATATGATGACAATTGAAATTATCGGATATTAGATTTTTTTCTACTCCAAGGTGAATCGAAACAAAAGAAGGTGAGGGTTTATAAGTTTCTGACCACTTATATTCACTTTTTGGCACGTCTTTACTAGAAATTAATCCTTTAGTATTATCTTTTAATCCAAATGTATCCCATCTAGTAGAGTTGGATACAATAATATTTGAATATATCTCTTCCCCATTTGAAAGCTTAACTCCTACTGCTTTCTCATCCTTTAAAAGGATTTCAGTCACATTGGCCTTAAATCTAACTTTTCCTCCTAATTTTTCAATACCAGAAACAAACTTCTCTGCTATCGTTCCAACTCCCCCTTTTGGATAATTTATCCCTCCAGTATGCCTATCTGTAAAAACCATCCCCGCATTAATCATAGGGGTTTTTAGAGCTGGCATTACAGACCAACAAAAACATTCGATATCGATAAATTTTAAAAGTTCAGGATCTTTTATAAACTTTCTCGCAACATCTCCTGCATTTGCAGGTAACCATCTTGCTAGACCTAAACAAGATAATGGAGATTTAAAGAAAACTTTAAAAAGATAACTTGGATCCTCTATTGATAAAAGAGGCATTGAATCTAAACATTTAAATACACTTGCACAAGTATCGTAGAATTTTTTAATACCTTTCTTTTCCTTTGGGAAACTAGCTGATAATTTACTTATAAATTTCTCGTAATTTTTATCTACAGAAATATTAAAATTATGTGGCAAGTGATATTCCAGTTGCACAGGATCGGGAATAGTTTCACATTTTTCATTCACGTCTTTCAAAGCACGAGTTAATAAATTGGTATAACCTTTCTCTCCAAATCCAAAAATCATTGAAGCCCCTACATCAAAGGTATAGCCTTTTCTCTTAAAAGAGCCTCCACTCCCGCCTGGAATAATATATTTCTCAAGAACTAATACTTGAGCTCCTTTAGCCGCCAATTGTGAGGCAGTTACTAACCCTCCTATTCCTGAGCCAATAATGATTGCATCGAAGTTTTCCTTATTTAAAACCATTTTATGGATCTTTGATAATTAATCTTAGTAAATTTTGCTGAGTAAGTGGTCTTTATCAAAACAACAATCTAGTTTATTTTTAAAGTCATTTAAGGCTTCTGTAGATCTTTCTTGATAAGCTTTGTACCTTAATCTCTTATCATTAATTTTTTTAGTTAGTTCTGGAACTAAACCAAATGAAGCAGGCATTGGTTGGAATTTGTTCTTTTTCTGATTAGATAATATTTGATTTTTATTACTGATAAAATTCATTAGAGAACCAATCATTGATTGATTAGGAAAACTTACTGGTTTTTTACCCTTAGCTAGTAAAGATGCATTTATTCCTGCAAGCAAGCCCCCCGCTGCTGCCGCTGCATAACCTTCCGTCCCCGTTATTTGACCCGCAGCAAAAAGGTTTTCTCTTTTCATAAATTGCAAGGTAGGTAAAAGTAATTTTGGAGATTCTAAAAAAGTATTTCTATGCATGACTCCAAAACGTACAAACTCAGCCTTTTCTAAACCAGGAATCATCCTAAATATTCTTTTTTGTTCTGACCATTTGAGGTTAGTTTGAAAACCTACAATATTTAGTAATTTACCCTCTAAATCTTCTTTCCTTAATTGGACAATTGCATGAGGTCTCTTTTTCAATCTATTTTCCCTATCAAATAAATCTCCCCATTTTGGATTCCACAACCCAATTGATTTTAATGGTCCATATCTCATGGTATCAACTCCTCTTCTAGCAATTTCTTCAATTGGCAAGCAAGCTTCAAAGAAATTTGCTGATTCTTTCTCAAAGTCTTTTAAATTAGCTTGTTCTCCTTCGATAAGTTCGTTTCTGAAGTGGATGTAATCATTTTTATTCATAGGGCAGTTTAGATATGCCGGATCTCCTTTGTCGTATCTACTAGCTTTAAATACAATCTCTTGATCAATAGAATCTCCATGAATTATAGGACTAGCGGCATCAAAAAAATGACACTCATCGACACCAGTAAAATCTTGAATTTTATGGGACAACTCATCGGCAGTTAAGGGCCCCGTAGCAAGGATAGTTATATTTTCTTCGCTTGGGAGATCCAATTGTTCAAATCTCTTAATTTCTATTAAAGGATGATTCAATAATGCTTCAGTCAAAGCGTTACTAAATTTAGATCTATCAACCGCCAAAGCACCTCCCGCAGGAACAGCAAATTTATCGGCTGTTTGAACTATCAACGATTTAAAAATCCTTAGTTCTTTTTGCAATAAACCTGCTGCCCTATCAGGACTTAAAGCTCCAAAACTATTACTACAAACCAATTCTCCAAATTCACTCGTATGATGAGCTGGAGTTGATTTGATAGGTCTCATTTCAATTAATTTAACTGGCACACCAGAATTTGCTAATTGCCAAGCAGCCTCACACCCTGCAAGACCAGCTCCAATAACTATTACTTCTTTATCTAACAAACTTGATTAATCCTTACCCAAAAAGTCCCTGTTGAATTGCTCTCTTGCTGGTTTCTGTATATTGAATATAACCCAAGCCAAAGCAGCGATAATGGGTGCAAAAACTACGATTGTTCTTAGCATTTTTGAAATCCTATTACTTATTAAGTTATTTTAACTTTTAACTGTAAATTTAGAGAGAAATTTTAATTTTTTATTTCATAAGTTAAGAATTGTTTTTCTATTGTTTAAGTTGAGATAAAAAGTTGTTTTTTTTACCTTAAAAAGGGATAATTTCATATGTACTCGATTTTACAAAATGGGTCGCTAGCTCAGCGGTAGAGCATCCGGCTTTTAACCGGCTGGTCCTGAGTTCGAATCTCAGGCGACCCACATTTACTTATAATTGAGTCCAATATTTATAGTCTCATTAACTAAAGAAATATAAACTCCAACAAATCTAACTTCTTTTATAATTTTGTTTGCAGATATTTATTTATATCTTTTTTCTACAATGACTATTTACACCATAAGAAATCTTTTATTATTTAAAAGTAAATAACGAAAATCATCATACATAAATTGAAATCAAAAACACAAATACCCAGAATTTAATTAAAACAAAAATTTATATAGCTCTAAATTCTTTAGAAATCTCAAATCTGAAAAAATTTAAATCAAATCTATCCAAATATTTAATTTATGAAACTTTTAAAAACTAACTAATAGTTAATTTAAATGTAAGCTTTAAATGATTTAACAATTTACAACAACACGCAAAAATGATCCATTTTTCTAGCGTCAGCAATATTTAAAATAATTAAGGGCTAATTCCATCGCGATATTAAAAAAATACTTTACAAAGCTTCATAATACCTGTTACAATAGTTTACATAAACTACTTATTATTATTATTATGACTCCTGAAGCAGAACGTTTTAATGGTTGGGCAGCAATGTTAGGTTTTGTTGCAGCTGTTGGTGCTTATGTAACAACTGGACAAATCATCCCCGGTTGGTTCTAAACCAAAAAGAATTTAACTAATTTGAGTGAGAGTTCCTTAATTGAGGATCTTTCACTCTTTTTTTCTACAATCAATTAAAAAAATGGATAAATTAAATTCTTAATTGCTAATACCCTGTGTTCCTAAACTAAAATTACTTAAATCCAGAAATAATTATTTTTATTCGAGAATTTAATTTATTCTTCAGAAGTATCTATTTAGCTGATTTTTTTTCGATAGTATCTAAACATGAAGAACATAATAAATGGCCTTTCTTTATCCAGAATGTTTTAGTTGATCTTTCTATATCTTTTCGACAAATTAAACATTTAAATATGGGTGTCACTATACCTCCAAAGTTAGTTTTAATTTAATAATAAATACTTTTCTAGTTTCAAGCTTCAACTATTTTTTTAATTAAAAAAAACTAGATAGCAAACTTTCTCATAATCAAAAAAAAGACCTGCTATATGCAGGTCTTTTAATGTGTGTAAGATTTCTAAATTAAATTTAGATTTAGAAGCTGAATGATGTTTTAACCATGATTCCAGTTTCATCCTCATCTGTAGCACTATCACCTTCGACAGTATAAATAAGTGGAGTGATTGTCATTCCATCATTTACTGGGTATGAATAATAGATTTCATACATCATTCTGTCAGGTATTGAACCAGCGGCTTCTTCCATTACACCGTAAGTACCTGCAGCAGCACCTAATTCACCTGGTCCAACTTCACCATTGATTCCCACGAAGTAAGCTTCTGATTCGTCTTCAACTGCTGGTTCATTATCAAGATCACCGATTTCATAACCAGCACTGATGTTTAAACCGTTATCAAATGAATAATAACCATTAAATGCCATGAATGTATCATTTACGGCACCAGCTTCAACGTTTGCGTAAGTAATAGAAACACCGTAGCTATCAGCTGTGTATGCAGCGTTTACCGCATAAGAATCGTCAGTTTCATCAGTAGCTATACCAGTTTCAGTGAATTGAGCACCAAATGCTGTTGTGAATCCGTTATCGAAATCATATGCAGCACCGATAGATAATCCACCACCTGTGATTCCAGCACTTACGTTAGCGCAATCATCAAGTGTGTTAGATGGTCCACCATATACACAAGCTGTGGTAAATAGCAAACTTCCATCTGTATTGTCACCAACGAAAGCAGTTGCGCCACCTAGAGGGAAAGTGTATGAAACACCATCAACAGTTAGTGCTTCACTACCACTGTTAAGGTCAAATTCTGCAAGTGCTTGAGTCGCAGGGGCTCCAGTAGCAGTACCACCATTACCAGCGTCAATAGAGATATCAAGTGAATCTTCTCCAGTGAAACTTGTGTTCAAGTCAATCTGGAAACCGTAAGCAGCTTGAAGAGCTTCATCTCCATCAGTAACTGTAGTAGTTACATCTTTACCATCAACAGCACCGATCGCGAAATCAACTGAGAATGATGCAGTTGTTGTTTCTGAGAAGCCTCCGTCATAGCTATCTGTATCGGCTAATCCTTCTCCACCTGCTAAAAGCAGACTTTTATTTGGTTCATTACTATCAAAAGAGTTAACTAATTCGATACTTTCTACGTCAGAGTAGTTTGAAATTTCATTAAGGTTAATTTCAGTAGCATTTGCAGCAATAGGAGAAATCAATCCTAAAGTCGCTGGAGCTACCAACAAACGTTGGAAAAGCTTCATAAAGTGTCCTCACACAATATAGGTGATTATAAGGTAGTTTAAATAATTATTAAAAACAAGTCACGGTAGACAAAAAAAAAGTTGTCCAGACAAAAAAAGACCTGCTATATGCAGGTCTTTTAATGTGTGTAAGATTTCTAAATTAAATTTAGATTTAGAAGCTGAATGATGTTTTAACCATGATTCCAGTTTCATCCTCATCTGTAGCACTATCACCTTCGACAGTATAAATAAGTGGAGTGATTGTCATTCCATCATTTACTGGGTATGAATAATAGATTTCATACATCATTCTGTCAGGTATTGAACCAGCGGCTTCTTCCATTACACCGTAAGTACCTGCAGCAGCACCTAATTCACCTGGTCCAACTTCACCATTGATTCCCACGAAGTAAGCTTCTGATTCGTCTTCAACTGCTGGTTCATTATCAAGATCACCGATTTCATAACCAGCACTGATGTTTAAACCGTTATCAAATGAATAATAACCATTAAATGCCATGAATGTATCATTTACGGCACCAGCTTCAACGTTTGCGTAAGTAATAGAAACACCGTAGCTATCAGCTGTGTATGCAGCGTTTACCGCATAAGAATCGTCAGTTTCATCAGTAGCTATACCAGTTTCAGTGAATTGAGCACCAAATGCTGTTGTGAATCCGTTATCGAAATCATATGCAGCACCGATAGATAATCCACCACCTGTGATTCCAGCACTTACGTTAGCGCAATCATCAAGTGTGTTAGATGGTCCACCATATACACAAGCTGTGGTAAATAGCAAACTTCCATCTGTATTGTCACCAACGAAAGCAGTTGCGCCACCTAGAGGGAAAGTGTATGAAACACCATCAACAGTTAGTGCTTCACTACCACTGTTAAGGTCAAATTCTGCAAGTGCTTGAGTCGCAGGGGCTCCAGTAGCAGTACCACCATTACCAGCGTCAATAGAGATATCAAGTGAATCTTCTCCAGTGAAACTTGTGTTCAAGTCAATCTGGAAACCGTAAGCAGCTTGAAGAGCTTCATCTCCATCAGTAACTGTAGTAGTTACATCTTTACCATCAACAGCACCGATCGCGAAATCAACTGAGAATGATGCAGTTGTTGTTTCTGAGAAGCTACCAGCTTCAAAGTTGTTTAATCTTGCCTCTAAACCGTCTACACGGCTGTTAGTGATAGCAAGTTGTTCTGCAGGGGTGAAGTCATTAATTGTGACTTCATTTGCTGTGGCTGCTACAGGAGCTAAAAGTCCCAAAGTTGCAGGAGCTACAAGCAAGCTCTTAAAAAGCTTCATAAATTTCCTCACACGAAATTTAAAGTACACCTTAAGATAGTGTATTGACCTATACGAAATCAAGTATCAGCCGCTACATTTTTAAAAAAGATGTGACAGTTTTTTGATCTATACAATAGTATTTTTTTTCTTAGTAAAAAAATTTTAAGTAGTTTGAATTTTTCTCAAAAAATTTTATAGATGTATTAAAGATATAGTCCTAGGATTTTATTTCTATTTTTAAAGATAAAAAAGTAACCTATTCTGACTTTTTGGAAATTTTGAAAGACACCTCTTTTGTCTTATATTTCTTTTTGCTGTTACCGTTTAAAGCGTCTACGTACCAACCAGATGCCAACCTGGTATCTATCTCTTCATAGCTTTCATTTTTTTTTAATTTGCTTAATGATTTCTTTTTATAATCCATAATTTAAATTAATAAGCAAAATATAGCACCTATAAAAACATAGAGCATTACATATACACATTATCAAAACATAAAACATTATCAAAACATAAATTTTTGTTATTTAGAAATCGACCTTAAACAAATATTTTTGAAATCTTTAGAAAAAAGAAAAAAATCTTTGATTTACCTCGACCAAAAAAAATATTAGTTATATTTTTTAAAAAATTTATACCTGAGGAGCACAAGGTAAAATGACTCAAATATGTCTTATTGTGAATTCTATACCGAGAGATTTGACTGAATTTGCATTTTTTTTAGCAGTTGGATTTACAGCAGGTTCGATGGGTCTAATCTGAAAGTTTCAAAATAATTAGTAAAACTGATTAATGTTTATTCATATTAATTCAAACATTTCAAATTATTAGATCGAAAGTATTGATTCCACAGGAAAATCAAATCTTGATCTCCCTTTTAGTTCTATCAATTCAACAACAGTTAGTAAACCAGAAATTTTCTTACCACTTTTATTAACTAATCTAGTTACACAATCCACAGTTCCTCCCGTAGCGAGAAGATCATCAACAATTGCATATGAACTAAATTTTTCAAGAGCCAGCTTTTCTATTGAAAGTGAGTTACTCCCATACTCTAAATCGTAATTTTCTTGAAATATTTCACCTGGGAGTTTTCCAGGTTTTCTAGCCACAATCATTGGTTTACGAGCCTGAAGCGAAATTGCTGAACCAAAAATAAATCCTCTAGCCTCTATTGAAATAATTGCCTCAGAATTTTTAATAACATGATTTAAAGACATCCTGAGAATTAGTTCTCTAAAGATTTCTGAATCTTGAATTATTCCAAGTAAGTCTTTGAAAGCTATACCTTTTTTTGGAAAATCATTATACGTCTTAATCAAACTCTCTAGTTTTTCCATCCAACAAAATTAAAATAATATTTTGATAATAATTCCTCTATAGAAGTTAATACTCGGATATTTCTATTGGGTGACAAATATTAAAATAAAAGATTATTTTTCAAAAATTTGTTAGTGAAGTAAAGAGAAAAACAATGGTATTTCTTTTTAAAAAAAAACCATAAAAGTAATTTTGCAGCCTCAAAAGTGATTTTTTATAAAATATTTAGGGATTTGGTCTTTTATAGATGTCTTTTATGGACTAAGATCTTATGAGCGGGGCGTGGCGCAGCTTGGTAGCGCGGGTGCTTTGGGAGCACTAGGTCGCAGGTTCGAATCCTGTCGCCCCGATTCAGTTATAGCAGTAAGTCTCAGCTAATAATAATTTTCCCTGAAAAAAGCGTTCCCTCATATTTCCCTCAAATGGGTTATTGGTATCACTAGCTTTGTAAAGTTCCCTCAAATTTTACTGTTGTTTTCTCAATATATATATGTAGTATTAAGTCAGTTAAGTCTGTCATGGACTTAATCTTCCCCTAGAAGAATCTCTATCCAGTTCGGCCTGTGGTCAGAAAAAGGTTAGTGATGGTTGAGAGCCTGAAACTACCCGAGTTCTGGAAGCGTTGCTGTGAGTCTCTTATCAGGAGAGATAATAAGGGCAAGTTAACGTAGCTTTTAATCATAAGGATGGTGGAGCGATTATTGAAACTATCTTTCCGTGTCTTAATACAGATTTATAGGGAAAATTTAAAAAATATCAGGACATGATTTTTCTGCGATAAATTTTTTTAAATTCAAAACCCCTTCTCTTGTAAAAAGAATGCTTCCTTCTTTGGAGTCATCTGCCCAATAAGAATCTCTTTTGCCAATAGCTAACCAAAGCCTATCAGGTAATGTTGGCATGTACATACTCTCGAAAGCAGATGTCCCAATGTCATTTTCTTCTTTCATATCTTTGCATGCTTCTATCATTAGTTTGGGTCGATTTAAAAAATGCCTGACACCCTGCCAATAATATTTTGTTTCAGCTTTAACTGGGGCGATGAATAAAATAATAAATATTAGGTATTTCATGATTTAACTTTTTTTAATTATAAGAATTGCAAAAAAAAAGCCACCTTATATAAAAGGTGACTTTTATTAGTAGTTTTAACTAGATTTTTCCAATATTTAGGAAAAGAGTTTCCCCAGTTGATTTCTTTCCAGTCCCATCGTTGTCAGTTGAAATCCATGCTTGCCCGTCGCTTGTTATTGCTAAGCCTTCAACCTTTTCAAGGATAAAACCACCCGTAGATTTCATTACTGGTTTTAGATCGGTAACTAACTCTTTTTCAACTAAGGGATAAAGTCTGGGAGGAATATTAGTCTGAAGACCTTCGAAAATAACATCATCTAAATCTACTTTATATATAGCTTTCAATTTTGCTTTCTTTCCATAGAAACTATCTCTTTCGATTACATAAAGTGCCCCGTCATGGTAAGTCAATTCTGAAATGCCAACGTCACCTTTTTTGATCCTATCTAATTGATAATTTACGGCCCCCCACTTTTTGGTTTTTAAATTATAAGAAAGGATCTTAGTAGTATTGAAAGTATCATCACCCCAAGGCTTCTGTTGAGCAATATAAAGAATATCCCCATTTCTTGTTATGCCTTCAAAACCAGGGTTTTTAGCATAATTAAGATATGAAGGTGGTGGAGTTATCTTCTCTAAAATTTCACCATCTGAGCTTACATGGTAGATTGCAGGAGGATGTTCATCTAGCTTTTTCTTGATTCCTTCAGTAGAAATGTAGAATCCACCATTACCATCAGTAGTAATACCCTCTTGATCCAAAAATAATGCAGTCTTACCATCTAGCTTAATATCTATAGCTCTTTCTAATAGTGCTGGGGAAGATGAAGGATCAATAACGTAAATTCTTGGCTGAGTTTTAAAAGTCCCATCATTTACAGCATAAATCTTACCGTCATCACCAGCCACCATTCCGCTTATCGCACCCCAAGATACAAATTCAAGGCCATTTTCATTTGTTAAATGTGGGTATGAAGCAGGAGCATCTTGTAGTTGATAAATAGTCACATGAGAAGATAAACCAGGTTCTTTTTTGTTGTAGTCTTTTTCATTTGCTGAGGCAATTAATCCCCTCTCTGGAATTGCGACAAATCCCTCTGGTCCAATGCCTGATGGAAGTAATTGAGTAAGCAAAGGTTGATTTAGTTCTGTGATATCGTAAACAGCTACTATCCCAGCTCGTTCAGCACCAACAAATAAATAGGGCGTTCCATTAATTTTTGAATATGTAACTGACTCAGGTTCTACTCCCTTTTTACCTGCTCTCCCATCTTGGAAATGACCTATTTGTGCAATTGCTCTTTCTAGTCTATTTGCATCTTCATAAACTACTGTTCCATCTTTTTTGAAAATAGTCCAGGATCTTGAACCACCTCTTTTTGCCTGATTTGGATCAATATGCTTGTAATCGCCTTCATTTGCTGTTGCAAAATGATCATTATCAATCCAAGTAAGTCCATCGGGTTCTCTTCTTACATTCTTTAGTTTGCTTTTAAATTTATGTGCTCCATCTTTCTTTGTATCCATCCCTGCCATTTGTTTTACAACTCCTGCCGAGAAATGTGATATTACATTTCCATCTTTATCAATTACTGCAAGATGGTTGTTTTCTTGAAGAGAGACAACTGTTTCACCAAGATCATTAATAGCAACGAATTCTGGTTCGGGATCGAAAGGAGCTATTTCGGATAAGCCTGTTAAATCAACTTCTTTAATTGAGTTACATTGTATTTTTCCTCTTTTGTTTAACTTCACAAGAGAAACATAACCTGCAGGATTAATTTGAATGCCATTGTCATCAATTTGAGGGATAAATCCATTTTTATATTCTTCATCCCTCTCATTCTCGATAGCGACAGCTAAAAACGTTCCGTCTGGAGAGACAAAAACGCTATCAGGCTGTCCACCTAAATCACATTCTTTTACTGCTTTTCTTGTTTCTAAATTATATTGAACTAATGCTCCTGAAGGATTTGTATAACTTTCAGATGTATTCGAACCTATATAAGCATTGTTTCCAAGTGCTGCAATTCCAGTTGGTTCTGCTACAAGTTCAACAACTCCCAATGCTTTAGGTTTTGCAGGGTCTGAGATATCAACTAAACCTACTACTCCTAGATCGCTATCTGTATACATCAAAGTCTTTCCATCTTTTGAAGCTGTAACAACCTCTGAAGAAGTTTTGGTGGTAGATTTTGATCCTTTTGGTAAATTATCACTTACATTAAAAGAAGAAATTCTGTTAAAGTTTTTTTCATTTGCCCAATATTTTGTATTCCAATTTGCAAATCCGCTACTTGTAGAGGAGGCGATAATTGCAAGTAATGCTGAAAAACCTGCAGTAGCTAGAGTTTTTTTCATTTAGTGCGTAAGAAAATACATAATCATATTCCCTTTAAAAAGTTAAGAAAAAAAAATATATTTATTAAGAACAATTTAAGCCATAGCCAATAATTGAACATATCTTTTGTTGGTTGTCATTGTTTGTCCTCCAATAATTTTGCAGCTTGAGCAAATGCAGTTCTTCTAGTTTTCTTAGATGATGATTGGTAAGAATCTAAAAATGTTCTTTCTCTATTACCCATAGAGTCCGACATTGAACCAGAGTCAATATTTCTGGAAGTACCTCTGACGCTATAACCCTTCCTGATCATTTTTTAATTATATAAGACTCATTCTGCAATTCTTTTATATTTTCTTTTAATTCAACTTCCCAATACTGGGTAGGAAACAAAAATTTTGGATTAATCTTAATATTCATAATTTTCCGTGAACTAGATCAATAAATTAACTATGAAATTATAAATCACCTTTCATAATTAGATACTTTTTTCGAGAAGCAAAATCAATACTTATTGTTATTACAACTATATGGATAGATTTTGAATCTGCCAAAATGCAATTGACATCAAACTGACATATAGAGAATGATGTCAATTTTTCCCATTAAAAAATTCCATAAAAAATTTTATAGTCAAAAAAAAAGATGAGTAAGCCTGCACCTGATGGTTTGGTTCCTCAACAATGACCAAATAATAGATTTTAAACCTATTTAGCTTTTTTATTTTTTAAAATAAGAAAAATTTAAATTTTAATAAAATGAGTAAATTTAAAGATAACTTTTCAAGCGAAAGCTTTTATCCAGATAGTAATTATTATCTTGACCAAGATAATACTCCTAAAGAGGAGCCAATTTCAGATGATCAAAAATCCAATATGGGTGAAAATTTTGAATGGCCAAATACCTATTGGTTTATTGCTGAAAGAACAAATGGAAGGCTTGCAATGATAGGTTTCATGGCTGTCATTATTAACTACACCTTATTTGGATGGATAGCTTATCCAATCCTTTAAATGAGTAATTCAAACTTTAACAAGAATGGTGTAGATAAGTCTGGAACACATTGGCTTCAATATGCTGCATTTGTTGTAACTGCATTTGCTATTTATTTTTGCTGGGCATTTTTCAATGATTCCAATTTCCATCAGTTCTCTATAAAAATATTCAAGTTTTGGAATTGTAATGGATATAACCCATTAAGTTATTGCATGATGCGTTGGAAAGTTGACTTCTATCCTTAAAAAAGTAATGGCTATCAGGTCTTACTGGTGGATTAATTCAAATTTATCAAGGCTAAAACGGTTTATCGTAAATAAAAATAACAAAGATCAATTAATAAATATATACTTTTTGATTCTTGGAAGGTTATCTATACATGAAGCTAAGAACCAGCTGTCATAACAACCAGAAAAAGAATTAAAGGAAAATGCCGGTAGAAATAATTTAAAAATTTAATTACTCAGGGTTGGAGAAGAACCGAGAAAGATTGGACAAAAAAAAAGAGAGCTAGGGCTACTAATCCTTAATAGTTGGTCAAATAATACTCAATTACTAACTAATTGCAGAGAGAGTAGTAAGTGTTTCATGCTATTTAATTTATTTCTACCAGAGTCGAAAAGTATAAATTATGCTTTTTTTCTAGCCAAATCACTTTAACTTCCAAATTACTTTTATTGGTTTTTGATTAGTCATCTGTTTTTGAGGAGTTTTCGAGTAATCCATTTAGTTCCAAGAGTTCTGCTTTACTAAGTTCTCTATATTCTCCTAATGGCACGTCTAACTTAATATTCATAATTCTTACGCGCTTTAATGAGCTTACTCTATATCCTAAGGCCTCACACATTCTTCTAATCTGGCGGTTAAGTCCCTGTGTGAGTATTATTTTAAAATTTTTTGGACCCAATTGTTTTACGAAACAATTTTTAGTAATTGTGTCTAATATTTCAACTCCATTACTCATGCTTTTAATAAAGTCGCTATTGATAGGACGATTAACTTTTACAATATATTCTTTTTCATGATTATTTCTTGCTCTTAGTATTTTATTTACGATATCTCCATCATTAGTTAATAAAATCAATCCCTCACTGAGCTTATCTAATCTTCCAATGGGGAAAATTCTTTTAGGATATTTAATAAAATCTATGACATTATTTGGTTCTACTTTTCTATCTGTTGTACAAACAATTCCTACAGGTTTATTAAAGGCTAAGTATATGTTTTTTTGTCTATTTGTTTTTTCTATTCTTTGACCTTTAACTTCTACTTGATCACTATCTTCAACTTTAGTTCCAATTTCTGGAATTTTGCCATTAATGGTTACCTTTCCTTCTAAGATTAATTTATCTGCTTCTCTTCTAGAACAATAACCGGCTTCACTTAAATATTTATTTATTCTGATAGCCATTTTAGATAATTAAATTTTATCTGCACTAAAGAAAATAATTTACTAATCTCCTCATATTTTAGATCGTCTGTCAATTTAGTTAGTATTCTCATCATTAAATCTCAAATTATTTTCATTAGTGAATTCTGGAGCATTAATCTTACTCTTTATCTAAGTCCAAACTTTTTCAATTTTCCTCCATCCCTTTGAAAGTAATCTTTCATAAATTTCTCTGGCTAAATCAATTTCAACAGAAACTGTATTTGTCATAAATGGTGGTTCTTTCCCTAATCCTCCAACTATTTTTCCAGTGTCTATAAACATATACTCAAAAACTCCATCAATACTCTTATCGTTTTTTGTAAATCTTTTAACTTCTGACCTATTCGAATTAATCAACCAATAAGATTTAACCATTAATCTAACCTTGGATTTAGTAAGCTTTCCATTTAAAACAATCTCATTTGATCAGTTTCTTTGTTCTTTTCATCTTCTAATAGCCAACCATCAGGTGACCAACTCATCATGATTGGAAATAATCCTTTTAATTCGTCTACATCTTTAACTTGCTCTGTCCATTGTTCTTCATATCCATTAGGTACGATCACAGGCATGCGGTGATGTAAAGGTTTAATTAGATCGTTTGGTTCAGTTGTTAAAACGCAGCAACTTTCAAGTTCCGCGCCATCTGGAGAGGTCCACTTACTCCAAATTCCTCCCAACCAAAAAGTCTCATAATTTGCCTTTCGAACAAGATATTTTTTTTCAAAAAAACCACTCGCAGGTATTAGGCATCTTTTATGTTTCCAACTTCCACTAAATAATTTTTTTTCTTCTACAGTTTCTGATCTTGCATTAAATGGTCTTGGTCTCTTTCTATCAAATGGGTCTTTTGCCCATGGGGAAATAAAGCCCCATGTCATAAAAGCAGTTTTAATTCTTCCTTCGTTTTTAATTACAAGCACAGGATCATTAGGTCTTATTAGATTTTGAGTCTCATATTTAGAATCAAGTCCGCTTGGATAGTCTTGTTTTAAAACCTTTGGCAAATGCTCAAATTTAGTTTTCAGCTCAAATCTTCCACACATTGATTTTAAAATCTTATAAAACTAACTTAAAAAAGCAGATTTTCCCTATTTTAGATCTACTTTCAGTTTTCTCAAATAAAAAAACAATTTTTTGATCGTAGAAGATTTTCTAAAAAATTAAAAGAAAATATAGATTTGGAAAACCTTCCTCAAATTTAATTTGAATGTTTCAAAATTAATTTATAACAGATCCTATCCTATATTTATCTATGTTATTGGGACTTGGAGGAGTATATGTATTAATCTCTTCCTTCCATGATGATGACGATGGTGATGATGATGGAGAAAATATATTTATAATTTCCAACAAATTTATATAGCAAATTAGTTAATTTATATATAAAAAATACAACTTCTAAAAAAAGTTTTTGCAGAATCAACTATCAATGGAAATAGTTTTATTTTTGCAAAACATTCTTGATCATTATATTTATTTTTAAATTAAATTGTTGGTCCTTTATCCGTATATGTTTGTGCCTTAAACCGTACATTTTTATTAGTCAATTGATAAGCATACCTAGTTAGAACTTAGTGGTAACGAAGATAAGTTAAATGCCTTCAACACCAATAAAATCTTGTAATAAATATGTGTTGAGTTACAAAGATTCAACAAATAAGATACATGAAGTTGGCTTCTATGCTCGCGATGCATACGATTGCCTAATACTTGCGAGAAAATTTAACACTTACGTACATGACAATCCAGGATCTGTAATCAGAATCCAACAAAAATTTTGAGGAAATTAATTATGAATTTAAAAAGATCACCATTCGCAATTCAAGATAAAAATGCAAGAGACCTTGATAATGCAAAAGATTTTCCAACAATTGCAGATTTAATGAGAGAACAGAAACTTCCACAAGATTACGCAAATACAGTTCACCATCGTAGAGATTTAGACTCTCTCGGTTAGTTTACGAGAATGACTATTTACTAATTTTTAAAATTTAACGATTATGATTCATGAGATTTGCTATTCATTCATAAGATAATATTTTCTTCCTCAAGTTTTTTTTTAAGCTCTAAAGGCATATATGCAATATCTTTTTTTATTGCATTAATGGCATCTCTATACTTTTCAGGTTCAGCTAAAAGCATTTTTATTAAATTGTATTGACTTTCAATTTCTTCAGAAGAAAATTTTCCCATAAAAATATGTACTACCTTTCTATATTAAATCAACAGTCAAACACACAAAAGAATAACTATTAATTAGAGGCTGCTGCAATTTCTTTATGGACGGAAAGAAATTCTTTATCCGTTAGAACTGGTGTAACTTCAATTTCTACTCCAAAATTATCTACCCAGATACTACTCCATTTCCAAATGTTCTGATGGTTTGAAGATTCAACTATTGCCCAACCATTAGCTCCCTCAGGATTTACTACTCGATTAAGTACTTTAAACCCATCAAATTCATCACCTTCGCATCCTCCTTCAACAAAACCCGCAAAAGCTTCGGCCCCCTGCATATGACTTTCTTGATCTGGAAATTGCCAGTGAACGATGTAAGTTTGCATGAATAAAATTATTTTTTTAATTATTAATTATCGAATTTAAAAATTAAATAAAAAGTCTTTAAACACTAATTAAAGGGCTTAAGCCTGAAAGGAAAAATAGCAAAAAAAAAAGACTCTTACGAGCCTAGGTGATGGGGACTCCTATAATGACAAATTAAACAGAAACAAACAACCCCATCAATAGGTAATTTTAAATACTTACAAACACTATATGTAGTGCTAAGATTTAAAAAAGGTCTGGGTGATGGGGATTATCCCGCTTTTTGATTGGGGCGAAGCTAACGCCCTTTTTTTATGGAAAAATTTACTTTAATCAATAAAGCCAGATCGAGGATTAAAGTATTTGAACCTTTTGAAAATAGTTCTAAGAACTCTTCTATGATTAAGCAATTTTAATCTCTTATGGTTGCATTTTTAAGCGATCAAGTAAGCCAGGTATGAAAGGCTCTAGGGTTGAATCTATCGAAGAAGCGAGAAACGAGTATAAAAAACTTTTAGAGGAAGGGTGGGAAAAAACTTATAGATTCAATAGTTAAAAAAAAAAAAATGGTGAATAGGTACTTTACCTAAAATTTGACATTATTAAAAATTAATTGCTAGATAAGCTTCAGAATTGAAAATTGAACATGAAAAATGACATTTATTCAAATATTAAAGATTCAGATGCTTTGGAAAGTTTTTTTGAATGTATAACTTCTTGTAGCATAAATAGTGAGGGAGTAGATTGCACAACAGCATGTTATGTAAAACATTTAGAACCAAACAATATCGATTACCCTTTAAAATTTTCATAAGCAAAGCTTATTAATAACTGTTATATTTCGTTGATGTTATTCCCACCACCTCAAGTTATTTTTGGCCTATTGCTTTTATCTATAGCAGTAGTTCTCATCTGGGATATCAGATACAATCCTTTTGGAGAAGATGAAGAAGGAATTTAACCTTTAACTAGGAAGCTGATTTGTAGGTGGTGCGTGAAATCGCCGTTTCTTTCTTTTGAGTCTTTTGTAAGTGACTAAAGAGCCTAATAATAACAATGTAATAGCTATTGAGTTAATCATACAAAGTAGTTTTAAATATATAAAAACAAATATGTTCTAAATATCAATGATTAAAGTTTTTCAAAAAGTGACTAATTTTTAATATTTAGCTCAAGGACTAGGTACCCAAAACAAACAAGACAAAATACTTATCTGATCAAAAGTAATTTCTATGCAATAAGAATAAATCACTTTTTCTTATTTCTCATTTGATATTGCAGAACAGCTTTTAGATGTTGTACTTCTTTTTCTAAAGTTTCAATTCTTTTTTCTAGTTCTTCATTAGTTGCCATATTTTTGAGAGATAAATTCCTTGATATTTATACTATTAAAAAAGTGACTTGTTACCCATGAAAATTTCAAATAAGTATTAGAGCCTATTGATGGGCATAATTTCTCTAGATAAATTATGCAAAGTATAAATTTAGGGGTAATTTATGAGTGGAGATTATGAGACGCTAGAAATCAATCAACCTAAAATTAGATATTTTCAAAAAAGATCCGAAAACAATACAGAATGGTTAAATGAATTAATCAACCAAATTGAAGATATGAAAAACAATATATCCAAATCTGCTCAATGACAGAAAAAGAGTTAAAGGAATTAGAGGAATTTGCAAAAGAAAATGGATACAATGACGAGCTAAAGGATATATATTTAAGAGAAGTTATTGACAGAAATAAAGTATACGAATGAGATCAAATTTTCGACCAAATATTCGACTAGCTACAAACATTCTTCTACTTATTGGTACTTTCGCAATTGCTTTAAAGATTACTCCAATAGCGGAGGTATATAAGGAAAAAAATTTATGTATTAAGTATTTAAAACATCAAATAGATCGAGACAAACTTATCAAAAGACTAAAAATAGTTAAACAAGCAAATCCATCTAGTATTTGTGACTCTATCCTCAAAAGTTAAAAATGAAGATTAAGTCATTTACCTCCTTAATTGCAGTCTTTGGTACTTCATTTCTGATAACCATTTCATTACTTAAAAGTTTCCAAATTTTTATGGGGATATCAATTTGTCTTTTAGCGATGCTCAAGCTTATGGATATTGAAGCTTTTGGAATAAGTTATAAGAAATATGATTTAATATCTTCTAAATTTAATGGCTGGATATATATTTATCCTTTTTGCGAATTATTAATTGGAATAAGTTTTCTTAATTCTTCTCCACCCTCTTTAATTATTTTTATTGCCCTAATTTTAGGAATTTCTGGAATGATTTCAGTATTTAAGGCTGTTTATTTGGATAAATTAAAATTAAATTGTGCATGTATTGGTGGATATGCAAAAACTCCTTTGGGAATTATTAGTTTTATCGAAAATCTTTTAATGGCAATTATGAGTTTCTTAATTTTAATTAAATAGCGATTTAATAAATTTTCATTTATGGTTAAATTGCATATTAAATTTAATCGTCATAATGAGTATGGCATTTAATAAAATATTTATGAAAAGAGGACTTTTAAATTATCTAATTTTTTCTGGAATTCTTTTTACAAATACAATTTATCCAAATAAGAGTATTGCTTTAACTCAAGAAAATATAGATATACCAAAAGTTTTTTCTTACAGATCAGCATCATGTGGTTGTTGCAAAAAATGGATAAATCATTTAAGAGATAATGGATTAGAAGTTGTTGATAATATAGTTGAGGATATTTCAGTAATTAAAAACCAATATCAAATTCCCAATAACCTGAGATCATGTCACTCTGCTCAAATAGCTAACTATACGATTGAAGGACATGTCCCGATTGAATCAATCGACAAACTTTTTAGAGAAAAACCAAATATCAATGGGATAGCAGTTCCGGGCATGCCACTTGGCTCTCCAGGGATGGAAATGCATTCTCACCACTCGCACTCTCATGATTATGAGAACTACAAAGTAGTTTCATTTAGTAAAAATGGAAAAACAAAAATATTTGATAAAATCTCTCCTTAATACAAATACTTATTTGAAGTAATGCATATTTTTCTTAGAAATTTTAAATTTTTTATTTTTTTATTTTCCTTATCTCTAAATTTTAATAGTTATTCGCATGCACATATGAGGGGTACATTTCTTTCTGAAGAGGAAGCCGAAAATAGATCTTTAGAACTTGGTTGCGAAGGAATACATAAAAATCAAGATAAATGGATGCCATGCAAAAACGAAAAAGAATTACATATCTTTTTAAGGAAATAAATGGAAAAATTAAAAACAAATCAAAGAAAAATTCACAGAAAAATAACCGCAATTGCAGCAATCCCCTTACTAATTACTATTGTATCTGGGACTATTTATAGTATTCTTCAACCATTAGGAGTAGATGCTTTTTGGTTAATAAAATGGCATACGGGTAATTTTAGCATTATTAATTTGCAACCTTTTTACTCGATATTTCTTGGTATAGCTTCAATAATCTCAATAATATCTGGCGTTAAACTTTTACAAAAAAAATCTTAGATATATTCTAAGCCAAGCCAAAATCTAACTAATTAATACTATTTGCGCCTCCACTTACTAAGAAAATTATCGCTCCTAGTGCCATTGTTGCTACACCCATGTAAGGGTATTTCTTAATTCTTGATTTAGTAATTGGAAGCCATGAAAAGTATCTATCAGATTTATTTAATTCATTTTTTTTTCTAGGTGGCAATCCTAATTCTTCTCTTCTTTTAGCTTCGCCCATAATCTTAAATTAGTTAATGTATCAATATTAAAAATTATGTTCTATACCTGCGAGTTAACTTTATTAAACACAGAGGTCCTTTATAAATAAACAAATTATTTAAAATTTATTTAGCCTTCTTTAAATATAGATTCTTTGTATTGGCCTGATCTGATGTAAATAACAAAATCAAGATAGTTCCAACTAGAAATGAAAAAATCATTGTCAAACCAACAACTTCAACCATTTCACTAGGCAGATAATTTAGAAACATTAATGGATAGATCTCTTATTTTAAACTTAGCAATTGTATTTTTTATGTAAAGTAAGTATTCCTCCTTAAATTTCGAAAAGAACTTTCTGAGACTTTTTAATCTTAAATTATTTTTATTTGCGGGATAAATTTAGTTCTAGTCGATCACAACTTTCTTACTTAGCTATTCCTATTTTCTTAAGCAATTTTAGGTAAGGCAAGGCCCAATTACCAAAGGTAAAAGAAATTGTCGTATTTTTTGTAGTTGGTAATAATGTTTTAGAACGTGTAGAGGCTAATTTAGAAAATATCTTAATAGTCTCTGCTTCTATATTATCCATATACAATTTTTTTTGAACACCTCGATCTTTCTTTTGGGGCAAATAATTTTCTATAAACCATAAAACTTGATCTAAATTTGATTTATTGGGTGAGGTTTTAATTTGTTTATTTTTCTCTTTAAACATATTTTTTTACCTCTTAATTACTGAATTAAATTTGCCATTTATATAATTTAAATCAATAGTAAAAGCATCAAAATTATGTTGTTTTTAATAATCGATAATCGAAAAAATAAATTAATAATTACTTTGTTTTATAAAAATAAAAAAAGAGAGGGCTAAAACCCCCTCTTAATTGATCAGTTTCAAAAAAGAATTTAATTTTTTGAGTCTTTCAATTTAATTTCTTTTTGTGTTTTTCTGATTCTTTCTTCAAAGACGGATCTTCTGTATGGAGTAACTTCTCCACTTTTAGTAGCCAAAAGTTGGGCTTCGTATAGCCTATTGGCTCTTTTGATTTTTTCTCTTATTTGTAAGAGTTTATTCATGGTCTTTTGCAGTTAATGAGAATCCCGTTCCCTACTCCCATTTCATGCGTCCAGAGATATAAACTTGGATGAACGTTAGTGTACGATAACGTCTCTAAAAAAATTCCGCGAGAGTAATTTTTACTAAATTTTTCTCAAAACAATAAATATTGAGTAGATAGTATAAATAAGGTTTTAATATTTCCTAAATTAGGATAAGAAAATTGTTTGTGACCCATCATTATTATCTTGAATCACTATTTTTTTATTTGGGAAAATATCTGATAATATTCTTTTCAAATTTGAATTATCTGAAGGAATTATATTACTCGTATTTTTTGAATTAATTTTCCAATTTTCATCTACAAATAGCTCTTTATCATTATCTTTTTCATTCTCCAGTGATGTCTTATTTAGAATCTTAAGTAACAGTTCTGAATCATAATCCTTAAATTCTTCAGGGCCCTCTTTTAAATTTTTAATCATTATTTAGAAATCTAATGTTTCTAAATCTTGCATAAGAAATTTGAAGAATACAAGGTATTAATTACCTAAAAATTTCTCTTAGGATAAAAAATTCGGATGAAATTAAAATAATTTTCTTTAGAAAATTTAATTCCAAAATAGCTAAAGAATGATATTTAAAAAGATTAATTAATCATTTACACCATTTATTTACTTGTTAGGTTGCAATAAAGGGATTCAGAAAAGATGTCAAGAGTAATTAACAAAAAAATTAGACTTTTAAGATGGTTAAACTCAGGCATGATACTACCATTTATCATTATGGCTGCATCCTCATCAATCATTCTTTATGGTGTTTTATTTATCCTTATAAAATAGTTTTTAAATTTAAGCAGCTAAGTTTTCCTCAGATTTAGACATAATTATTGCAGCTTTTTTTAATAAACTAACTACTTCTTTTCTTCCAAATGCATTATCCGCTTGATGAATTATTTCATCATATTTTTTATTTATTTTTTTCATAAATAGTTTTAATTTAATCTAAAATTACAACACCATATGATGGTGTCAATCGTAAATAATTCTCATATATTATTTCTTTGATTATTTTTTCACAATAAAAATTAATCATTTATTATCCTTCAAGTTTTTTTATTGATGATGCCAAAAAATCATAAATATCAAAATTAATTATCCTTTGAATTAAGCTACATTGAAGGATTTAAAAACATAAAATAAACCTCCGATTAGGATCAATATTGCAGCTCCATAAAAAAGAAAAGGGATAATTGGATATTTATACAAAGTAGACCTTACTTTTTGTTGTATGGCTTTTTTATCAAGTTGAGGCAACTTTATATCTTCAGTTTTTTCTCTAGGCGGAATGCCTAAATTTTTTCTTCTCTTTGCCTCTCCCATAATTAAAAATGAGGTATTCCCATACATTTTAAATAATTGTTATCAGCTAAATCTAAAACTTGATTCCATTCTTCATGAGATGTTTCCAAATTATTTTTAAAATCTTTTTCAAATTTAAGGATACATCTTTTTTCTATATTTTCTGGAGAATTATAATTTCTTAAAAAAGAAACACTCAAATACGATAATGATGAAAAAACTACAATTATTTTAGCCATCCTAAAATTGTTCATATCTTAGATGATACTGCCTTATAAATAAATAAGGTACCTGTTAGTTTTATAATTAATTTAATCTATTAAAAACAATTATCAAATGATTAATTCGGTGAATTTTAAACATTTGCCTATTCAGGATTTGGTTGTTTCAGGGTTAATAATCTTTATAATGTCGACGATTATTGCAAATATTTATGACCCATTATTAGGAATAACTTATGCATTTGGGAATATACTTACTCTTACTTTTTTAAGCTGGTTATACAAAGAGACTTGGAGTGATCCAAGGAAATAAATCTAATAAAGAAAAAAGATAGATAAAAAAACTACTTCTGTATTTTTAATTTCGAAGAATACTTTAAATTCACAATGAATGTAGCAACAAGAGATAGTATCAAGAAAAATAATAAGCTTTCCAAGGTAGATTGGGGCATAACCATGAGTAGTACCAAAATGATATATCTTTAAAGAAACGAATTCTGAACAAAAATCAACCCTTTCATCATTTTTTATTCTCAAACTTATAAATTTAATTTATCTTATAAAATCTCTAAGATTTAGATTGATTTTAATTTGAAAAATATTTTTCAGCCCTCCTAAAGGCTTTTACTGCTCCTTTATAATCAAGACTTTTTAATTTTTCCTTACTTTTTTTTCCAGCATTTTTACTATTTGATTTCTCTTTATTTCATCAATTTTCAGCTTATGATCGAAAATAAGATCAAATTTTGAGGAATACAATCTAGATAATTCTTCTCTATATTTTTCAATAATTTTTTTATCACAAGATTTGGATTTCAAAATTGCATTTGCCTTCATTTTGTCATCTATTGCCCCTTTAAAATTTCCTTGTTTAAATTTCTTCTCACTTGATCTAGTTAGCTTAATAATATTTCCCAATATCAATTCATTAGAATCTTTCATTTCTTTATCTGAGCCTAGGTTAATGCTATCAGAATAAAGAAAAAACAACTTTTTTAATACTCAAATAATTAAATAATTAACCAATAACAAGTCCTTTTTCAAGAAGTAAATCGAAAACCTCCACACTTTTCGTTTTCCCAAATTTGGGGGGGTTGTGTAAATCTAATATTTCAGCAAGGCACATAATCCAATAAGTATCTTTTTTTAAATTTAGACCTTCGCATATATGGGTGGGGGCCGATTTAAAACAGCCGAATTCTGTTGATATATTAATGTTCATGATTTGAGTTTCAAGTTCCAGACTTAAAAGTTCTATTTCTTGCTCAGAAAGGGATGTCCCAAAAGAATATGATTCAATTAAAAGTTGATAATTCATAAAAGATTTGTTTTTTCAAGAAATCCATCGAGTTATTTTTGTACCCGCATAAATATGCCCTGAGGCTTCAACAATAGGTTTTGTTTCGGGATTCATAAAAATATCGTATAGAACATTTTCTGGTCCTTGAAAAATTACAGTTGCCCTTTTGGGATCATCTAATGATTTACCAATATAAAATGTATTAACTCCCATTTCTTTAAACATCGACTGCTGTTCCTCAGCATTCATATGTGATTCATACTCCTCATAGGTATTACTTAGTTGAAAATCTAAAATAGTCGTTTCAATGGTCATGGTAGTTATAAGATGTTTTTTAGATTTTAAATCTTTTTGCAAAAAAATAATTGAATAATGATTAGTTTTTATTAAGCAAGGTATTAACTAATTTTTACTTATGAGTTATAAATCAACTATAAAAAACAGATTTTAATTTTGGACTCAAAAATTTCTCCAAGAGAACAATGGACTAGTAAGTTGGGATTCATTCTTGCAGCTGCTGGTAGCGCAGTAGGTCTTGGTAACCTTTGGGGTTTCGCCTACAGAGCCTCTCAAGGTGGAGGTGCTGCTTTTGTACTTTTATACGTACTAATCGTTTTAATTGTATGCCTTCCGGTATTTGTTGCTGAAATGGCTTTAGGAAGAAACGCTACCGCTAGCACATTGCTTGCACCAGTAAAGTTAGCTGGAAAAAATTGGTATCCATTAGGAATTCTTTTCTTTATAGCTCCCTTGGGAATAGCATCATATTATTCAGTCATAATGGGGTGGACCGCAGATACCTTGTTCCATTCATTATTTTTTGGATTACCCAAAAATTTAAGTGAAGCAGAAACTTTCTTTGGCTCAATTAGTAGTGGTAGCAGTGTTTTATTGGGGCACCTATTAAGTCTCGTTCTTACTGCCATAATAGTTTCATCAGGGATAAAAAAAGGAATCGAAAAGGTAACAAGATTCTTTATGCCTATACTTTTTATAATTCTTCTATCTCTTGCAATATGGGCCACTTCACTTTCAGGCGCATGGGAAGGATATAAAACATTTTTATTTAAATTTGACTTTGATGAATTAAGGAACCCTCAAACCATAAGAAATGCTTTTACTCAAGCTTTCTTTTCTTTAAGTTTAGGAATTGGAGTTATGGTGACTTACGCTTCCTATCTAAATAAAAAGAGTAATCTTCCAAAACTAAGTGTTGGAGTTGCATCATTGGATACTTTGGTGGGTCTTATGGCAGGACTTATTACTTTTCCGATTGTTTTAACGTTTGGTTTAAATGATGCTATTTCTGAATCAACAGTTGGTGCATTATTTATATCAATTCCTACGGGCCTTGGTTCATATGGAGCAGTTGGAAGAATTGTAGCTGTTGCATTTTTCGCACTAGCTTATATTGCAGCAATAACTTCCTCTGTTTCATTATTGGAAGTTCCAGTTTCCTCTTTAATGGATAAATTTGGTTTTAAAAGAGAAAAATCTGTTTGGCTGATAACTCTTTTCTTATTTTTAGCAGGCATTCCCTCTGCATTAAACTTAAACATTCTTGGAACTATTGATTCGATTTTTGGAGGGGTATTACTTATCTTTGGTGGATTCTTGGTTACTTTCTTTATGGGATGGGTAGTACCTGGAAAGTTTAATGAAGAACTTAGTGATTCAAAAGTAGGAATCAAAACGACACGTTATTTGAAATTCATGACTAGATGGGTTGCGCCCCCAATTATTGGTTTTGGACTATTTGTTAGTGTGTTTGATTTGCTCAAAGGCTGGGTAAGTTAGAAAATTTTTACAAGTAATATAGTGCGGAAATAATGGGGTGATATTAAGTCGATCAACAAATTAAATCGTGAAACTTTTTGCACATCATTTGAAAGCAAGCTTAAAAAAAACTTGTCAATATATTAGTATTTGCAGTCGTTCTTGTTTAAAAAGTTGATTTGTTGGAGAAGTTCTTTTTTATTTTTTTAAAAGCCAAAAAATTTTTTCCAAAAAAATGTCTTACCGCGGATCCTTTTTTTAATTAAGTATTAACTTTTAACTTATATTTAATCTCAAACGTATCGCCAAAAACCATCCCTAATAGAATCTATATAAGATACATTTAGGTGTTTAATTTAAAGAAATTAGCGCCTAAAAGAATAGATAACAAATTTGATGTCAACCAAATCTGATTCATTAAAAGGAAAGCTTACAGAAAATTTTTCTGAATTTTCTCAACTATCTGACTATTCTTTTATGAATTCTCTTAAAGCAGATCCTCAATCAACAAAAGATGGAAATGATCATAAGCCGCGTTCAATATATTCAGGGCACTACGTACCAGTTGTTCCAACCGCTATTCCAGAACCAGAATATATTTCCCATAGCAACAAACTTTTTAAAGAACTAAAGCTAAGCTCAGATCTTACTAAAGACGAGAATTTTTGTCGTTTTTTCTCAGGGGATATTTCTGTTGCTAATTATCCAATGAGTCCTGTTGGTTGGGCAACAGGTTATGCATTATCAATTTACGGGACTGAATATACCCAACAATGTCCTTTTGGAACTGGCAATGGTTATGGCGATGGCAGAGCAATTTCTGTTTTTGAAGGTTTATTCAATGGGAAAAGAATGGAAATGCAACTTAAAGGAGGTGGTCCAACTCCCTATTGTCGAGGAGCAGATGGTAGAGCTGTCTTAAGATCTAGCGTTCGAGAATTTCTCGCACAGGAATTAATGGATGCCTTGGGAATCCCTACCTCAAGATCTTTAACACTTTATGTCTCACGTTCAGAAATAGTTAGAAGACCGTGGTATTCCAAAGGGTCCAGATATTTTGAACCTGATATCATGATTGATAATCATGCGGCAATTACTACGAGAGTCGCTCCATCTTTTTTACGTGTAGGCCAGATTGAACTTTTTGCAAGACGAGTTCGTAAGAATGCGCATGATGAGGCCCTCAATGAACTAAAGATGATAGTTCAACATCTAATTGATAGAAATTATAAAGATGAAATTGAATATGAGATTTCAATTGAAAGTAAAGTAATAAAACTGGCTTCTTTATACAGATCAAGACTTATATCACTTATAACCAACTGGATGAGAGTTGGTTATTGCCAGGGTAATTTCAATAGTGATAATTGTGCTGCTGGAGGTTATACCTTGGATTATGGCCCCTTTGGATTCTGTGAATTATTTGATCCAAGATTTCAACCATGGACAGGTGGAGGTGAACATTTCTCATTTTTTAACCAGCCTTCTGCAGCGGCAATCAACTTTAAAACATTCTGTTCCTCTCTTAGTCCGTTACTTTCACAAAGCAAACAAGATCAAGAAAAGTTAGATCAAATCGAAAAAGACTTTTCTGAATTAATGAATAAGGAATTGATGAAAATGTGGGCAAACAAGCTTGGTTTAGAACATTACAACGAAACTCTAATAAATGAATTTTTTAATCTCATGGTCATTTCAAAAGCAGACTATACAATTTTGTTCCGTAAACTCTCTGAAATCCCTGATAACTTAGATTCTTTAAAAGAGAGTTTCTATTTACCAATTAATGACGAGCTCAATAACAGGTGGGAAGTATGGCTTGAAAACTGGCAATCAGTCTTGAAGAAAGAGGGAAATATTAAAGAAAAATCGACATCAATGAAATCCCTTAATCCAGTCTATACTTGGCGCGAATGGATGGTCGTTCCCGCATATGAAGAAGCTGAAAAGGGAAATTACAAAAAGATAAAAGAGTTACAGGATGTCTTTAGCAATCCATATATAGAACAACCCCCAGAAATAGATCAAGAATATAATCAACTAAAACCAAGCCAGTATTTTAACTATGGAGGAATATCTCACTACAGCTGTTCTTCATAAAAGTTCAATCCTAATGCAGATTGAAAAAATTACAGAAAAATATTATTTATTTATGGCCGTAGGCATTCCAACTATTGATACAACTCCCACATGAAGTATGGCCGGCTTCTTCCCAACATTTTTCACATAGTGGCTCCCCCCATTATTACTCTCTATAAATGCATCACCCGCTCTAAAGAAATTAATTTCTTCTCCCCTCACATGCTTTAATCTTCCTCTAGTAACATGAATCAACATTGGGGAAGGATGAGTATGAATTGGAGTTTTCAAGCCAACTGGAATTTTTACTTTTAAGAGTCTTAATTCAGGCTTACCCTCGAGATAATTAAATTTTTCACCACTTAGTCCTTTTGAACTTTGAATAATAGGTATAACTTCAATCTTTTCTTCAGCAAGAGAAGGTTGTGCTAAAGCTAAAGTACCAATAAAAAGGAAGCAAAATGGAATAAATTTTTTTAATTTCATTAGATATTTGAGTTTCACTAATAATAGGTAGTTTGCAAAAATAATAAACTAATTTATTTTTTGTATAACTTTTCTAATTGCTTAATTTCCTCTCTTAAATCCTTACCTCTATTATTTAATTTATTATTCTTAATAACTATTGGGATAATCCACCAGGCTTGAAGACCTAAAAAGATAAATACTAGGATCAATAATTCAAAAGTACCAGGCTGCATTTGATAAATAACCCTTCTTTGTTAATAACATCATTCTAAAAGTTATTAAACATGCATGAGATATTCAATATTTCTAGGCTGCCTCTAATTCAATGTTAAGTTCAATTCCCTTTGAAATGATTGCTTCTTTAAATTCTATAAGTTTGGAAATTATTCTTTGCTTCTCAGGATCAGTTTTATGGATATCATCTACAACTTCCTGCATTGCAAGTGTTACTTTTTGTAGTTTGATTTCTAAATCTTCCCTGTAATTCATATGTTTAAAGAAATTATCTTATTTATTAAAAAACAAAATAATTATTAGTAAATAAGTACTTAACCTTAAAAGGATTGACAGCAAAACAAGGAAGATATAATTTATAGTACAAATGTATTAAAATCTACCTAGCCTATTAAGGGAAAAGCATGGAGCCTAAGTACTTATTTGGTTGTAGCAGTAGCAAGCCAAGCGGATGCCTACTAAATCCCGAAGGCAGCAGAATTATCTTTTTCGAAGAGTGTAAAAATTCTCTTGAACCTAATTCAAAAATTCATACTCATCTTTTCTATACAAATCATCTTGGTGAACCTGGAGGGTACAAATCCTCTGAAAAACTCAACATAGACTCAGCCTGGGAAAAGTGGCACGAACTTCACCAGAAAGGGTGGACAGATGTTGCTCACAATTATGGATAAGTGATCCAGCCCAAAAAAGTTTTTTATTTCTGTGAGCTTAAGAGTTTCCTAAAATATGGACTTCGGTGTCAAAAATAAATAATCAATATTTATTGACATTTGTATAAGTAAATTATTTGAATTATTAGATAATTAAAAAGGGCATAATCCAGAAAAAAAGGGCTTGATAAAGCCCTGAAAAAATTTAAAAAGGATTTTTATTAGAAAATACCTGGAAGAATTTGACCAGTAAAATAGTAGGCTCCTACAAGAGCAAACATTCCAAGCATTGCTGCTTTACCATTAAGCTTTTCAGCTTTTTCGGTCATGATTTTTTTTGCGAATTCCATAATAAAGTGAAATAAATGATACCTAAAAACTAACTATTCAAATTTCAGAATGATGTAGTTTTTTCTACCAAATTGATATCTTTCTAAAGATTTAAAAATTAATAATTAAAAACCACATTGAACTCTTAAAAACTTGCGAACCAATATGTAAAGCGTAGCAAGCCTAAAAAACAACTATTTAACAAACTATGTAACGTTTATGCTACAATTATGTAATAAATATCTTGAATATAACTTAATTTCGGCTTAATACTTTACATTTGTTAATAGTAGTGTTACATTAATTAACAATTACACAACTTCAATGGCTAATTCAAACGTTACTACTGAATCAGGTGGCAGACAGAACATGTTTCCAACTGAGACACGTCCTTACATAGATGAGTCTGTTTCTTACGAAAGCTACCCACAAAATGCAGAAAAAGTTAACGGTCGTTGGGCAATGATTGGCCTTGTTGCCTTAGTAGGTGCTTACGTTTCAACTGGACAAATTATTCCTGGCATTTTTTAATGAGTCCACTTTCAGGTTTTTTAGCTGTAATTGTATTCTTTACAGCCATTCTCGTTGCTTATTTAACCAAGCAATTTCAAAACGAAAATTTACACTATTCATCTTCTAATCAAATGAAAAACACAAACACAAAAGTCAAAACAATCGAAAAAGAAAAAGTTGTTGCTGAAACTCTTAACGGCAGATTCGCAATGCTTGGATTAATTGCTGCTGTTGGAGCATACCTAACAACAGGTCAAATAATTCCTGGTTTCGTTTAAAAAACTACTATTTAACATTTCTACAAATCAGAAAAATGGAAAATTCAAAAACAACTTATTGGCAAAACGCCGAGAGAACTAATGGAAGAATGGCAATGATGGGCTTATTTGCATTAGTTGTAAATTATGGCTTATTCGGATGGATAATACCAGGAATTTTTTAAAATGAATTTAGGCTTACTTTTTCTTAAAGTAAATACTTTGGGAGTTATAACTCTTTCTGAACTTGATTGGATAACTAATCATCAATCTCAATTTTCAAGGTTAGATATGGCTTTAGTTATTAAGATCGGCCGTCTTATGGATTCTGGAGCAGTAGAAATTGATAATAGATTGTCTATTTAATTTTTTAAAAAATGATCGTCATGAGTGTTTGTCAATAGGGATACTGACAAACACTTTTTTATGAGAAAAAATATTTGTAAAAAAAGAGATTGTTTCTTAGCTAAAAACAATCTCTAAATTACCTAATTCTTACATGAAAATTTCAAGTAAGCTTTCAGATCTTAACTGATTAGTTTTTATAGTAAATCCGTAAAAATGCTTTTGTAATTTATCTTTTTAAACCACCTCTCTTTATCCAAAGGAACCATGTAACCCAAATAGGAGGGAGGAATCTTATTAAAAAAGAAATTTTATACATATAAAATGGGGCATTTTCACTTTGAAATAAATTCATCAAAAAGTGAGATATAGTTACCCAAAGTAAAATTATTAATATATTTGCTCCCAACAAAGCGAACTTATTTTGTTTGAATATTTTTGGCATAAGTTTATTTTTTTATATTCTTAATTTTAAATAACCTTGGGAAGTAAATTCTACATTTTCAAAAAAACTTTAAATTTAAAATCCATATCCAAATAAAAAAAATACTAAATTTTAATCCCTCTCCAAATAATATACCGAAAGTAATAGGAGGCGAAAATATTAAAAAAAGAATAGAGAATAAACTAAATAAAGCAAATGATCCTCTTAAAAGATAATTCTTTCTTTTTGCTCTTCTTAGATTTTTTAAGGTATTCCACTCCCATTGAATAAGCCTGTAGAACTTTTCTGATAATAAAAATAAATACTTCATTAATATTATTAATTTCTATCGGCTTTTCTTATTTATAAAATTAATAACACCTGTTAGCAATAAACCTTATGCCCTTCTTCGGAAAGATAGTAAATTTTATTTTCTGAACTTACGAAGAAAGTTAATCCCTTATATTGTGATCTTTTAAATTTATCTAATCTAAGTTTGTGTAAATCCCAATTATCAGTACTTATGTCAGGATTAAATTCTTGTTCTTTTAAGAAAGGTACATAAGTTGGACTAATTGTTGTTTTTTGGGATAACCCTCTATTTCGTTTTGAATAAAAAAGTAATAAAAATAAAAGTACAAAAAAAAGAATTAATAATATATTTATCATTGTCAATTTTTCTAATTTGAAAAAACTTTATTTGGAGAATCAAGAACTTTTCACAATAAATTTCTTAGTAAGTAAAAAATCCTATTTTTATATTCTTGTATTTTTGAATACTTATCAAGGGGTTACCTAAATCAGATTATAAAATGAGTCGCATTTTCAACATGACTCAAAATTCCATGAATACTCCTTATGCAAAAAGAGTAGCTGAAAAATTTAGAGAGGCTCAAAACTATTTAAAAACTAATGGTTTGAGTAGATCAACTAAACATTTACTGGAAGATATTGAAAATTCTGTTGAAAAATAATGCCAATACCTCCTCACTTACCACAACTGCAATATGGCTACGATGATGGCTTTACAACCATTGTTTTTGGGTTAATAGGAAGTTGCTTAGGATGTATCTTAATTTTATTAATTTCATTTTTTGAATTTAAATTCAAAAAGCAAAATAGTAAGCCTTAAGAGACTTACTAAACGTTAAATAAGAACTCCATTACATCACCTTCGTTGACAATATATTCTTTACCTTCACTTCTTAAAAGACCTTTAGTTTTTGCATTGGCAATTGAACCTGAATTAATTAAATTTTGATACGAAATAGTCTGAGCTCTTATAAACCCTTTTTCAAAATCAGTATGAATTACTCCTGCTGCCTGTGGCGCAGTCATCCCATCTTTTATTGTCCAAGCTTTTGTCTCCTTTTCTCCGGTAGTGAAATAAGTTTTTAATCCCAATAATTTATATGTTGATCTAATTAATGAACTTAACCCCCCTTCTTCTACTCCTAAGCCAATAAGGTAGTCTTTTTTATCTTCTGGTTCTAACTCTATTAATTCAGATTCGACTTGCGCTGATATTTTTATACATTCTGTATTTTCATTGCTTGCAAAACTCTGAACTGTTGATGAAAAATCATTTCCTTCAGCTAAATCATTTTCATTCAAATTAGTTGCGTAAATAATTGGTTTAGCAGTAAGGAAGCCTAATTGCTTAATTATTAAATTTTCTTCTTCATTTAAAGATATTGATCTAACTGAAAGGCCTTTCTCTAGCTCTTCTTCAATTTTTTCTAGTAAGGTATCTTCTTTAGCTGCCTCTTTACTAGTTCTAACCTGTTTTTTAATTCTTTCTCTTCTTTTTTGGAGTTGAGATAAATCAGCTAAATTCAATTCCAGATTAATTATCTCAATGTCATCCAGGGGATCTACCTTTCCAGAAACATGAATTACATCACTATCTTCAAAGCACCTTACAACATGAACTATTGCATCAACCTCCCTAATATTTGATAAAAATTTATTTCCCAAACCTTCGCCTTTACTAGCACCTTTTACTAGTCCTGCGATATCTACAAATTCAATTTTTGTTGGGATGATATTTTGGCTAGAACTTAAATTACCTAACTCTTGCAACCTTTGATCTGGGACTGAAACTATGCCTTTATTAGGTTCTATAGTACAAAAGGGAAAATTAGCCGCTTGGGCCTTAGCATTTTCTACAAGTGCATTAAATAGAGTTGATTTTCCAACATTTGGTAATCCAATAATACCTGCTTTTAACATTTGAAAAAACTTATGGAAAAATTATCAAGAAAACATCTTCTAGTAATATAGTATTTACTTAACCAATCTTGGATAAGTTAATTATAATCGTCTTGATTATTTATTTAGTTCCTAAATATTCTCTACTTCTGCTTTTAAAAAGAAATGTTTGATTTAATAAAAAAAAATATAAATCTAAGAAGTGGAATTATATTGCTTTCTCTAGCTATATTTTTCGTTTTTATAACCAATTCCTTCAAGAAAAATAAGTCAAAAGATATTTCTGATTTTGTAGTTCAAGTTGAAAAAGGAATCCTCTCAGATTCAATTAATACTAGTGGTGAAGTAAAAGCAATAAGGACAAGCAATATTGGGCCTCGAAAGCAAGGCGTAATAAAAGAAATCAAAGTAGATGAGGGCGATCTTGTAAAAAAAGATCAGGTTTTAGCTT
Organism: Prochlorococcus sp. AG-424-P16; assembly: GCA_003213255.1. Classification (GTDB taxonomy): domain Bacteria; phylum Cyanobacteriota; class Cyanobacteriia; order PCC-6307; family Cyanobiaceae; genus Prochlorococcus_A. Next base: position 40,910 of record QCNI01000009.1, read on the forward strand.
CTCTTGATGATGAAGATTTTATCTATAAAATTGAAGAACTTGAATTAAATGTAGAAAAACAAAAATCTGAATTTTTAAGAAGGGAATATTTATATCAAGAAGGCGCAGTAAGTAAAGAAGACTATGAAAGTTATAAAAATAACTACAACATTAGTAGCGCAAAACTTAATGATGCAAAAGCTGAAAAAAGTTTCTATCTAATTAAAGCTCCTTATGGAGGAAAGATAACTGCAAAATATGCTGAGATAGGATCTTATGTCACACCAAGTACAAACTTAAGTTCAGACCCTAAAACCAAAAACTTTATTTTTGAACTATCAGAGGGCCTAGAAATTGTTGCTAAAGTTCCTGAGAGTGACATTGGCAGAATAAAAATAGGTCAAGAAGCCTCAGTAAGAATTGAGGCTTATCCCTCAAAAAAATATAGAGCCATAGTTAAAAAAATAGCTACAAGAGCTGTAAAAGATAATAATGTAACCTCATTCGAAGTAACTTTAAATTTTAAAGATATTTCTGAAGAAATTAAAATTGGAATGACTGCAGATCTTGAATTTAGAGTCGAAGGTAATGAAGAAAAAATCTTAGTACCAACAGTTGCTATTGTCACTGAAAAAGGTGAAAAAGGAATTTTGAAAGTTGATAAAAACAATTCTCCCAAATTTGAAAAAATCGAAATTGGTACTAGTAGTGGAAATAAAACTTCAGTAATTGATGGATTAGAACCTGGAGAGCAAATCTTTATTGATATTCCACCTTGGGCTAAGAAGAGAAAATGAGTTTAAAATCTGAAAACTCTAAAAAACCAATTTTACTTTTAGTCGATGGCCACTCACTTGCTTTTAGAAGCTTCTATGCATTTAGCAAAGGGATTGATGGAGGTTTAACTACCAAAGAGGGATTTCCAACAAGTGTCACTTATGGATTTCTAAAAAGCCTTCTGGATAATTGTAAAAATATTAGTCCTGAGGGTGTTTGTATTACGTTTGATACCGAAAAACCTACTTTCAGACATGAATTAGATCCAAATTATAAGGCCAATAGAGATGTAGCACCAGATGTTTTTTTTCAGGATATTGAACAACTAGAAATCATTTTAGAAGAAAGCCTTAATTTACCAATTTTTAAATCTCCAGGATACGAAGCAGATGATCTCCTAGGCACAATTGCAAATGATGCTTCTTCTAAAGGATGGTGCGTGAATATTCTTTCTGGAGATAGGGACTTATTTCAATTAGTAGATGATCAAAAAGATATTTATGTACTTTATATGGGTGGTGGTCCATATGCGAAAAGTGGAAATCCAACTCTTATGAATGAAAAAGGAGTAAAAGAAAAATTAGGTGTTGCGCCAGAAAGAGTAGTTGATCTCAAAGCCCTAACTGGTGATAGTTCTGATAATATTCCAGGTATTAAAGGAGTAGGGCCAAAAACTGCAATTAATCTACTAAAAGAGAGCGATACGCTTGATGGAATCTATCAGGCTTTGGACAAGATTCAGCAGAACAACGATAAGAAATATAAAGGATTCATCAAAGGTTCAGTTATAGAAAAGCTCAGAAACGATAAACATAATGCTTTTCTATCTAGGGATTTAGCAAAAATAAATACTGAGGTGCCTTTAATTTTAAATAACGGTTATGAATTAAAAAATATAAATCAAGAACTACTTTCAGAGTCACTGAAAAAATTAGAACTATCAACACTACTTAGACAAATTGATATTTTCAATTCAACTTTCAGCAAAGGTGGTTTTGACAAAAATAATGTAGCTAAAGAGGAGGAGAAGGCATCAATAGTCGCAGGCAATAATGAATTAGAAAATAGTGAAAATAAAATCCCTAAAATCAACGTAACTGTTGTAAATGATTTCGAATTACTTGATAAATTAATTCAAAGATTAGACAAGACCAATGAGATAGTTTCTTTAGATACAGAGACCAATAGTTTGAATCCAATTGATGCGGAACTTGTTGGGATAGGGTTATGTCTTGGAGAAGAAAATGATGATTTATTTTATATACCTCTAGGTCATCAAACAAAAAAAGAGACCCCTAATCAATTATCAATTGAAGATGTTTTCTCAAAACTAAGAACTTGGATAGAAGATCCGAAAAAAGAAAAGGCACTCCAAAATTCTAAATTTGATAGGCAAATATTTTTTAATCATGGACTTGATCTTAAAGGCGTAACCTTTGACACCTTGTTAGCAGACTATCTTCTTAATAACCAGGAGAAGCATGGGTTAAGTGAAATTTGTTTTAGATTATTTGGATTTAAGCCCCCTTCATTTAAGGAAACAGTTGGAAAAAATAAAGACTTTTCATCTGTTGATATTGATGAAGCGAGTATTTACTGCGGTTATGATGTATTTCTAACTTTTAAGATTGTCAAAATTTTTAAAGAAAGATTTTCAAATGAAAAAGATGAATTAATTAAATTGTTCGAAGAAATCGAACTTCCTTTAGAGCCGGTATTGTCCCAAATGGAAATGAATGGCATATCCATCGACATCCCTTATTTGAATGAACTCTCAAAAGAACTAAAAAATACCTTAGAAGATATTGAAAGCAAAGTTTATGAATTGGCAGAAGAGAATTTTAATCTATCTTCACCGAAACAACTTGGTGAGATCTTGTTTGAAAAATTAAATTTGGACAAAAAGAAATCACGGAAAACAAAAACAGGATGGAGCACAGACGCAGTAGTTCTTGAAAGATTAGTAGACGAACATGAAATAATCCAACATTTAATAAAACACAGAACTCTTAGCAAATTACTTAGCACCTATATTGATGCTCTCCCAAATCTTATTAACGAAAAGACAGGAAGAGTTCATACAAACTTTAATCAAGCTGCTACAGCGACTGGGAGACTAAGTAGTAGCAGTCCTAATCTTCAAAATATCCCTGTTAGGACTGAATTTAGTAGGAGAATAAGAAAAGCATTCTTGCCTGAAAAAAATTGGAAACTTTTATCAGCTGATTATTCTCAGATCGAATTAAGAATACTCGCTCACTTAGCGGATGAAGAAATACTAATAAATGCGTTTCATAAAAATGATGACATTCATTCTTTGACTGCAAGATTAATTTTTGAGAAAGAAGAAATATCGTCCGACGAAAGGAGAGTTGGGAAAACAATAAATTTTGGAGTTATCTATGGTATGGGTATAAAAAAGTTTGCCCGTTCAACAGGAGTAAGTACTCCTGAGGCAAAAGAATTCCTAATAAAATACAAAGAAAGATATTCCAAAATTTTTAAATTTCTTGAACTCCAAGAAAGGCTTGCCTTATCAAAAGGTTATGTAAAAACAATTTTTGGTCGAAAGAGGGAATTTAAGTTTGATAAAAATGGACTAGGAAGACTAATAGGAAAAGATCCTTACGAAATTGACTTGCAATCCGCAAGAAGGGCTGGCATGGAAGCACAGTCATTAAGAGCCGCTGCTAATGCACCAATTCAGGGTTCAAGTGCAGACATTATTAAAATCGCAATGGTTCAACTAAATAAGAAATTCATAGAAATGAATGTTCCCGCAAAAATGCTTTTACAAGTACATGATGAATTATTGTTTGAAGTTGAACCAGATTCTTTGGAAATTACGACGAAATTAGTAAAGAAGACTATGGAAGATTGTGTAAAATTAAACGTACCTCTTTTAGTTGATATTGGCATTGGAGACAATTGGATGGAGACAAAATAAACCTTATGAAATACTTTATTTAAGATGATCAAACTTTTTAATACTTTAAGCAAAAGAGTTGAGGTTTTTAAGCCTATAGATGATGTAGTAAAAATTTATTGTTGTGGAGTAACTGTTTATGATTTATGTCATCTTGGTCATGCCAGAAGTTATATAGCTTGGGATGTATTGAGAAGATTTTTAATTTACAGTGATTTTAAAGTTAAGTATGTTCAAAATTTTACGGATATTGATGACAAGATCCTAAAAAGAGCGAAAGAAGAAAGCAGTTCAATGAAGGAAGTATCTGAAAAGAATATCATTGAATTTCATAAAGATATGGATTCTTTAGGGATAATGCGTCCGGATAGTATGCCCAGAGCAACAAATCATATATGCAATATCTGCTCCTTTATAACAATCCTTGAGGACAAAGGTTACGCATACTCTAGGGATGGAGATGTTTATTATTCTGTTTTTAAAAATAAAAATTATGGAAAGCTAAGTAATCAAAATATACAAGAACAAAATATCAATCAGCAAGGAAGAATGGCTAATGATGAAAATAGTAAAAAATTAAATCCGCAAGATTTTGCACTATGGAAAAAAGCAAAAGATGATGAACCATTTTTTGATTCGCCATGGGGTAGAGGTAGGCCGGGATGGCATATTGAATGTTCGGCGATGGTTAAAGATGAATTAGGAGATACTATCGATATCCATTTAGGTGGTTCTGATTTGATTTTTCCACATCATGAGAATGAAATCGCCCAATCAGAAGCGGCTAATGGAAAAAAGCTAGCAAATTATTGGTTACACAATGGAATGGTCAATGTAAATGGACAAAAGATGAGTAAATCCCTGAAAAATTTTAAAACTATCAGAGAGCTAATAAAGTCAGGTATAAGCCCTATGACTTTGCGATATTTTGTTATGACTGTGAATTATAGAAAACCACTTGATTTTTCTGAAGAAGCTTTAAGGAGTGCTTCAGAAGCTTGGAAGAACATAAATATTGCCCTCTCTTTTATGGACCTTACAAAAGGTGCTCTAAATTCTATTGATAAAAATGAATCTATCGGAGAAGAATATAAAGAGAAAATAAGATTTGAATTATCTCAAAAAAAGCTTAAATTTTCTGAGGCTCTGGGAAATGACCTTAATACAGCTGGTGCTATTGCAATTATTTACGATTTAGCAAAACCATTAAAAAACTTTTTAAACCAATTTCAAAGGGTAGAAGGTTTTAAAATAAACCTAAATGAAAAATTCTTTCTAATTCAGAATTTTAAAACTCTTGAAAAGTTGACTGAGGTACTTGGTCTTAAAAAAGAGGTTTTAGTAAAAGAAAGTAAAATAAAAGAAGAAGAAATATCATCGCTTATTAATGAAAGATTGAAAGCAAAAATTGAAAAGAATTATGCGAGGGCTGATGAAATTAGGAATTTATTAAAAGAAAAAGGTATTGAACTTATTGATCAATCAAGGGAAATAACGACATGGATAAGGGTCTAAATTTTAAGAAAAAAACCAATTTGAAATTTTTGTTTTTTAAATACACCTTTAAATGGGAAGATATTAGAAATATCAGAGAAAATTGAAATACATTACTGTGCTCGGTTCTACTGGTTCAATAGGAACTCAAACTCTCGAAATAGCTAGTGAGCAGCCTGATAAATTTAAAGCCGTAGCTCTTTCTGCAAGAAGAAATATTAATCTATTAACAGAACAAGTTAAAATTCATAAACCAGAAGTAGTTGCGATTGAGGATGAAAATCTCATAGAGGATTTAAAAGATAATATTAATAACTTAGATTTAGATGGTGCTCCTTTGGTTTTAGGCGGAAAGCAGGGGATTAACGCAGTTGCAGCTTGGGACAAGGCAGATACTGTGGTAACAGGAATAGTAGGCTGTGCAGGTTTAATTCCAACAATGTCAGCAATTAATGCGGGGAAAAATATTGCACTTGCTAACAAAGAAACTTTGATTGCTGCAGGGCCAATTGTTATTCCTGCAATAAAGAAAAATAATAGTAGGCTTTTACCTGCTGATTCAGAACACTCTGCTATCTTTCAATGTTTACAAGGATTACCTAATTATGAAAATGCAGATTTTTCAACAGGAAAGATGCCCAAGGGTTTAAAAGCCATACATTTAACAGCTTCTGGTGGTGCTTTCAGAGATTGGGCCGTTGAGGACTTAAAACATGTCACAGTGGAAGATGCGACTTCTCATCCCAATTGGGATATGGGAAAAAAAATAACTGTAGATTCTGCAACTCTTATGAATAAAGGATTAGAAGTTATAGAAGCTCATTATTTATTTGGGACCTCTTACGAAAATATCGAAATAGTTATCCACCCTCAAAGTATTATTCATTCAATGATTGAGATGGAAGATTCTTCAGTATTAGCTCAATTAGGTTGGCCAGACATGAAGCTGCCAATTTTATATGCGATGAGTTGGCCTGAAAGATTTAAAACAAATTGGAAAAGATTAAACCTAAGTGAAATTGGAAAATTAACTTTTAAAGAGCCAGACAAGTTTAAATATCCATGCATGGGACTTGCCTATGCCGCAGGAAAATCTTCTGGGACTATGCCTGCAGTCTTAAATGCTGCTAATGAAATGGCTGTTGAACAATTCCTTGAAGAAAAAATTTCTTTTCAAGAAATTCCAACATTTATAAGTAAAGCTTGTGAATCACATATGGAGAGTTTGAATTTAAGTCCAGAATTGGAGGATATTCTTGAAGTAGACAACTGGGCCAGACTCTTTGTTAAAGAAGAAATTAAAAAAGGCAAAAAATACGTAAGTATTGGATAAAAGTGAATATTAAAAAGCATCTTCTACTATGCGCAACACCTACAAAACAGAAATGCTTTAAAGGCAATGAAGGTCAAAAAACATGGGAAAGTCTGAAAAAGACTTTAAAAAAATTTGAGAATGATCCTTGTTCAAAAAACGTTCATATATTAAGGTCAAAAGCTGACTGTTTAAGGATATGTAAGAACGGCCCAATTCTTCTTGTGTGGCCTGATGGTATTTGGTACGAGAAAGTTTCTCCAGAAAAAATTTCAGAAATTTTTATCTCACATATTATTAACGGAAAACCAATAGAAAAATGGATTTTCAAAAAAACACCATTTATAAATAGTCCTAGATACTAATAAACCAGTTCTTTACAACTTCGTCTGACCAGCACCCATTAATAGAATGAAAACCATTATGACCTCCTTTTTCAGTTATAAAAATAGTAAATTTATCAATAAATTTCCCTCTTAAATTCAAAGTTGCATTATATGGAACCCAAGGATCATCCTTGGCATGAATAAAAAGCATTTGAGGTAATTTTTTTATTGAGTTTTGGATTCTAAATATTGGAGAAGCTTTAACATAATAATCTTCTAAAGAATTAAATCCCCAACTTGGAGCTGTAAATTTCTGATCAAATTCCCTTATACTTTTTAAAGCTCTAATTTTTTTTCTTAATTTCTCATTATTAGGAATTTGGCCTTCATCATTAAATCCATCCCATAACTGATTTTTTAAGCGATGAAGTAACCATTTTTGGTAGATATAATTTCTAGATTTTTCAATACATAGACTGCATGATGATAAATCTAAAGGGCTACTCACACAGGCTAGGCCATCTAAAAGTTTTTCTCCTTTATTTTCATCGTAATCTAAGCAGGCATTTAGAAGAATTGTTCCGCCTAAAGATAATCCAACTCCGTAAATTGGAATATTATTCATCTTAAGGAGATCTTTAAACTCTAAATTAATGAATTTTTTAAAATAATTAATTGCTGAAATAACATCACTGGAGCATCTAGCACAATAATTTCCTTTAGCTAAATATCTCGCTGATCCAGATCCTCTTAGATTTAATTTAAGAACTCCAAAACCATTATTTGCTAATTTCCTAGATATTCTTCTTAAACCAAACCGTTTAGTTGAGCCCCCTAAACCATGTGTAACGATTACAAAACCCCTAAGTGAATTTAAGTTTTCAGGTAATTCTAAAAAACCTAAAAGATAATCACATTCAAATTTTTTAGAAAGAATTTTATTAATCGGAAAGAATATTTTTTTATTTTTTTTTGATTTACCAAAATCAATTACAAAAGTATCTCTCAAAGTTTGTAAGTCGCCACCTATCCAAGGTAAGACTTCTCGAAATGGCTTATTTTTTAAGTAATCTGAAAAACTAAAAGATATACTATTATTTCTCTCCAACTCCAAGATCCTTTAATTCTCCAATCAAATCATTCAGTACCTTTTTTGCATCACCAAAGACCATTGAGGTATTTGGCAGATCAAATAAATCATTTTTTATTCCGGAGTAACCCGCACTCATACCACGTTTAATTACAAATACCGTTCTTGCTTCCTGCACATCAAGAACTGGCATGCCATATAAAGGAGAAGAGCTATCATTTTTAGCTTGAGGATTAACCACATCATTTGCTCCTAAAACTAAAACAACATCCGTTGCTGGAAAATCAGGATTTACAACGTCCATCTCTTTAAGTTGTTCGTAAGGAACATCTGCTTCTGCTAAAAGTACATTCATATGTCCAGGCATCCTCCCTGCTACAGGATGAATTGCGTAAACAACTTCAATACCATTTTGCTCTAGTTTTTTTGTCACTTCCCTTAAAGTATGTTGAGCTTGAGCTACTGCCAGACCATAACCAGGAACAATAATTACCTTGTTGGCTGCCTCTAAAGTCAATGCGCATTCTTCAACACTGCAA
>QCNI01000010.1 GCA_003213255.1 Prochlorococcus sp. AG-424-P16
TGGAATCACATATTTGCCTGATGATAAGGGAAGATTCGAGTCTAAAGTTAGAGAACTAACTGAACCTTTAAACCCATCGTTATTTTTGCCTCTTGATGTTCAAAATCCAGCTCAAATTGAAGAAATCTTTAAAAATATAAAAGACAATTGGGGTCAAATTGACGGATTAGTTCATTGCCTAGCATTTGCAGGACGCGATGAATTGATTGGAGATTATAGTGCTACCACTTCAGAGGGTTTTGATAGGGCTCTTAATATAAGTGCATATTCGTTAGCACCTTTATGTAAAGCAGCAAAACCACTTTTTAGTGATGGTGCTGGAGTTATCTCATTAACTTATTTAGGTTCAGAAAGGGCGATTCCTAACTATAACGTGATGGGAGTTGCAAAAGCAGCTTTAGAAGCTTCAGTAAGATATCTCTCTGCAGAACTTGGTCCCGAAAAGCAAGTCAGAGTTAACGCAATAAGTGCTGGGCCTATAAGAACACTTGCTAGTTCTGCTATAGGTGGCATTTTAGATATGATTCACAATGTTGAAGAAAAGGCTCCTTTACGCAGAACAGTCACTCAAATAGAAGTAGGTAATACAGCTGCTTTTTTATTAAGTGATCTCTCTAGCGGCATTTCAGGCCAAACAATTTATGTTGATGCGGGTTACTGCATTAATGGAATGTAAACTAAGTTTTTTGCATAAAAATGTCATCTCTAAGGCAATCTGAAATAAAAAGAAAAACGAATGAAACAGATATTTCTGTATTTATAAACTTAGATGGAAATGGAATTTCTGAGATTGATACCGGGATACCATTCTTAGATCATATGCTTCATCAAATATCCAGTCATGGTTTGTTCGATTTAAAAATAAAAGCAATTGGAGATACCCATATTGATGACCATCATACAAATGAAGATGTAGGAATCGCATTAGGCAAAGCATTTTCAAAAGCCTTGGGAGAAAGAAAAGGAATAAGCAGATTTGGACATTTCTTTGCCCCATTAGATGAAGCATTAGTTCAAGTCACTTTAGACTGCTCTGGTAGACCGCATCTATCTTATGATCTTCAATTAAAAGCTCCTAGAATAGGAAATTATGATACTGAACTAGTAAGAGAGTTTTTTATTGCCTTTGTAAATAACAGCGGCATTACTCTGCATATTAACCAAATACGAGGAAGTAATTCACATCACATAGTTGAGGCGTGCTTTAAAGCTTTTTCAAGAGCAATGAGGATGGCTACCGAGATAGATCCAAGAAGATCTGATTCAATTCCAAGCAGTAAAGGAATGTTAGAAAAACAATAAAATAGGAATTTTTTCGAATCAGCCACAATTCTGTTGATTTTTGGCGAAGATATACAAAGTGATTATTTTGTTGTGACTAATTTACAAGATAAAAAAATTGATAAATTTAATATTTTTAAAAAAGAAGATTGGTCAAGTGCTTATCAAAATGTAGAAAAGGAGCTAACTAAAGAGCCTCTAAAAATTAGCAAAGGCAATAATATTAAAAATTTAAATGGAACACTTTTAAGAAATGGACCAGGAATATTAGAGAGAGGTGGGCAATGGGTTCATCATCCATTTGATGGTGATGGGATGATAACATCCATAAATTTCGAAAATGGTCAGCCATTATTAACAAATAGATTTGTTAAAACTAAAGGTTATTTGGAAGAAGAAAAAATAGATAAATTTATTTATAGAGGTGTTTTTGGAACACAAAAAAATGGAGGAATTTTAAATAACGCATTAGATCTAAAATTCAAGAATATAGCTAATACACATGTCATTAAATTAGGAAATGAAATTCTCGCATTATGGGAAGCAGCAGGTCCACATGCAATGGATCCTGATAGTCTTGAAACTATTGGTTTAACAACATTAAAAGGAGTACTCAAGCCTAACGAAGCATTCAGTGCTCATCCCAAAACAGACCTAAACTCAAATGCATCTTCAGAACTTTTAGTAACTTTTGGAGTACAAACCGGTCCAAAAAGTACCATTAGATTAATGGAATTTGATAATGCTGGTACAAATTCTGGAGAGCTCATTTTTGACCGAAAAGATACCTTTGATGGCTTTGCATTCCTTCATGATTTCGCAATTACAACTAATTGGGCAATATTTTTACAGAATGCTATTGATTTCAATCCTCTCCCATTCGTAATGGGTCAAAAAGGAGCAGCACAATGTCTAAAGTCAAACCCAAATAAAAAGGCAAAGTTTTTTATTATCCCCAGAGAAAGTGGATTATTTAGAGGACAGCCTCCTTTAACAATAGATGCTCCAGAAGGATTCGTTTTCCATCATGTAAACGCATTTGAAAAAGATTCCAAAATCATATTAGATAGTATTTTTTATGATGATTTCCCATCAGTAGGTCCAGACGAGAATTTTAGGGATATTGACTTTGATAAATATCCAGAAGGAAAACTAAAAAGATCAATTATCGATCTAAAGACAAAAACTTGTGAACTTGAAACTTTCAGTGAACAATGTTGTGAATTTGCTGTTGTTAATCCTAAAAACTTAGGATTAAAAGCAAGTTATAGTTGGATGGCAAGCACATCTCAAAAGCTGGGGAACGCTCCACTTCAAGCAATAAAAAAAATAAATTTAACTTCAAAGGAAGAGATTTTTTGGTCAGCTGGTCCAAGTGGATTTGTCAGTGAACCAATTATGGTTCCATCAGAAAACTCTTCAAAAGAAGATGAGGGATTTTTATTTATACTTCTATGGAATGGAGAAAGAAGAGGAAGCGATTTAGTGATATTAGACGCAGAAGACTTAAAAGAATTAGCTGTTTATGAATTACCAATTTCAATTCCGCATGGCCTTCATGGATCTTGGGTTAATTGAACTTAAGAAAAAATTTCAATTAAATCTGGAATAATTTGTTTTAATGCTTTACCCCTATGACTACAAGAGTCTTTAATATCATTATTCATTTCTGCGAAAGTTAATCTGGTAGAACTCTCCTCAAAAATTGGGTCATACCCAAAACCACTTTTTCCTCTTGGGTTTAAAATTATATTGCCATGACATTTAGCCTCAGATTCAATAATCACTTCACCATTTGGGGAACAAACACAAATATTAGCAATAAAGAAAGCACTTCTATTTTGAACTCCATCAAGTTCTCTTAAAACTCGTTCAATTCTCTTCTGATCATTTTCTGCATATCTAGATGAGTAAATGCCAGGCTTACCACCTAGTGCTTCAATACAAATTCCTGAATCATCTGCTATTGAAAAATTATTTGTTTTTCTCGAAACTTCACTCGCTTTTTTAATTGCATTATCTCTAAATGTCAGTCCATCCTCTTCAACTTCTAATGATTCTGGCTGGAGTAACAATTTACAATTAACTCCAGAAAGCAATTTCTTATATTCTTCAATTTTACCTTTATTCTTGCTCGCTAAAAATAAATTTTTCATCCTTATTTTCCTGCCAAATTTATAAATTCTTGACCCCACTCTAATATCTCAATTAGATAAGCTTCTTTTGGTGCTTCACAATATAACCTTAAAAGAGGTTCCGTTCCTGAAAATCTAAAAAGAAGCCAAAAATTTTTATCAATTCTCAACTTTATTCCATCGATCTCTGAGATACTTTTTAACTTGTGATTATTAATATTCTCAGGAATATTATTTATGATAAATTCTTTTACGTTATTTTTTTCTGACTGATTTGGAAATTTAATATCAATTCTTTTATAAAAACTTGGCCCAAAATCTTCTTGAATTTCATCCAAGGATTCATATAAATATTGAGATTTTTCAGCAATTCCATTCAATAAAACCATCGCTGCATATAGAGCATCTCTTTCAGGCATAAAGTCACCAAAACCAACTCCCCCAGATTCCTCTCCTCCAATAAATATTTTTTCTTTAATCATTTTTTCAGCAATATATTTAAAGCCAACTGGAAGTTCAAAAACATCTCTATTTTGACTCTCTGATATGTTTTTAATAATATCTGAACCACTAACAGTCTTTAAAACTGGATAAGAATTATTTTTAATTTCGCCTAAATAGCTAATAAAGTATGGGAGTAAATCTTGAGTACTAGAGTATCTTCCTTTTTCATCAATTGCCGCAATTCTATCACCATCACCATCAAATATAATTCCTAAAGTTTTCACTTCATTTGTTGAATTTTTCATTAGTGTTTGTTTTAGATCATCTGCATAATTCAAAAGAGGTTCAGGGGGTTTTCCTCCAAAAAAAGGATCAGCATCTTTCCTGATTTCTGAAATCACTTCTAAATCATTAGAAGCAAAAATCTCAGCCATACAATTTGCAGCTGAACCATGCATGGAATCTACAAAAATTTTCAATTTCATTTTTTTTAATCTCTTGGAAATATGGTCAATATCAAAGAGGGATTTAATTCTATTTAAATGAAATTTCTTAATATCTACCAAAAGATTAATACCATCTATTTTTTCAATTGAATTTCCAAGAATTAATCTTTTTTCAACTTCACTTGTAAAAGATTCGTCAACAGAACATCCATTAAAGTTCTTTATTTTCAGACCTAGCCAATTATATGGATTATGACTTGCTGTGATTACTAACGCTCCAAGACAACCGACTTCTTTGGCATAGAAACTACAAGAGGGTGTTGTAACAAAGCTATCAGATAAGATAGGTTCGAAACCACATCCTCTTACAAAAGGCACTATTTGCTTGGCGAATTCACAAGCCATAAATCTACGATCATATCCAATAATAATTTTCTTTGAATTAACTTCTTTATAGTATTGATAATGCAACTCCTGACAAGCAGCGACAACAACTCTTGAAAGATTGGACAGGTTAAAGTCAAAACCAATAATTCCTCTCCAACCATCAGTTCCAAATTTTATCTTATCTAATTTATCAGCTGTCAAATTTCAAATTTCCTTGATTTCTTTTAATTATCTATACTAATTTATATGAGTAAATTTTAAAACCGCCCTTAAAAAAATAATTTGAATTCTCTTCATTTAAAAAGTTATACAAGATGCAAAAGAAAAGCATGGCTAGATTTTAAGGGTAAAAAATCTTATGAAGTTTGGTCTCCCCATAAAGCTATAGATAAAATTAATCAGTTTCAAAGTTTCTCTGAATTTTGTAATGGTGAAATATATACAGGATTAAAAGCCTGTGAAAATGGTTATCAAGGGGTAATTGGATTAAAAATCAAAGGAAATCTTTTCCAAAATATAAACGTAGAGATACTTCCACAATTACTTTTAAAGACTAAAGGTAAAAGTAAATGGGGACAATATAAATATTTACCTGCTGTTTATAAGTTGGGCCACAAAACAACTAAAGAACATTTATTCGACTTAGCTTTTTGTTCTATGCTTTTGGAATCTTTTCAAGAATCTAAAATTGAGAAAGGATTAGTAATTTCAACTTTTTATAAAAAAGTTAAAGTTGAAGAAATTTATTTAAATAAAAAATTAAGAAAAAAAGTTTTAAATGTTTTATTAAATTTGAATGAATGCTTGGAGGGATCTATACCAGAAATAACTCAAGATAGAAAAAAATGTACTATTTGTTCTTGGCAAAAATTTTGTGACAAAGAAGCAAAAGAAAATGGATTTCTAACAGATATAGATGGAATAGGGTCCAAAACGGCCTCGTTACTCAAAGCAAATGGAATAACTAATACCCAAACATTAGCTTCTTACAGCGAGAAACTACTTGGAGATAAATTATCTCAATTCAAAGATCAGAAGTATGAAAAAGCATCCATATTTGTAAAGCAAGCACAAGCATATATCTCTGGAGAACCATATTTCATTTCTAATGAAAATAATTCGGAAGATCTATTAGAAAAAATAAGTTCAGGATTTTATATATTTGATATTGAGTCAAATCCAGATGAAAAGCATGATTTTTTATATGGATTTTTAAAAGTAAATAATTTGTCTATAAAAAAAGAAGATCTTATTTATAAACCAATCTTAAATCTTAAAAACAATAAAGGAGAATCTTACAGGCAAATTATTGAAATACTTTTTTCACACAAGGAATGGCCAGTTTTGCATTACGGAGAAACGGAAAAGATCGCAATAATTAATATTGCTAAAAGCCTAAATTTTAGTTTTGAAGAAATTGATTCACTTTCCTCCAGATTTATTGACTTACATACCTTAATAAGAAAGTCTTGGATATTACCATTAAAAAACTATGGCTTAAAAACTGTTTCAAATTGGCTTGGATTTGAATGGGTGCAGAAAAATGTAAGTGGCTCGAAAGCACTTTATTGGTGGATTCAATATCAAATTACAGAAAACCAAATATTTTTAAAGAAAGTTATCCAATATAACAAAGATGATTGTTTTGCTACTCTACAAATTGCAGAATATTTAATCAAAAATCGATTAAAGAAAAATTGATCCTACAGATTTTTGTATAATAATTTTTCCAAAAATTTCTGAAAAAAAATAACCTCCTTCCTCTAAATATTTTCTTTTAATCATTGCTAAACCTCTTATTTGAGAATCTGATTTAAAGAAACTAGTGATTTTGCCCACAGAAATATCCTTGTCAGAATTTATATATAAATTTTTATCTTCAACGTCTAAATTCCAATTAGATTCAAATGATTTCCAAATTCTTATTTCCTGTTTTAAAGAAGAAACATTTTTTATTTTTGACATTGTTTCTTGCCCTAAATAACAACCTTTATTAAAATCTATAAGATCTTTTAATCCAAGCTCAAGAGGATTATTTTTTCCGTTTATTTCCATTTCTAATGAGGGTATTGCCTGAGTAATCTTCCAAAGTTTTAAATCATTGGGATTTAGTAAATTTATTTTATTTTTATATATTTCAAATTCTTTGTCTTCTGTTTTGAAGAAAATAGGCTGGTAAGATCTCCATGAACTAGATTCATCAATTTCTTGAATTCTATTTATCAAGGAGGGTTCACTCAGAAGTACATCGTCCGCTGGAAAAATAATTTGATTAAAGTAATCAATTATTTCATTTGTGTTACCCGCCAAGATAATTACTTCGAAGCTTTTTTCTAAAAAAATAATTTCAATTAATGACCTTAGAACTCCATTTGGAGTTAACCAACAAGTTTTGATAACTTTATTTTCTGAATTAAGAATATTACCAGTTGTTATTCCATTCAAAAATTTTCTGGCATCTTTTCCAGTAATTGAAAAACAATCAAATTTTTCAAGCCAAAACTTTTTTTTTATATCTTTCATTTCTAAATAATTATAAAAAGTCTTTTATTGTGAAAAGACTCTTTAATTTAACATTTTCATCTTGAAGGGCTTCTAATCCACCTTCTTGCCTATCAACTATAGACAAAACTTCCTCAACAACATAATTATTTTCTCGTAATTTTTTTATAGCTTTTATTACTGAACCAGCAGTTGTAACCACATCCTCTAAGACAGTTACCAAAGTTCCTTCTTCTAATATAGGGCCCTCTATTCCAGCTTTGGTACCGTATTTTTTGATTTCTTTCCTAATTATTAAACCATCAAGTTCTAGTCCATTCAAAGCTGCTTTAACAATTAATCCACTTACTATAGGGTCTGCACCTAATGTCAATCCTGCTACAGCTTTTGACCTTGAGTCCTTTAAATCTAAAAATAATTCACTTATTAAGTTTAAGCCTTCGCCATTTAATGACACTGGTTTACAGTTCAAGTAATGACTGCTTTTTTTTCCTGAAGATAAAGTGAAGTTTCCTTTCTTATAAGATTTTTCAATTAACTGTTTTAACAATTTTGCTTTATTTAAATAATATTTATCCGAAAATTTGCCCATTAGTAAAAGTTTAATTTCTATTTAAAGATTAGAAGAAAAAAAAGAAATCTCACAAAAACTTCCTAATGAGGTATTTTTTGAAATATTATTTTTATATTGTATATTGAAATTCAATGTAATTAAAATTACATAAATTCCCTTGGGGGTGTAGCAATCTGGTGAATGCACCAAACTCATAATTTGGCTAAGGCGAGTTCGATCCTCGCCACCCCCATTATTCATTTGTTATTGAATGAAAATAACTCTACTTTTATTTCTTTTATTTCTACCAGCTTTTTTCGCAGCGAGTGAACTCTCTTTTTTATTAATAAGGCCAAGTAAAGTTTTAAGGTTAATAGAAGAAAAAAAGAAAGGAGCATTTTCAATTTTAAAAATTCAAAAACGCTTTAGATCTTCACTAATTGCTTCTCAATTTGGAGTAACAATTTCATTAATTGCAATTGGATGGCTAAGCAATAACCTGGCTAACGATTATTGGAAAAGCAATATTTTGTCAAATAGATTTTATGATCTTCTATTATTTTTATTTGTTGTTTTTGTTGTTACTCTTATTTCTGGACTAATTCCAAAAGCTTTAGTAATCAATAATCCAGAATCTGCTGCATTAAGGTTAACCACAATATTCGATGCCGTGAGAAAAGCTATGAATCCTATAGTGAAAACAATAGAATTCTTTGCTAGCGCTTGTTTAGGCTTGTTCAATTTAAATAACAAATGGGATTCTTTAAACTCGGGTTTATCTGCTGGAGAATTAGAAACTCTTATAGAAACAGATAATGTAACAGGTTTAAAACCAGATGAGAAGAATATTCTTGAAGGAGTTTTTGCTTTAAAAGATACACAAGTGAAAGAAGTGATGATTCCAAGATCCGAAATGGTAACTTTGCCAAAAAATATAACCTTTTCAGAACTAATGAAAAAAGTAGATAAAACGCGACATGCTCGCTTCTTTGTGATTGGTGAGTCTTTAGATGATGTATTGGGTGTATTAGATTTACGTTTTCTAGCTAGGCCAATATCAAAAGGAGAAATGGAAGCCGATACATTATTAGAGCCATTCCTTTTACCAGTAACAAAAATAATAGAAACATGTTCACTAGCAGAAATATTTCCAATAGTAAGAGACTACAATCCGTTCTTACTAGTTGTTGATGAACATGGTGGAACAGAAGGACTTATAACTGCAGCTGATCTAAATGGCGAAATAGTTGGAGAGGAAATGCTCAATAATAGAACTTATTCAGATATGAGAATGTTAGATAATTTCTCTAAAAAATGGTCAATAGCTGGCAAATCAGAAATTGTTGAAATCAATAAAAAAATAGGATGTTCTATTCCAGAAGGTACTGATTATCATACTCTTGCTGGATTTATGTTAGAAAAATTTCAAATGGTTCCAAAAATTGGCGACGTTTTAGATTTTAATAATATAAAATTTGAAGTTATTTCTATGTCAGGGCCAAAAATTGATCGTGTTAAAATAATTCTTCCAAAAAGCTAAATTTGACTCCCCATAGAGGATAATAATATTTAATATATGGATTTAAAATTATGCACCCAACCTCATCACCCGTAAAGGTTGGAGTCATAGGTATAGGAAATATGGGCTGGCACCATGCTCGAGTACTAAGTTTACTCAAAGATGCAAATCTCATTGGAGTCGCAGATCCAAATGAGGAGAGAGGTAAATTAGCTATTGAGCAATTTCAATGTGAATGGTTCAAGGATTATAAGGACCTAATTCCAAAAGTTGATGCTATCTGTATTGCTGTCCCTACACTACTTCATCAAAAAGTGGGACTAGATTGTCTTAATGGAGGTGCTAACGTTCTCATTGAAAAACCAATTGCAGCTAACGAGTTGGAAGCAAAATCTCTAATAGAGGCTGCTAATGCAAGTAACTGTCTATTACAAGTAGGGCATATCGAAAGATTTAATCCTGCTTTTAGAGAATTAAATAAAATAATAAATAATGAAGAAATTGTTGTTTTAGAAGCAAGGAGACACAGTCCTCATGCAGACAGAGCAAATGATGTATCTGTAGTAATGGATTTAATGATTCATGACATTGATCTTATTTTGGAGCTTGTAAACTCAAAAATACAAAAATTAGCAGCAGTTGGAGGAAGAAATAGCGAAGGATTAATAGATTATGTCAATGCTACTCTAGTTTTTAAAAATAATGTTATTGCAAGCCTAACTGCAAGCAAAATGAGTCACAAAAAAATTAGAAGTCTAAGTGCTCACTGCCAAAATGGCCTAGTAGAAACTGATTTTTTAAATCACTCTTTACAAATTCATCGAAAATCTAATGAATCATATACAGCAGAGCATGGAGAGTTAGTTTATAGAAATGATGGATATGTCGAAGAAGTTAGCACAACCTCCATTGAACCTCTCTATGCAGAACTGGAGCATTTTCTTAAGTGCGTTCAGGGCAAAGAAATACCCGAGGTAGATGGTGAGCAAGCCTCAAGAGCATTAAAAATTGCTGATTTTATAGAGAGTGCTGTAGAAAATTCTGGAGATGCAATTTTACTTGAAAATCCCTTCTGATTAAGACAATCTAAACCAGAAGAATTTTATTTAAATCCAACTGCAGCTTGCCAAACAAACACTAATAAAAAGAAAAATAAAGGAATCAGTGGAAGAACATCAACAGTTGGAGCAAAGGCCTTATAAGCCTCGGGCAATTCAGCGAATGTATTAAATAGAATGAGCACCTTTTTGATAATTTAATTAATTATGATAAGACGTTACCACGTATGGTGAGCAATAGAGGATGTTTTCCAAGGAGCGAAATCATTTGTAAAACAATTATCTCTAATTGCAGTAGAAATTGCATTGGTAAATCTTATTAAATGAGCAATATTATGCAAACTTATGAGAGTTAGGCCTAATATTTCGTCATTTCTAATTAGATGATGCAAATATGCTCGAGAATAGGATTTACAGGTTTCGCATTTACAAGTTTTATCAATCGGAGAAAAATCCCTTTTAAATCGAGCATTTCTCAAATTCAATCTTTCATCATTAAAAAAAGCAGTCCCATGTCTCCCCAGTCTAGTGGGCAAAACACAGTCAAATATATCGAATCCATTAGCAACAGCTAGAGAAATTTCTTTTAAAGAGCCAATTCCCATTAAATATCTTGGTTTATTTGTTGGTAAGAATTTCGGGACGTAATTAATTACACTATGTATTTCTTCGACTGCCTCGCCAACACTTACACCTCCCACTGCTATCCCAGGCAGATCAAAAGAACTTGTATATTTTGCGCTATATTCTCTCAATCTCGGATACTTTCCACCTTGAACGATACCAAATAATGCTTGATTAGATTTCTGATGAGTATCAACACATTTTTGCAACCATGAATGAGTTCTTTGTAAAGAGTCCTCAATATCATTTTCGTTAGCTGTGTGCGGAGGACAATGATCAAAAGCCATAGCAACATCCGATCCAAGATCCATTTGAATCTGTATTACTTTTTCAGGTGATAAAAAAACATGACTACCATCTCTTGGATTTTTAAATTCCACACCTTTATCAGAAATATTATTTAATTTGGCCAAACTAAAAACTTGATATCCTCCTGAATCTGTAAGAATAGGATTTGGCCAATTCATGAACTTATGTATTCCGCCAGATTCTTTAACTAGTTTTTCTCCAGGTTGTAAATGAAGATGAAAGGTATTTGAGAGAATCATTTCTGATCCTGTAGAGGTTAACTGCTTAGATGAAATTCCTTTAACCGTTGCCAAAGTACCCACAGGCATAAATTTTGGCGTGTTTAACTTACCATTTGGTGTATGAAATATACCAGTTCTTGCAGCTGTATTACAACAATTCGATTTAATTTCAAATTCAAACACGATAATTTATAAAAATTTTTGATCCTTTTTTATTAATCTACCCTATTATCAAATATTGAATCTATTTTTATCTCATCAAAAAATATTTAATAAAAAATTTTGCAGGATCTTGGATTTTCTATACGACATTTCCAAAGATACCCTTAATTAATCCCGAATTTAAAAATATTGCACAATTTGCTCCGCCTTTAGGATTTTTAATTGGAACAATACAGAGTTATATTTTTCTTTTTTTAAGAACAAACTCTTGGTCCATTTATGCATCTGCATTAATTTGCTTAGCTTCAGGGTATTTAATTACTGGTGGTCTACACATTGATGGTTTAATGGATACTTTTGATGGTATTTTTGCGGGTAAAAAGAAACGTTTAAAAGCCATGAAAGACAGTAAAGTTGGATCCTTTGGCGTTCAAGCCTTAGTTTTTATAACTTTAATTCAAATTGCTTGCATACTGAAAATTCAAAACCTAATAATTTTTGTTTTACCAATATGCTTATTTTGGGGAAGATTTTCAAATTTATTTTTTATTGGAAAGTTTAAATATATGAGTTATAAGAAAAAATCTATTAGCCACAAAAAGTTTTGGAATGGATTTAAAAAAGAATCTTTGATCTCCATTATTTTTCTTTTAATTTTCATTTCATACCAATTTGTCTCAATTACATCCAAAGCATTATTAATTAAATTTTTAATTCTTATTTTGATTGGTATTTTTCTAAGCTATTTTATCCCAAACATACTGGGTAATAAAATTGGAGGCTTCAACGGAGATGCCTGCGGCGCAAGTGTTGTACTAGTTGAAACTACAATGTTGTTTATGCATGCAATTCTGTTATAGGTAGTTCTAAATAGAAAATATTTTTCTTCTTAAAATTTTTTGATTTCGCAGTATTATCAATCGAATTATTTTGCAGCAATCTCAAATCTCCTCCAATTTGTTTTGCTAATTTCCTCGCCAAAAAAAGTCCCACACCCGTGCCGTCTTTTTTCTTAGCGGCAGATCCTCTAAATCCTTTTTCAAAAATTTTCTCGTTTTCATTTTTGGTTATTTTTTTACCATCATCAAATATACAAAGTCCATTACTCGTGATAGCGAGTCCAATTTCAGCATCTTCTTGGGCATATTTAAAAGCATTTTCTAATAAATTTGCCACAATTTCAGCAATCACAGCATATTTTGCCTTTAATGGCGATAAAGTCCAATCTGGCCAAAGAGAAGGTTCCGTCCATTCTCTATCCTCTAAGTCCGCATTAGCTTTAGCCCTTTCTAATATTGGCCTTAATAAACTCTGAACAGTTATTACCTTTTTATTATCTAAATTTGGAGGTAACAATAATCTTTCCTCTCCGATTTCTATAGGCAGTTGAATAGGTGAATTTAATTCTGCAAAAGAATCCATATATTTGTTAATTTGTTTTTGCTCTATAATCATGCGTTCGACTATTTCAATAGAGCTATTATCTGAACCAAGTCTTTTTATTAGTAATTTTGCATATGTTCTAATAGCAGCCAATGGATTCCTTAATTGATGGATTATGACATTGACCTGATTTTTAAAATAATTAATTTCTTCATTTTTATTTTGACGTTCTAATTCGATAGAGACGCATTTAGCTAAAGATATTGAAAGCGCTTTTAATCTAGAATCAAGAGATACTGGCCAATTCCCTCCTTTCAAATCAGTTTCTACCCTAAGGACGCCAAGTAAAATATCGTTTTCTTGAAGCGGGTACCATCTTCTATTAGGCGATGAAACTTTTAGTGAAGGATCATCCTCTATTGATGTAAGTAGCCTATCAATTTGTGGCCATTGACCAATCATTTCAAAAGATGCTTTAGTTCCTTCCTTAGCTGAAGCAATATACATAACTAAATTAGTCACACCCATTGAGCAACCAAAACTTTCTAGCTGTTTAATGATTAGTTCTTCAAATTTTTTTGAAAGATTCATAATTAATAAAATTTTGAGAAATTTAAAAAAAAAAACTTGAATAAGGGCTTGTAAAATATGAAAAAAGTATTAAGATATATAAAGAGGTCTGACTTTAGCCAGCCTTAAATATGAATATTTAATCATATTTTAAGCTACATCAGGGGTTGATGGGTCCTCTATGTAATTTGAAGTGAATTTAAAATCACATATATAAGATTAGTAAAAATAAATTAAGACTAATCTCATTAATAATTCCAGGAGTTCCAATCAATGTCAAAAAAAAGAAAAAGAATCAGCAGAAGAAGATTGGCTGGCCAAAGAGTAATGGCACATGTACCTATTTATCATATCGAAACTGGCAAACATAAACCAGTTACAGCAGCAAGAAGATTCATAGCTGAAAATGGTCTCTCTGCGCCTTCAGTTTTTAATGTCAGAAGAAATGAACACACCACCGATAGATTTTTTTGGGGTGAAAAAGGTTTATTTAGCGCCCAATATGCTGAAGAAAATCATTTTCTATTTCCATCACTAAAAGTTGTAGTTGAAGGAATTGGTGAAGAAAAAATTTTTGAGGGTCTAGAACTTACTGCAGATGATTGGGAAGAGATTGAAGAATATGAATATGCTTTTGTTTAAAAAATATTAATTATATTTGAACTTATAAAATTAATTAAATTTGAATCAATTTGATGAAATCCATCGAATTCTAATAATTCACAAAACTTAGAAGACTTACTCTTTACCTTTTCATAAATAGTCCTAGAAGCATCTATAGGCACAACGTCATCAAATAAACCATGGCTAATAATCAATGGCGAGAAATTTTCTCCCGGGCCCCAGTTAGGGTGTGGATACCCACTACAAGAAACAATTAATCCAAAATTTAACTTAAATCCTGCATCAATTGCCATTGCCGCCCCCTGAGAGAACCCCAGCAAAATTGTTTTTTTTAGTGGAATCTGATCAGTATCAAATTTTTTTAATGTAACTAAAAGTTTATTTACTTCAACCTCAGCTCCTTTCCAATCATGTGGGTATAATCCATACCACTGTCTTCCCTGACCACTTGGATGTAATCCAGGAGCCCTCAAAGAAATTACCTCAAAATCAAGATTTATTTTTTCAGTTATCTCCTTTCCAAATGTTAAAAGGTCATCTGAATCAGCTCCCCAACCGTGCATCAAAATAATTCTATGAGTTGCAGTTTGAGAGCTAATCGAGACAAATTCATGATTGATAGCATATTTCATGTTTATATTCTTAAGTAAGTAAACTTTCCCATAATGTCTCCATTAGCTTTAGTAAGTGTCTCTGATAAAAAAAATATAATCCCATTTTGTAAGGAATTGGTAGAGCAATTTAATTATAGAATTCTATCAAGTGGAGGAACTGCCAAACATCTTATAGAAGCTAATATTCCAGTTATTAAAGTTGCTGATTTTACTAATTCTCCAGAAATTCTTGGAGGAAGAGTTAAAACTTTACATCCAAAAATACACGGGGGGATATTAGCTAAAAGAACTGATGAGGAACATAAAAAAGATATAGAAGCTAACAATCTTGAGTTAATTGACTTAGTAGTTATCAATTTATATCCTTTCAAAAAAACTGTAGATCAGGGAGCTAAATGGGAAGATGCCATTGAAAATATCGATATCGGAGGGCCATCTATGATTCGTTCTGCAGCCAAAAATCATAAAGATGTTTCCGTTTTAGTAGATCCTAGTCAGTATCAAAATTTTCTTGAAGAAAGTAAAAAAGGTGAATTGAAATACTCATATAAAGCAGAATTAGCCCTTGAAGCTTTTCAACATACAGCAGATTATGATACTGCAATATCTAATTGGATAAGGAAAGAAAAAGATTTACAATCTTCCAAATACATTGAATCTTATCCACTAATCAAAACCTTAAGATATGGGGAGAATCCACATCAAAAAGCTTTCTGGTATGGATTAAGTAACATTGGATGGAACTCAGCAGAGCAATTACAAGGAAAAGACTTAAGTTATAACAATCTACTAGATCTTGATTCAGCACTTTCAACAGTTTTAGAATTTGGCTACGCAGAAAAAGATGAACTTACAAACGACATTTTTGCATCTGTTATTTTAAAACACAATAATCCTTGTGGTGCCTCTATAAGTAATTCAGCTTCGCAAGCATTTTTGAATGCTTTGGAATGCGATTCTGTTAGTGCATTTGGAGGAATAGTTGCTTTTAATTCGAATATTGATAGTGAGACCGCAATTCACCTCAAAGATATTTTCTTAGAGTGTGTCGTCGCTCCATCTTTTGATGAAGAAGCTTTAGAAATTTTAAAAGTTAAAAAGAATTTAAGAATTTTAAAGTTTTCAAAAGATCAACTGCCAAAGAAGAATCCAACTTCTACAAAATCAATAATGGGAGGATTACTAGTTCAAGATAATGACAATAGTGAAGAAAAAACTGAAAATTGGATTTCAGTAACTAATAAAAAGCCGAATAATGAAATTAACTTGGATCTAAATTTTGCATGGAAGATTTGTAAACATGTGAAATCTAATGCCATTGTTATTGCAAAAAACCAAAAAACTATTGGTATTGGAGCTGGACAAATGAATAGAGTTGGAGCAGCAAAAATTGCGTTAAAAGCAGCTGGAACGTCCTCTTCTGATGCTATTTTGGCCAGTGATGGGTTTTTCCCATTTGCAGATACTGTAGAGCTAGCAAATGAATATGGAATTAAAGCTATTATTCAACCTGGAGGAAGTCTAAGAGATCAAGAGAGCATCGAAATGTGTAATTCCAAAGGAATCTCAATGGTATTTACTCATAGAAGGCATTTTTTGCATTAAATTATGTTGATTTTGGATAATATGTAATCTTGTTAGTTTTCCTGAATAAAGATAACCTGCCTGGACCCGCACATAGAAAGTAGAGAGAAATAGCTCCATATATAAAAGACAATTCGAAAGCATAATTATGACCTTCAACCACTGCCAGAGGAAAACCCTCAAGTCCAGTATCGAGGAGATGAAAATATACTGCAAATGCCATGGTGGAGAATAGACCAAGAGAAGAAAGCCTCGCGAAAATCCCTAAAGCCAATCCAACTGGGCATACCAGTTGAGTAATTGCTGCTCCAAAAGTCCAAATAACAGGATCACCAGGTAAAAATGGAAAATACTTACCAACTACAAACTCTGCAAAACCCTGCGGATCCTGAAGCTTTTCAAGGCCATGATGAATCATCAAAGCACAAAAACCTATTCTTAAAACAAAAATTGATAGTTCTCCAAGTATATTAACTTCTGACCCTGAAGATGAATTCGCAACTACAACTTCAACTTTTTGGGGCGCTTTAGTTCTATTCATACTTGCAGTTTGAACCTGATTAGTTGGTGCTTTGTCTTCCATACTTCATTATTTTTTCAATATTCTAGTTAATAAAGTAGATCTTTTGGAACTATCTAACCAATAAATTAAAAAAACTAAGCAAATTTATAAATGAATAACAAATTCAGGAAGCAATATCAATTAACTTTTCAATAACGTCTGCAACAACCTTATCAGGAGTGGATGCACCTGAGGTAATTCCAACATTAATTTTTCCACTGGGTAGAAAATTATTTTTAAGTTCTAATTCTGATCCTAAAGGTTTATGAAATATTGAGTTTTCTTTAACTGATATCCTCTCTGGCGTATCAATATGAAAAGAAGAAATATTTTTATTAATTGCTATTTCTTGCAGGTGAGTAGTATTAGAAGAATTGAAGCCTCCAATAACTACTAAAATATCAAGGTCTTCATCAACTAAAGAGAACATTGCATCTTGCCTTTCTTCAGTTGCATCGCAAATAGTATTAAAAGCTAAGAAGTGACTATTTAGGTTTTCTGGTCCAAATTTTTTTAACATCGTCCTTTCAAAAACCTTCCCAATTTCCTCAGTCTCGCTCTTAAGCATAGTTGTCTGATTTGCAACTCCCACTCTATCTAAATCTTTATCTGGATCAAATCCATTAGAACAAGCTTTAGCAAATTTGTTCATAAACTCATTTCTATTTCCTCTCCCCAGAATATATTCAGAAACATAGTTCGCTTCTTCTAAATCAAGTACAACTAAATATTTACCTGCGAATGAACTTGTAGCGAGAGTCTCTTCATGTTTAAATTTTCCGTGAATAATAGATGTAAAAATATGTTTTTTATGTTTTTCAACTGTATGCCAAACCTTAGAAACCCATGGACAAGTTGTATCAATAATATGACAACCTTTCTCATGTAAGAGTTTCATTTCTTGAACAGTAGCTCCAAAAGCTGGAAGTATAACCACATCCCCATTAGAAACTAAAGAAAAATCTTTAATTCCATTTTTAGCTGAGATGAATTTTACATTCATTTTTCTTAAATGATCATTAACCGAAGGATTATGAATTATTTCGTTTGTTATCCAAATATTCTCATTTGGGTAATGTCTTCTAGTTTCATAAGCCATGGCTACAGCCCTTTCAACTCCCCAACAGAAACCGAAGGCTTGAGCCAGCTTAATATTTAATCTGCCTTTTGTGAAAGTAAAATCATTATCCCTAATAGAACTTATCAAATCACTTTGGTAAGCTTCTTCTAACGCTTGAGCCCTTTTTGTTGGAGAATCGAAACCCCTTCTATTGTATCTATCAGAATGATGAAGGGATCTTCTAAAAGCTTGAGTATCCATTTTCCTATATTACAACGTTTTAAATAATTTTTCGTATAAAAAAAGAAACCTGACATATGTCAGGTTTCTTAATTCAATTTTCAGTTAGATTATTTAGCAGATGCAAAGTCTGGATATGCTTCCATTCCATGCTCTCCTATATCTAAGCCTTGAGTCTCTTCCTCTTCAGATACTCGGATTCCACCGAACAATCCTCCAATTACAGACCAGGCAATCCAGCAAGTAACTAGTGTCCAAATAGCATAAGCTGCGGCACCAAGGGCTTGAACTAGAAGAAGTGTAATACCTCCACCATTGAACAATCCCATACCTGCTCCATCACCTTGTACAGCTGTACCCCAAAGACCGATAACTACAGTACCCCATACACCACAAACTCCGTGAACAGAGAATGCACCTACAGGATCATCGATCTCGGCGGCATCAAGTGCTGCTACAGAAAATACAACAATAATTCCCCCTACTAGTCCTGCAAACCAGGCTCCAGCAAGAGTCATATCACCACAACCAGCAGTGATACTAACTAAGCCAGCAAGGATTCCATTAATTATCATTGTAAGATCAGGCTTACCAGAAGTTAATGTTGAAACAATAGTTGCTCCAATAGCTCCAGCTGCTGCTGCCAAAGTAGTTGTTACAGCAACATATGGAACCCATTGATCCATAGCAAGTTGAGAACCGGGGTTAAATCCGTACCAACCTATCCATAGGACTAATGCACCTAAAGTAGCTATTGCCATGTTGTGTCCTGGCATAGCCTGTGGTTTCCCATCAGAGTATTTGCCAATTCTTGGTCCAAGAAGCATAGCTCCTACAAGACCTGCCCATGCCCCAACTGAGTGAACAATTGAAGAACCTGCAAAGTCTACAAAACCTAAAGAATCAAGCCAACCACCATTCCATTTCCAGCTACCAGCAATTGGATATATAAATGCAGTTAATACAACAGCAAAAACAACAAATTCTCCAAATTTAACTCTTTCAGCAACAAGACCGGATACGATAGTTGCCGCAGTTCCTGCGAACGCAGACTGGAACAAGAAATCAACAGTAGGTACTAATCCAGCATCTGTTACCATATCTGCGGTAACTGTTGGATCAAAAAATAAGCCTCCAAAATAGAGCCAACCGTCAGCAACGCTTCCTCCGTACATTAATGAATAGCCGATAAACCAATAAGAAGTTACAGCTAAAGCAAATACAAAGAGGTTTTTAGCAAGGATGTTAACAGCGTTCTTAGAACGGCACATACCTGCCTCAACCATAGCGAAACCGGCGTTCATAAAGATCACTAGGATAGTAGCGATCAAAAGCCATAAATTGTTAGCAAGAAAAGCTGCATTCAACTCAGGTAAATCAGCTGCATGAGCTGAAAGATTAAAAATACCTAAACCAAACAAAGCTAGGGGAACAGTTGCAAGCCACAACATAGAGCGGTTTGAACTAAATCCTCGAATACTCCTCAAAAGGAGCATAGGTCCGTTTACAAGACTCGCATCTTGAAGTTTGGACCTAGAGCGCCTTTGAGGCGTTTGCAAAGCAGTGGTCATAAAAAAAAATTAGATCTGCAAAAAAACAGTTTGTACTGTTTCCTTTCAAATTTAAATTTATTCAAAAAACTTATCAGTGTCTAGTAGTTGTTTATACCATTTTTATAGTTGCACCCTAAAAAATAATTTGTTAAATTAAAAAATTATTTTTTTTTGGATTTCAAAATATCAAGTTTTTGGTCTATTTTAAAGGTTTAATTCCAATCCATGTTACGTGGTCTAA
Source organism: Prochlorococcus sp. AG-424-P16 (assembly GCA_003213255.1). Lineage (GTDB taxonomy): Bacteria > Cyanobacteriota > Cyanobacteriia > PCC-6307 > Cyanobiaceae > Prochlorococcus_A. The sequence goes on from QCNI01000010.1 coordinate 20,073, forward strand.
GTTGAATTCGAATGAACATGGAATAGTTATCATTCCTGCACTTAAAGATTCTCTAAAGAGATTGCCGTACAAGGGATCTGCATCATCCCCAGGGGCAAAAAAACAAGCGTCTTTTCTTGTAATGCAAAGTATTAAAACACTTTTACTTTCAGGAATTAATTCCTTTAATTCCATGAGGTGTTTTTGACCTCTTTTCGTTACTGTATCTGGGAATAGAGCTACATTTTCCTTAATCCAAGTTGTATTTTTAACCTCTATGTAAATGTTACGTTTATCAGGATTTGAAGATTTTGGAGTTAAAAAAAAGTCAATTCTGCTTTTTTTATCTTTTCCATAAGGGACTTCAGATTTAATTGTCTCTATTTCGCCTATTATTTCGTTTAACAAATTTTTCTCAAGAACCTTTTTGATTAACTTATTTGCAAATAAGGTATTAATTCCCACCCAAACCTCTTCATTTTTTGCATCTAAAACACATATCTGTTCCCAAGTAAAGGGTAATTTTCTTTTTGGAGAAGGGGAAACACTTATTCTTACTTTTGCTCCCTCACTCAAAAGTCCCCTCATTGGGCCTGTATTAGCACAATGAGCAGTTACTATCTTTCCATTCTTTAATTTTATATCTGCAAGAAACCTTTTATACCTCTTAATTAAAACCCCTTCAATTAGTGGATCAAATTCAATTATCCGATCATTCATAAATATGTCGTTAGTTAAAAACCAAATATAATTGAAACTTAAACTTCTTGAAAAACTTAGACAAATCCAAATGCATTCATTTTTAAAAAATAATGTTTTTTCAATTTCGTTTGGTACTAGTCTTAGTAAATTAGCTGGATGTATAAGGCAAATATTCATAGCTGCTGCTTTTGGGATTGGGATTACATACGACGCATTTAATTATGCCTATATAATTCCTGGTTTTTTGCTAATAATCATTGGAGGGATTAATGGTCCCTTACATAATGCAGTCGTTGCAGTTCTCACTCCCCTTAACAAAAAAAATGGAGGGATTGTTTTAACTCAAGTAAGCATAAAACTTACAATATTATTAATTGTTTTAGCTATATTAATTTACTTTAATTCCAGTTTATTAATTAAATTATTAGCACCCAATTTAAGTAACGAAGCTAAATCTATTGCTACTTACCAATTAAAAATACTTACACCTTGTATACCTTTATCAGGATTTATAGGTTTAAGCTTTGGCGCCTTAAATTCCCAAAGAAAATTCTTTTTATCAAGTATAAGTCCAGCAATAACAAGCCTAACTACTATTATTTTTATTTTATTAAGTTGGGTTTTCAATCAAGAAAATACATCTTCTAATTTTTTTACTTATAGGGGATTACTACCTTTTGCAACTTTGACAGGAACTCTAATTCAGTTTGTTGTTCAAATTTCGGAAATAAATAAAATTGGTCTCTTGAGATTAAAGTCAACCTTCAATTTATTTAAAGATGAAGAGAGGAGGATTTTCAAACTAATTATTCCAGCATCTATCTCATCAGGTCTAAGCCAAATTAATGTTTTTATCGATATGTTTTTCGCTTCAAGTTTTCAAGGAGCAGCATCTGGACTAGCTTACGGAAACTTTCTTGTACAAGCCCCCTTAGGCATATTATCTAACTCCTTGATTCTGCCATTACTTCCAAAATTCTCTAAATTTAGAAGTGAAAAAGATGAAAAAGGTCTCCAAAAACAATTGATATCTGGGATAGAGTACTGTTTCTTGACAGCTATTTTTTTAACAGGATTTTTCATAACATTCAATAATCAAATCGTACAATTGGTTTTTCAAAGAGGATCTTTTGATTATTCAGCAACTTTAAAAGTAAAGAATATATTAATTGCTTATGCAGTTGGAATTCCCTTTTATCTTTATAGAGATTTATTAGTAAGAGCTTACTATTCAATAGAAAAAACAAACTTCCCTTTTAAGTCTTCATTTGCAGGGATAATATTTAATATTTTTTTTGATTGGTTTTTAATTGGTGCCCCAATTAAGAATTTTGGGAATCTTTCTCCTTATAATTTTGGAGTCGTGGGAATAATTTTATCTTCAGTAATAGTAAATTTTATAGTTTGTATTTTTCTTTCTTTTAATCTGCGTAATGAAAATATCATTTTGCCTAACTTGAAATTATTGAGGAAAATTTGCCTCATGTCATTAGCAGCATTTATAGACAGCGCACTTTGTTTTACTATTCTCAAAACTACAAATAACTTCAATTCAAATCTCGCGGAATTTTTATTATTAATATTTGGATCTCTAACTTTTTTTGTAATTTATTATTTACTTACAAAATGCTTGAAAGTAAATAAATTTAAAGTTTCAAAAAAAGAGATTTAGTTTTTAAAAAAACTTTCCAAAATCTCCTCTAATTCTAGAATTTGTGAGTTAGTAATTAAATTAATCAGTGGAATACTATTAACACCATCCCCTACTTTTACATTTATTGCTTTCAAACTTAATTTTGCAGCTTCGATTGGGCCTCTATCTTTATTGCTGATACATTCAAGAGCAAGATGCCTAGAAAGGCCAGCGTCTCCAAGATACAAATTCCACTTTTCTATTTTAATAAAAACCCTTTCGGAAATAACATTTTCTAGATCACTTATACGTATCTGAGAGTTCATAAATAAAATTGATTTAAGTTGATTGTTTAGAAGTATCTTTAGGTTTTTTTATAATTACGAAAAGTAAATGGGAGGCCAAAAGAACTGACCAGACAATTGTAAAATTATTAAAATAGCCGATTTCATATTTAATCTCTTTTAAAAGCCACGTGCCACTTACAATCGCAGTAAATATCATGCAGTGAATAATAAAATTCACTATTCGAGAAAAATGTTTATAGATGGGATCTTCTAAATCACCATTTCCGTACCATTTTATAGGCATATTAATAATTGGATTGTTAATAATAGATATTTTACCCGAAATCTAGTTGACTAAGAGCCCCTGAAACAGAGATATTACATAATTATGCGCCTGTAGCTCAGTGGATTAGAGCACCTGACTACGGATCAGGGTGTCGGGAGTTCGAATCTCTCCAGGCGCGTTTAAAATTCTAAAATATTCTTTTTATATTTTTCTAAAAAATATCGTCTATATTATGGGTATTACTTATCAAATTCAATGAATATCCTTCAAAATCTTAAAGAAAGTGATCCAGTAATATCAAATTTTATCAACTCTGAAAAAAATAGGCAGGAAAGTCATCTTGAGTTAATCGCAAGCGAAAATTTCGCATCAATTGCCGTTATGCAGGCTCAAGGTTCCGTCCTTACAAACAAATACGCCGAGGGATTACCTCAAAAAAGATATTACGGGGGATGTGAATTTGTTGATGAAATCGAAGAATTAGCTATTCAGAGAGCGAAAAAATTATTTAATGCAAATTGGGCTAATGTTCAACCCCATAGTGGAGCACAGGCAAATGCTGCTGTTTTCCTAAGTCTGCTTAAACCTGGCGACACAATCATGGGGATGGATTTATCTCATGGCGGACACCTAACTCATGGGTCTCCAGTAAATATGAGTGGTAAGTGGTTCAATGCAGTTCACTATGGCGTAAATAAAGAAACTAGTGAATTAAATTTTGAAGAAATAAGAAAGATAGCACTTGAAACAAAACCAAAATTGATCATATGCGGATATTCTGCATATCCAAGAACAATCGATTTTGAATCATTTAGAAATATTGCAGATGAAGTTGGTGCTTTCTTAATGGCTGATATTGCACATATTGCCGGTCTTGTAGCAAGTAAACTTCACCCAAATCCAATACCTTATTGTGATGTAGTAACTACAACTACTCATAAAACATTAAGAGGGCCTAGAGGAGGACTTATCTTATGTAAAGATGAAGAATTTGGAAAAAAATTTGATAAATCTGTTTTCCCTGGAACTCAGGGTGGACCCCTCGAACATATAATTGCCGCCAAAGCAGTTGCATTTGGAGAAGCCTTGCAGCCAGATTTCGTTAATTATTCCCAACAAGTAATAAAAAATGCAAAAGTTCTAGCTTCAACTTTAATAAATAGAGGTATCAATATCGTGAGTGGAGGCACTGACAACCATATTGTTTTACTCGATTTAAGAAGTATTAATATGACTGGTAAAATTGCTGACTTGCTTGTGAGTGAAGTGAATATCACTGCAAATAAAAATACAGTTCCATTTGACCCTGAATCACCTTTTGTAACCAGCGGACTAAGGTTGGGAACTGCTGCTCTAACTACTAGAGGCTTTAATGAGAATGCTTTTGCTGAAGTAGGCGAAATTATTGCTGATAGATTACTTAACCCAGACAATTCACTGATTGAAAGTCAATGTAAAGACAGAGTATTAACCTTATGTAATCGTTTTCCTCTTTATGAAGGCAAACTTGAAGCATCAATTAAATGAGTCTTAACTCCAAGGGAGTTGAAATTCTTTCTATTGGAACAGAGCTACTCTTAGGAAATATCATAAATACAAATGCTCAATGGATTTCTGAACAGTTATCTCAATTAGGCTTAAATCATTTTAGGCAATCAACTGTAGGTGATAATTGTGATCGAATTATAAAAGCAATTCAAGAAATATCGAAAAGAAGTGATCTTCTAATTACAACTGGTGGCTTGGGACCCACCCCAGATGACTTAACTACTGAAGCAATAGCCAAATCTTTTGATGAATCTCTTTTTGAAAGACCGCACTTATGGGATGAAATTAAACAAAAACTTCCAAACTCAAAGCTCAAAGATGATTTCTCTAGCTTAAGGAAACAGTGTTTCTTCCCAAAAAATGCTCAAATAATTAAAAACCCTAGGGGGACTGCTCCAGGAATGATATGGGAACCAATAAAAGGATTTACTATTCTTACTTTCCCCGGAGTACCAAGTGAAATGAAAACTATGTGGGAAGAGACTGCGCATGATTTCATTAAATTCAAATTCTCAGATGGTTATTCCTTTTTTTCAAATACTCTTAAATTTGCAGGAATTGGAGAATCTAGCGTTGCAGAAAAAATAAATGATTTATTAAATCTTAAAAACCCAACGGTTGCTCCTTATGCAAACTTAGGAGAGGTTAAAATCAGAATCACAGCGCGAGCAAAGAATGACATAGAAGCAAAAAATATAATTAAACCTGTAAAAGAAAAATTAAATAAAGATTTTTCAAAGTTTATTTTTGGAGAGGATAATGATACTTTGCCAAGCGTGTTAATAAAAGAATTAGCCAAAAGAAATGACACTATTGTTTTTGCAGAATCTTGTACTGGAGGACTACTATCCTCATCAATCACATCAATATCAGGTTCATCTCAAGTTTTTAAAGGTAGTATTGTTTCCTATAGCAATGAGCTAAAAAATTCATTATTAAATATTTCGGAAGACAAGCTTACAAAATATGGAGCTGTTTCTGAAGAAGTTTGTGAGGCCATGGCAAATAATGTAAAAGAGAAATTAGGAGCAGATTGGGCAATAGCAATAAGTGGAATAGCTGGACCTAATGGAGGCAGTAAAGATAAACCGGTTGGACTTGTCTATATCTCAATTTCAGGACCAAATAATCATATGACTAATATAAAAAAAATTTTTAACTCAACCAGAAATAGACTTGAAATTCAAACACTAAGTGTAAATGTGTGTTTGAACAGCCTCAGATTAATCCTATTATCGAATAGTAAGTAACTTTTTTTACAAATTGAGTAAAAATACCTTATTTGATAAAGTTTGGGATTTACACAAAGTTTCCAGTCTTCCTGGTGGCTCAGATCAAATTTTTATTGGTCTTCATCTCATCCATGAAGTAACAAGTCCTCAAGCATTTGGCGCTTTAAAAGACAAAAATTTAAGAGTAAAATTCCCCAGTAGGACTGTCGCTACAGTTGATCATATTGTGCCAACAGATAATCAAAGCAGACCTTTTAAAGATAATCTTGCCGAGCAAATGATTGAAACACTTGAAAAGAACTGCATAGAACATAAGATAAAATTTTTTAATATTGGTAGTGGAAATCAAGGTATTGTTCATGTAGTATCTCCAGAATTGGGGCTAACCCAGCCTGGTATGACAATCGCTTGTGGAGATTCTCATACTTCAACGCATGGAGCTTTTGGGTCCATTGCTTTTGGTATAGGTACAAGCCAAGTTAGAGATGTTCTTGCGACCCAAACCATAGCCATGAACAAATTGAAAGTAAGGCAGATTTGGTGTGAAAATAAATTATCTAATGGGGTCTATGCTAAAGATTTAGTTCTTCATATTATCAATAAACTTGGTGTAAAAGCTGGAGTAGGTTTTGCATATGAGTTCGCAGGACCCGCAATCAATTCATTATCAATGGAAGAGAGAATGACAATATGCAATATGTCTATTGAAGGTGGGGCGAGATGCGGCTACATAAATCCTGATGAAAAAACTTTTAGTTACATTAAAAATAAATTATGTGCGCCCAAAAATGAGAATTGGGATGAAGCACTCTTATGGTGGAAATCATTAAAAAGCGATGCAAATTCTATTTATGATGATGTAACTAAAATTGATGCTTCAAAAGTAGAACCAACCGTAACCTGGGGAATTACTCCTGGTCAAAGTGTAGGCATCAATCAAAAGATCCCTCTTTTAGAAGAATTGTCCCCAGATGACCAATTTGTTGCTGAAGAAGCCTATGAATATATGGGTTTCAAGCCAGGTCAGTCAATTAAGGATACTCCAATTGATGTTTGTTTCATAGGCAGTTGCACCAATGGAAGAATCAGTGACTTAAGAGTTGCTGCTAAAGTAATAAAAGACAAAAAAGTATCTCAGAATATAAAAGCATTCGTAGTCCCAGGATCTGAGAAAGTAGCTAAAGAAGCAAAAATAGAAGGACTTGATAAAATTTTCCTGGATGCAGGTTTTCAATGGAGAGAACCAGGCTGTTCAATGTGTTTAGCAATGAATCCAGATAAGTTAATAGGTAATCAAGTTAGTGCTAGTTCTAGTAATAGAAATTTCAAAGGAAGACAAGGATCCCCAACCGGAAGGACATTATTAATGAGTCCTGCTATGGTTGCTGCTGCTGCAATATCAGGAAAAGTAACAGACATAAGAGATTTTATGTGAAAATGATTAAAAAGTTTCAAACCCCAGTAGGGCCAATATCAAAAATAGTAGGTAAATCGATAGTATTAATTGGTGATGACATTGATACTGATCGAATTATTCCAGCTCGTTTTTTAAAATGTGTAAATTTCGATAATTTAGGACAATCCGTTTTTGAAGACGATAGAAAAAATCTTAAAGGCAAACATCCTTTTGATTTGGAATCGAATAAAGGATCCTCAATACTTATTGTTAATAGTAATTTTGGATGCGGATCTAGCAGAGAACATGCGCCCCAAGCACTGCTTAGGTGGGGAATAAGAGCGATAATTGGAGAAAGTTTTGCAGAAATTTTTTATTGCAATTGTATAGCTATTGGAATACCGTGTTTCACACTCCCAAAAAAATTAGTTAAAAATATACAAGAAAATAAAAATTTAAATAATTCCTTATGTGAAATAAACATTAAAGAATCAACTTTCAAATCTACTTTTTTTAATTTTGATTTAGAGATAAAGACTTCTTCAAAAAATATGTTTTTATCTGGCGAGTGGGACGCAACCTCAACACTTCTTGCAAATAAAAAACTTATTGAAAAAAAATTAAATGACTTACCCTACACAAAATTTTAATCAATCCAATGAATTATTCGAAACCATATAGAGAGAAACTTATTCCTCCAGATTGATTATGTGGTTGATAAAAAACCCCTACTTCATAAGATCTTTTTTTTAAACTTATCGAAATTTTTGAACTTATAAAATCTCCATAATCTTGTGAATTTTTATCAAGATTTAAAGTAGCATCAGTTTTCAAGAGCATAGGTCCATATAGTTGTTGATCAAAAGCTAAATTTAAAGTGAAAATATCTGAAATTTGATCGAATTTAAACATGCTTTCACCGCTTTTTAGTTTATAAGAAGGGAATAAACTCATTCTTGAATAATCAAAATATTTTTTCTTAAATTCTCCTAAGACAAATTCAGGTCCTGCACCAAATTCAATATACTCTTGATGGTTTCCGTCTTCATAGAGTGAATATAAAGCAGCTAATTTTGTATTGATATTAATTCCTTGCTTAACTGGCTCAAAAATATAAACAAATGAATTGTCAACAAATTTGTTTTTAGGTTCTCTAATTTCTATAGGAAACTTTTGATCCAATGAATAGAAAATACTACCTTTAAAACTACTTACTAAATTTTTACTATTTAAATCTTCACCTTTAAAGTTTCCCAAACCAAAATTTATTTTCTCAGTTTTGGTAATTCCATTTGTTTCCCACGTATTTATCTTTTCAAATTTTGAGCCGTAACCTAGATAAACTTCTGCTTCTCCTATCGAACCATTCCAAATCCTATCTCGATACACCCCATATAAGCTTTTAACCCATAAGGAATCTAAAAAATCAATTTGCCTGCTTAAATTGAATTTAAATCTTGAAGCATCTAAAAACTTAGCCGTATCAAACGAATTTAGTTTCTTTGAAATTTTAAGATCCCACTTATTCAATTTTCCAATAATTGCAGAGTTTAAAGCAAAATAATCAGACAAATAGGTATCTCTTTTTTCTTTATCAGCTGTTATAGATTTTCCCTCACCAACAAAACTATTTGTATAATTCTGGATTGATCTTTGAATCAAAAATTGGGGCTCTAAATTGAGTTTAAATTCGTCAGTTAATTTTATTGGATCTAATCTTCTGCCTATAAAATAACCATCCTTATCTAAATTATCAAAACCTAAGGACCATTTAGGTTGTAGACCAAATAAATAGCCCTGTTCGGAATCCCTTATTGTTCTATTTCCAAACCAAAAAGGTAATGAAATCTTATCTTCTAAAACCAAAAAGTTTATTGACGTTTTAATTTCTAAACTATCATTTCTTGGAATTATTTTGAGTTTATTAACTACAAAATTAATTTGATCTGATTCAAGCAAATCATTTGTGAAAATTGCTTTACTAGCAAACCATTCGTCATTTTTTACTTTTAGTTCATCTGTATAGAAAATCCAACTGTTAACTCCATCTGGGGTATTTAAGACCCTTGCCTTTTTTATCTTTTGAACAACTGTTGGGACATTATCAGAATCGTAAGAAGTAAAATCAAGATTTTCTAAAAGATTTTTAGTTTTTATTAAACCTTTTACTTTAGTAAAAGAACCTTGATTATTTTTAAAATCGAAATTAATTTTCTCTGCTCTAAAAACTTGATCTCCAAGGACTAAGAAAACATCACCCTCTGCTTCCACAATTCCTTTCGACTTGTCGTAGACAAGAATATCAGCTGTTAGAGTATTTCCTTTATAATTAGCAATTACATTACCCTCAGCATATAAAACAGACTCTTCTTGGAATTGTTTATCAGATTTTATTTCTAGCTGAAATTTTTCATTTAAATTCTCTTTTAAAGCTAATTCCTTTGTAAGTTCTAAATTATCTTCAATTTTTCTATCTGAAGAAGTTTTTTTTAGGACTGATAGATTTGCATTTTTTTTATTAAAACCATCTTCTCGAAAAAAATTTCTATTAATAGATGATGAAAAAACAGGGTACGAAAGATTGAATAAATTAAATAAAAATAAATTTGTAAATATAATTTTTCTAAATTTCAAGATCTTCAATATGACTTACTAGGTAGAAAAAATTTAATCTTGAGGGCTTTCTAAATCTTTTCTATTAGGTGTCCTTGTAGGATCACTTGCCAAGAAGCCGAAAAGAAATATTCCAACAAAGAAGAAGACAATAGTGTAAACAGAAATTTTTAGGGCAAGCATGGAATTACTAGTGCTGACAGATTTATATCTTATTAAATTTATTATTAAACTATGGTTAATTGTTTACTTTTTGTATTTTTGGAAAATTTTGAAATACTTTAATGAAGATTAATCGTCATGGTCATCCCAAGGATCAGTAAGTTTTGCAGCTTTTGGTCCAAATGCAGTCCATAGACCAAAACCGGTTAATGCTAGAAGTAATGCCAGAATTGTTACTGCTATGGAAACTGCAGGATCTGGAGCAGATGATAAAGTTTGCATCAATTTTGCTAAGTTTGTAAACAATTTATGTATAAGTTCTTATACAATAGCGAAATAATATACGATTTTGTGATTCAAATGGGTCAAAAAACAGCCTTAGGCAGTCTTCTAAAAGCAATTGGCAATTCAGGTCAAGGAAAAGTAGTACCTGGTTGGGGAGCAGTCCCTGTGATGACTGTCATAGGTCTACTGCTACTTGTTTTTTTAGTTATTCTTTTACAAATTTATAACCAATCCTTACTATTACAAGGTTTCTCAGTAGATTGGAACGGAAACTAATTTCCGAAATTTTCCCGAGGAGTTATTTTGATTCATATTGTTATTCCTAAATAACTTTTTTTGAAATTTTATTTTTATTAATTAGTTATAGTTTATATATATTCATAATTCTCAATAAAGTGAGATTTAGAAATACACCATGCAAGAAATATATCTAATTGGACTTGGGAATCCTGGTAAAAAATATTACAACAGTAGACACAATATAGGTTTTTTACTGCTTGAAAAGCTCTCAAAAAAATATAATTCAAATTTTTTATTAAAAGATAAACTTAAAAGTTCCTGCTCAGAATTTCAAATCAATAATTCTACCTTCAGGTTATTTTTACCAAATACGTTTATGAATAACAGTGGTGATGCTGTCCGTGCAATAGTTGATTGGTACAAAATAAACTTAGATCAGATATTCATAATAGTAGATGATAAAGATCTTCCCCTTGGAAAAATAAGATTTAGAAGAAAAGGAAGCTCAGGAGGACATAACGGGCTTAAAAGCATCATTGAACAATTGCAGACACAAAACTTTAAGAGAATAAGAATTGGTATTGGGTCACCTCCTTTATTAAAAGGAGAAAATAATTTCAATACCATTTCACATGTATTAGGAAATATTTCTCTAGAAGAAAAATTAATATTGGATAAAGTGTATAAGAGAGTAATAGAATCCCTCGAACAACTAAATACTAAAAAAGAAGATCATATAATTAATGAATTAAACTCTTTTAACAAAGACTAACCTTAAGTAATGCGTTCAAAACCTGAAACGATTGCCAATGTAAGTGTTAAGGAATATTCCTTCTCAAAAAAGCAAATTCAGGGGGTTGTGAGAGCTAGTCAATTTCGGTGGACTTTTATATGGTCTTTTCATAAAGGTTCATTAACTGTAAATCCTCCTTTGGGAAGAGCTTTAATTGAGGATGCTTTATTGAGATTTTTATTAAAAAAAGATTATGAACTAGAAGCAGGGAATGAATATAAATTCACTATTTCAGCCAAGTTTTAAAATCTATATTTTGATTCAAAGTAAACTTCATTTTGCAGTAATCTTCTAAAATAATCAAAGCTGATATCGCATCAAGGTTTTTATTAAGAATAAAAATTTCTCTAGGTATTAAAAGCTTTAGGCCACTAATTGGAAAAAGTTCGAAATATCTCGCTTTAGCCCTATAAGTAGTATTTTTTTCCTCAAAAGTTATTATTTCTTTTTTAAAAAAATGTAGTTTTTCTCTAACTTCTCCACTGGTAGTGCCATTGCCAAGAATAATTTGTTCTATGTCCTCAACGGTAATTAAATTTCTAAGATAATTCTCGAGTAATTCACTTTTCAGAATGATCGCTTTGTAAACTTTTTTTTCACTAATTTCAGCTAGGACTAAACCGCATTTACTTTTTCCAGGATCAATAGTAACTACTTTAGCCATTTAAGATGCGATTTTTACAATATTAATCTCAACGACTATAGGTTCTAAAGTTTTGCTATCTCTCAAAGATACTATTTCTAACATAAAGTTTATATTTTGATTTTCTTGAAGAAAATCTCTAATTTTTTTTACAAAATTTCCATTTGTATTAATTTCACCCACTTGTGAACCTTTTGACTTAAGTTCATCCCTTGTTTCTTTTAGCAATGATTTAATTTTTAAATTTATTGCTTTAAAATTTAAATCACTTTTTCCCAAAATTGCACTTGTAATAACGTCTCCTTTTTTGACTATAAATTTATTCTCTAATAAATCAGGAGATACAAAAACAAAATTATCCCCTTTTAAAACATTTGTTGCTGATTTAATTAATAAAATCCAGTCGCCACCTTTAGAAACTATTGTCTCTATTTTTGCAATATCACTAGGTCTCCACAAAAGAATATTTTTTGCATCTTTGTTAATTGGGATAACAATTTTTCTAACAAACTTATCAGCTTCATTATAGATTTTTGTTAAGCCTAATTTTATATTTGAGCTAGTATTAATTTCACCAATAAATAAAGTTTGCCCTCTTTTAATAACAATATTGCCTCTCCTAAATTCTTTAATATTACTTTTTAATTGATTTAACTCCTTTTCTTTTTGAATAATTTTACCTTCAAGTTCTTTGCGTTCTTTCTGTAAAGGGATTAAAGCCTTTTTACTTTTATCTAAAGTTTTTTGCAACAAAGGAATATCTACAAAAAGCCTTTGCCTAAATTCTTCACTTACTAAAATCAATAACCCTATTGATATTGAACTAATAAAGCCTCCTGTAATAATAGTTATAATAGTTGCTGTTTTTTTCGGTCTTAATTTTAAAATACTAAATCTTGCTTTTCCGATCTTTGTTCCAAGAATATCTCCAAATGGTGCAATAAGTCCCCCTAAAAATATTAAAAAAACAATTAAAATCCAAGCCACACTTTTTTATACATTGAATGCATCATAATTAATGATGAATCAATTAAATCTTTTTGCAAGAGCAATTGGATCGAAAACTGTGATCTTTTTTCTTTCAATATTAAGAAGACCTGAATCCTTTAAATCTCCCAATAATCTTGTAATGGTTACTCTTGTAGAACCAATAGCTTCAGCAATTGCCTGATGCGAAAGCCTTAGATCTATTGTAATACCTTTTTCACCTGCAACTCCAAAGTCTCTACAAAGAACCATTAAAAAACTTACTAAACGAGAAGACATATCTCTATGTGTAAGAGTTTCTATCATTGTTTCAGTTTGCAGTATCCTACTAGAAAGACCTTGTAGGAGAAGTAGTCCTACTGATGCATCTTCTTCTATAGCTCTTAAAACAGAATTTGCTGGTGCTGTTATCATTTCAACTCTTGTAAATGCTATGGCGTGGTAAAAACGATCAGATCTATGGCCTGTTAGAAGAGATAAAACACCAAAGAGACTATTCTCTCTTAAAAGAGCAACAGTTATTTCTTCACCTGACTCATAAACTCTTGACAGTCTTACTGCACCTCTTCTTATAAGATAAACTCTTTCAGCAGGATCCCCTGGAAAAAATATTGTTTTAGATCTCTCAACCATTTCTGTGCTTGCTCCATCTAGACCTTTAATCACTTCCATTAAAGTTCTATTAATTGGGAAACGTTCTCCAACAGAATTTATTTTACTTTGTCCTGACTGTTGTGAACTAAAGCGGTTGAATCCTCGTGAAGCAGGTATCATAGATATTTTTACTATTAAAAAATTTAAGAAGACACTCTAAAATTTCTTGTATCAACAGTAACATTTTTTAATTCTTATTGGTTTATCAATAACCCTTAAAAAAATCAGTTTGTACTTGCTTAACCCTTTTTTAAGTAAAATTACACTATATGCAGTGTCATTAGATTCCAATTATACTGCATGTAGAAAGAATTTAAATAATGGTTACTAGTTCATCTCATACATATTCCAAAAGTAATCTTGATGTTGTAAACATAAATACTGCTCACAAAATTAATGGAAAAAGATTTACACAAAATGGGCAAATTCAAATTTATCAATCCTCATACCGAGGAAGTTACCCATCTATCATTAGAGACTCTCTAAGAAATGCTGCTCTTGGCAGGAAAGTGCTCTTGATACAATTTATGAGGGGAGGAGTCAAGCAAGGAATTGATAATGCAGTAAAACTTTGTGGTAATTTGACCTGGGTAAGATCATCACATTCCTTCGATCAATACAATTCTGAAGAAATTGACAATAATAAAAATTTAAAAAAATCAATTCATGAATCTACTTTTGAATTATGGAATTTTTGCAAAAAAAAACTACAATCTGGAGAGTATGAACAAATAATACTTGATGAAATTTTTTTAGCTATTGACATGAAAATTATCGATAAAGATGATTTGATTTCAACACTTGAAAACCGATTTATATCAGGAGATGTAATCCTTACTGGTACAGACATACCTAAAGATCTATTATTAATGGCAAACCAAATTACTGAACTTCGCTCATAAAATAATGCTAAAGAATGATCTCTGGATAAATCAAAAAGCCTCGGAAGGAATGATACAGCCCTTTCAATCAAATTTAGTGAGGCATCTTGAGCCTAGCAATAAACAAAAGCCAGTTTTGAGTTACGGATGTTCATCCTATGGATATGATTTAAGACTTTCATCAAAAGAATTCCTAATTTTCAGACATATCCCTGGTACTGTGATGAATCCTAAAAATTTCAATCCTAATAATTTAGAAAAAACTATTCTTCACCATGACAGGGATGGAGACTTTTTTATTCTTCCTGCTCACTCCTATGGTTTAGGAGTGGCTTTAGAAAAGATGAAAGTACCAGAAAATATAACTGTGATCTGTATAGGCAAAAGCACTTACGCACGACTAGGAATAATTGTTAATACGACGCCTGCAGAAGCAGGATGGGAAGGTCATCTGACTTTAGAGTTTAGTAATAGCTCTGGTGCAGATTGCAGAATTTATGCAGAAGAGGGTATTTGCCAACTACTCTTTTTTGAAGGTGATCCATGCTCTACAACCTATGAAGATAGGAGAGGTAAATATCAAAACCAACCAGAGAAGGTGACTCTAGCGAAAATCTAAAATGAGTAAAGTTGAACTAATTTCGCTAACTCCTGATGCAGAAAAAACAATGGCTTACATTGCAAGAGTAAGTAACCCAAAAAATCAGGAAAATGAGGACTACTCAAAATTATTGAGTTATTGCATTAAAAATGAACACTGGAGCGTTTTTGAACAGTCATTTATGACTTTACAAATAGAAACCAACAGAGGAATCGCTGCACAAATTTTAAGGCATAGATCATTTACTTTTCAGGAATTTTCACAGAGATATGCAGATAGTTCTCAATTAGGTAATATTCCCTTACCAGAACTAAGGCGTCAAGATTTCAAAAATAGACAAAATTCAATCCCCGATCTCCCTGATGAGTTAAAAAAAAGATTCAATGAAAAAATTGGTTTACATTTTCAGGCTGCGTCAGAATTATATGAAGATTTACTCGCTGAAGGCGTAGCTAAAGAATGTGCGAGATTTGTTTTACCATTAGCTACTCCAACAAGAATCTACATGTCTGGATCATGTAGATCGTGGATCCATTATATTCATTTAAGATCGGCTCACGGCACCCAAAAAGAACACAAGTCTATAGCTCAGAATTGCAAGTCTATTTTTAAAAAAAGTTTTCCTATTGTATCAAAATCTTTAGGATGGTGAAAATTATCCATGACTTCGAGGATTAATCTCATTTTTTTTATTTTCTTGAATTATTGAAAATTCAGCATTAATAATTTCCTCATAGGGATTCTCTTCTTTTTGAAAATTATTAATAGATTCTCTTATTTTTATTTCATCTTGTTTACCAATAAAAGTAGATATTAGATTGCCTTTTTTATCAAAAAGATTAATTTGAGGAATCCCGTTTACAGAAAACTTCTGGATATAATTACCCCATTTTTGATTATCAACATTTAGAAAAACAAAATTAATATCTTTTTCATATTCATCTTTAAGAGAAGAAACTTGTGGAGCCATTTCTTTGCAAACTTCACACCACTCTGCATAAAATTCCAGAAATGTAGGTTTATCATTTGTAAAAGCTATTTCAGGGTCAACAGATAATTCTCCAAAACTCTTTAGAAGATAAGTTGATTTAAAAAATAGATTTTTAAACAAAATCATTGAAATAATAAAAATAGAAATAATAAAAACAAGTATTATTTTAAAATTTGTCTTTAAAATTGGTTCTCGACTTTCAGATTGCACCATTAAGGTATTATTAACTAAAGATATCTTAAATAAGTTAAACAAATAAAGAGAATTGAAATCTATAAGCTTTTAATCAACTGATAAAATAAGAATTGAATGGCTAACAAAATTTCTTTGATTACTGAAATTTAATTATGCAATCAATCTTTGGAACTGATGGGATAAGAGGAAGATTTAATGAAGAGATAACTTATTCTCTAGTCTACAAATTAGGTTATGCTCTCGGTTCGAGTTTGGAAAAGAATAATCCAATATTAATTGGAAGAGATACAAGAATTAGTGGGGATATTCTGCTTCAGGCCTTAACACAAGGTTTAAATGAAAGTGGCAAAAAATTTATAAATCTTGGAATCTGTCCTACCCCAGCTATACCTTTTTTAATCAAACAAGAGAACCTGAGCAGTGGTGTCATGATATCTGCAAGTCATAATCCGCCAGAATATAATGGGATAAAAATTTTTGATCATAATGGTCAAAAAATTACTGAAGATTTTGAGAGTAAAATTCAAAAAATAATTGAAGATTTAAAACAAAATATATCAATCCCTACAAAAGTGGTTTCGCTAAAAAAAAGTAAAGATCTTATGGATAGCTATATCAAAAGCCTAATCCAAACAATGGATGGAGAAAGTTTAAGCGGGTTGAGAATAATATTAGATACATGCTATGGATCAGCGACAACTTGCGCAAAAAAAATTTTTCAGTCTCTTGGTGCTGATGTAAAAGTTATCAATAACTCTAAAAATGGTTTGAAAATTAATTTAAATTGTGGTTCTACTAACCTTGAACCATTAAAAAAAGCATTAAGAGAGAGTCCTGCAGATATGGGATTCAGCTTCGATGGAGATGCCGATAGAGTAATTGGTATCGATTCAGAAGGCAATGTGCTAGATGGAGATCATATTCTTTTTCTCTGGGGTAGAGAACTTATGGAACAAAAAATTCTCACCGATAATTTACTAGTATCAACGCAAATGTCAAACTTAGGTTTTGAAAAGTCCTGGAAGAAAATTGGAGGAATTTTATATAGAACTGATGTAGGAGATAAATATGTTCATAAAGCAATTAAGAAAAAAAGAGCGGTTTTAGGAGGTGAGCAGTCAGGTCATATACTTTCAAAAATTAATAACTTTTCTGGTGATGGGATATTGACTGCACTTCAAATTTCAAAATATTGTAAAAAGAAAAATATTAATTTAAATGATTGGCTTAAAAGTAGTTTCGAACCTTTTCCTCAAAAACTAACTAATATTAAATTAGGTTTTAATATTAATAAATTAAATCAAAAACACAAAATTTTAATTGATGAATCTATAAAACATTTTCAGGCAAAATATTCAGATAATTGTAGAGTTTATATAAGGCCTAGTGGAACAGAACCTGTAATCAGAGTTTTAGTTGAGGCCACAAATCATAAGAGAGTTAATTCTTTATCAAGCGAAATAACAAACAAACTCTTTTTAGAAATTGATAAAATAATAAATTAAAAATGAATTAAGTTTTTATATAAATTTTTTCATAAATATCAAGTTGGTTAACAATCACATACTTTTCCCTATTAGTTTTAATTTTAATGGGATTAAAACTTTCGGAACAATTAAAATCTTTTTTATCTATTGTTTTAAAATGAAAATTACTTGATATAGTGCAATCCATATAATCGAATAAATCCTTTACATCTGTTTTTATAAAAATAAGGGTTCCTTTTTGCAATGAATTTGAGAGCATATTAATAAATTCTGGCTGAATTACACGTCTTTTATAATGCCTCTTTTTAAACCAAGGATCAGGGAAATTAAAAGAAATACTTTTTAAATTTTTGATAATAAATTTATTTTGGACATCATTCAAAATATTATTAGCATTACCAAATAAAAAATAAAGATTTTTAATTTCTTGTTCAATAACTTTTAATTTAGCATTTTTGACTAATTTCTCACGGATTTCAATTCCTAAATAATTCCAACTATTATTAACTAAAGCTAAATCAAATAAAAACTCGCCAGCAGCACAACCTATATCTAAATGAAGATTCGATTTAGAATCATCAAACATTTCGCTCAAAGAAGGTATTCTCTCAATTTGATTGAAATTACTACTAAGGGGATTAACATGCTGTCTCATACAATTATCAATATATTCCTAGGCAATATTTTAAGGATGCATAATATTCATAACTATGACAATAGTAAGTTCAAAAGTAACACTTTGATGTTTAATTATTATGTGTTTAAAAAGAAAAAGTTTTGAACGTTTTTAATCAACTTTCTATTTGGCTATCCTTTCAACTTTCAATAATTTTCCTTATTGGTATTCCTGTTGCTCTATCCTTCTGGTCAATTAAAAAAAGAAATAAAGCAGTTATTAAACTTCTATCAATTTATTGGAAAGTATCCCTTTTATTTTTTATAAGCCTTCTACTTTTAATAGGAAAGTTTAATTATGCTCTTGTCATAACAAATATTTCAACATTATTAATGACAGTTTCAGTTTGGTTTTGGAACGATATTAATGATGAATTAAGAGAATACGATTTTTCTTACTCCCTTACCACAACGACAAAAATATGGAGATGGACGATATCTTTTATATCTCTCAATTTCTTTATTCAGAGTTTACAAAACTTCAACTGCTTTTCTTTTATTAATTCGGATGCGTGCGCAATATGGCTTCAGCCTTCTTCAAATTTATATATTACTATAAAAAATTTATTTAATTTTTTCTTTGGAGCTAACTTTACCCAGCCGATATCAAAATTCTTAGGATTATTTGCATTATTAATCTATATTTTAGGCCTTATTCAATGGTTAATAATCAAATTACCTAAAAATGGAAGAAACTCCTGCTTCTCAGAAAATGGCAAAAATTGATTTAATAAATAGTCTTGAAAAAATAAGTTCCGAGATACCTAATAGGATACTTAAACTAGAGGGATTCCTCCTAAAAGAAAATCAAAAAGAACAATTAGAAATACTTATTTTCAGAGGATACAGTAGCTCAACAACTCATCCAATTGAAATAGATTCAGAAAAAAAAGTAATAGCACTTACTTATATAATTACAAACTTTAAACTTTATAAAGCACCGTTAACAGAAACCGAAGAAAATTTTTTAAAAGAAAATCAAAACTCAGATTTCTTTTTGAATCAAAAAAACTGGATTTAAATAAATTCAAAATTAATAATATTTGAACATCTTTTGCATAATTTTGTATTTTGGATTCCATTAAAAGTTTCTTTTTGATAATGCCAACATCTATCACATTTTTGACCTTGAGCTTTACTTATTTGAATTTTACCAAGTGCATTGTTATCAATAATCAGAGAATTCTCCACCAAATCGGATACCACTTGGAAGTTTGATACTATGAGCCAATCCCTAAATAAATCTACTTCTTGATTGCCAAATTCTTTTAGCCAAGCAAGTGAATCTTTTAAAGCTTTATCTTCAGGTAAATAATTCACTTCAGTTTCCAAAGCTGCTCCAATTATTTGTTTGTTCCTACATCCTTCTATAGCCTTGTTAATTTCAACTCTCAAATTTCTTAAATTTGTAATGTGCTCATTAAGTATTTGATTTTTCCATGACTGCGAAAATATTGGCCATCCTTTTTGAAAGACTGATTTTTCTTTAGTTGAATATGGAATATTTTGCCAAATATCTTCAGCCATATGACAAAGTACTGGAGAAATAAGTACAGCTAAATTTTCCACAACTTTTGACATAACGAACTGACAAGATCTTCTCCTAAAGTGGGCTTTAGAACTTACATATAACCTATCCTTCGCAATATCCAAATAAAAATTTGATAGATCTACAACACAAAAACTTTGCAAAATTTGGAAAAATTTTGAAAATTCATAATTTTCATAAGCGTTTGATATTTGATCTGTAACCTCAACTAATCTGCCTAACATCCATTGATCTAAGAGAGGCAATTGATCAATTTCAAAACTATCAATTTTAGGATCATAATCATGAATATTACCTAGAAGATATCTTGCAGTATTACGAACTTTTCTGTATACATCTGAAAGTTGCTTGAGTATATTTGAGCCTATTGGAACATCAACAGAATAATCTACAGAACTTACCCATAACCTTAAAACATCAGCACCATAAGCAGGATCAGTTTTTTTATTATTACCTCCATAAATAATTATATTTGGATCAACAACGTTTCCTAAAGATTTACTCATTTTTCTTCCGTTTTCATCAAGTGCAAAACCATGAGTTAAAACTTTCTTATATGGAGGTTTATTATTGACTGCAACAGATGTTAGCAAAGAAGACTGAAACCATCCTCGATGTTGATCTGAACCCTCTAAATAAAGGTCGGCTGGATACTTTAATTCACTTCTTAGTTCACATACTGCCGCCCAACTAGATCCTGAATCGAACCAAACATCCATTGTATCTGTTCCTTTTTTCCATTGATCTGATTCTTTTGCATAATTCTCTGGCAAAAGATTTTTAACATCCCAATCCCACCAAATATCTGCTCCATGTTCACCAAAAAGTTCTTGAATATGATTAATTATCTCTTTGTTAAGGAGAATGTCATTACCATTTTTTTTATAAAAAACTGGAATAGGGACTCCCCATGACCTTTGTCGAGAAATACACCAATCTCCTCTACCAACAACCATAGAGTAAATTCTTTTCTTTCCAGTCTCTGGCATCCATTCAACATCTTCGATTGCCTTTAATGCAGATGATCTAAAGCCATTTACAGATGCAAACCATTGTTCTGTTGCCCTAAAAATAGTTGGTTTTTTGGTTCTCCAATCATACGGGTATCTATGCTTATAGTTTTCTTGTAATAGAAGCAAATTATTTTCTTTTAAATGTTCAATAATTAAATCATTTGCATCTTTCAGGACATTTGAACCTTTGAATTGCCCAGAATATTCATTTAAGTTACCTTTTTCATCAACAACACATGTTATTGGTAATTCATATTTTTGACCTACATTAAAATCATCTATTCCATGACCAGGAGCAGTATGCACAATGCCAGTTCCTGATTCTGTAGTAATATAATCACCTCCAATTACAATTCTGCAATTTTTATTCTTAGAGGGATGTTGATATTCAATATTTTCCAATTTAGAGCCTTTAACCTCTAAAAGCACCTTGAAATCTTTAATAAATTTCTTACTTATTTCAGAAGCTAAATCCTTTGCAAAAAGGTAAATTCGTTTCTCTTCATCGATAGCAAAAACGTACTTTATTTTTGGATTTACTGCAACTGCTTCATTTGCAGGTATGGTCCAAGGAGTAGTGGTCCAAATAGTTATGAAAGAATTATCTTGAAAAAAATCTTTCTTGATATTAAGGTTTTCTTGGATGAAATTTAATTGAATTTCTTCAGGTATTTTAGTGATTTTTAATGAAACATAAATACTCTTTGAATAATGTTCATCAGGGTATTCTAATTCTGCTTCTGCAAGTGCAGTCCTTGAACTTGGACTCCAATGTACAGGTTTAAGACCTCGATAGATATAACCATTTAAAAACATTTTCCCAAATACTCCAATCTGAGCAGATTCATAACTTTTCTTAAGAGTTAAGTATGGGTTATTCCAATCTCCCCATATGCCCCACCTCTTAAAACCCTCCTTTTGATTATTAATTTGGATATGAGCATAATCTGTAGCTTTTTTTCTTAAATTTAAAGTGTCAAGATTCTTTCTTTCATCAGATTTTAAATTCTGAAGAACTTTCAATTCAATAGGTAATCCATGACAGTCCCAGCCAGGAACAAAATGAACCCTAAATCCTCTCAAGGTTTTGTACTTATTGATTATGTCTTTTAAAACTTTATTAAGGGCATGACCCATATGAAGCGCTCCATTTGCATAAGGAGGTCCATCATGCAATGTAAATATTTCACCTGAATTACTTGAACCTAATTGGAAATCAATATCATTGTTAGCCCAGAAATTCTGAATCTCGGGTTCTCTTACAACTGAGTTAGCACGCATTGAGAAATCAGTTTTTAATAAATTTAAAGTTCCTTTATAAGAAAAGTCTGATTTTTGTTCTTTGCTATTTTGAGATTTCATACGACGATACAAGAAATATTGGTGATCAAAAGAATTATTTAAATAAATCTAATTCATTATATTCTTTCTTAATTGACCTGTAGTTTTTTTGGGATGTTTCAAATAACAAATTTACTTGATTTCAGACTTTTATATTATCATTTTTATCATTTCTTACCCACTTTTTTTGGGTTGTATTTTTATTATTGCTACCAAAATTAAAAAAATTTGAAGGTTTCTTGAAATCACTAAATCCCAATTTAATAGATTCTAATATTTTCGAAAAGTTATTTTTAAACTCTAAAAACGTGATTAATTTTTTCTTTTCGTTATCTGTCAATTGGTACCATCTAGATAAAAAAAGTTCTACTAGATAAAAAATAACTAGTACTGTTAAAGAAAGGAAAATTACAAAAAATGATTCATATAATGATTTATTTTTAATTATTAATATCAATCCTATTAATAAATTTAAAAAAGCTCTTATTAAGTCTTTTGGTTTACCGAGCTCAAGATAAATTAAAGGTACAGTTAGATAAATGGTCCCAACTAAAATATAAAAAATTCCCAAATAAAATACCAAACTATTCATTTAATTAACTACTTAATTAAAGTATAAGAGTTGATATGGATAAGCAAACTATCTATCAAAATTTTTTTAAATGCGGTCGGGGAGACTTGAACTCCCACACCCGAAGATACGAGTACCTAAAACTCGCGCGTCTACCAATTCCGCCACGACCGCTCAAATAAAATAATAATTGAAAGAGGTTTATTTTAAAAATTTTTTTTCTTAAGATGATTAATTTGACACATTAAAATCGAATTAAAAATCTCCTTAAAGAAATTTTTCATATTTAAGCATGCAATCATCTTTAAATATTAGTTATATTATTTAAAGAATAAAAGAAACGATTTCAAACTTAATCAGTAAAAATACCACGAAAAATACTAATTCTTCAAAAACATTTAATTGGCAAAAAGAGATTAAAAATTACGTAGATCCGCCAAGTTTTTGGAATCCAACATTAGGTTTATTTTTTGGCGGTTATTTTCTCGCGTTTCTTAGCATATGGCAATGGTATAGAGGTGTTTGGCCTTTACCTTTACTTGTAGCCACTGCTTTTTTAGCTTTACATATTGAAGGTACTGTTATTCATGATGCCTGTCATAAAGCTGCTCATCCAGTTCCTTGGATAAATCAAGCAATGGGCCATGGCTCGGCTATTCTTTTGGGATTTAGCTTCCCAGTTTTTACTAGAGTCCATTTACAACATCATATTCACGTTAATCACCCCAAAAATGATCCAGATCATATTGTCAGTACTTTTGGTCCAATTTGGTTAATTGCTCCAAGATTTTTTTATCATGAGGTATTTTTCTTTCAAAGAAAACTCTGGCGAAGATATGAATTACTACAATGGGGAATTGAAAGATCAATATTCTTAACAATTATTTTGGCAGGTTTGAAATTTGACTTTATGAATTTAATTTATAATCTATGGTTCGGCCCAGCATTAATGGTAGGCGTCACTTTAGGAATATTTTTTGATTATTTACCACATAGACCATTTCGTTCAAGAAATAAATGGATAAATTCTCGAGTTTATCCAAGCAAATTTATGAATTTATTAATAATGGGACAAAATTACCATCTCATTCATCATCTTTGGCCTTCGATTCCTTGGTTTGAATACAAAATAGCTTATGAAAAAACTAAGCCATTATTGGATAAAAAAGGTTCCCCTCAAAGGGTTGGGATATTTGAAAGTAAAGAAGACATTTTTAACTTTATTTATGATTTATTAATAGGTATAAGGAGTCATAGCAAAAAGAGGGGGAAAATAAGACAAATCATAAATTTATATCCAGGCTTTAAAATGAAAAAATTTTTATTAAAGATAGTCAACAAAACATTTATTGGAAGTAACTAACTTATTCATTCACTAATAATTTTTGGTACTTTAAAAAAAGTATCTTCTCTCGATGGACCCAATTCTAGGAGTTCATCGTTGCAATCAGAATTTCTCCTTTCGTCTTTTCTAAATACATTAACAACCTCTATAGCTCTAGTTGTACAGGGGACATCATCTGTATTAATTTTTTCAAGTTGTCTTATATATTCCAATATCTTTTCTAATTGTTTTGCATGATTATTAATTTCATTCTCGTTAAGTTCTAATCTCGCTAAATGAGCAACTTTGTTTACTTCCTCTTTGGTTATTCTTGTCATACCTTTATTGTATTTTCTTACTTAAATAATAGTTTATTAAAAACAGCTTATGAATATATCCTTTGAATTTCAAATAAATTTAAAAAATAATCACATCTTTTTGAAAATCAATATCAATTAATAGCCTTAATTATTTTACTCGGTTTAATATGTTATTAGATAAATATTAAAAAATAGTAGAAGAAGTATTTCCAAAAAATTTTTTTTATCGGCACTCTAAACTTGTTGCCCCTGATTTAATAGGCTGTCAACTCATAAAAAAAAATAATGAGATAGATCAAGTTAAAGGGGTTATTGTTGAAACTGAAGCTTATTCACAGGAAGAAGAGGCCTGTCATGGCTACCGCAAAATGACTAAATCAAACAAATCATTATTTGGCAACCCTGGCACATTTTATGTTTACAAATCTTATGGCATTCATCATTGTTTAAACATAGTTACTGACAGAGAAAATTTTGCGAGTGGTGTATTAATAAGATCAGTTTTTATCTCTAAAAAGAATGAAAGATTAGCTTCTGGACCTGGCCTAGTTACAAAGACATTCAGCATAGACATTTCATTTAACTCCCTTGAAGTTCTTAATAACAAATCGTTATGGATTTCTCCAAGAGAATCAACTTTAGAAGAAAAAGATCTTATTCAAACTACGAGAATTGGCATATCAAAGGCAAAAAATATAAAATGGCGTTGGTATCTCAAAAATAGTAGGAGTGTAAGTAAAAGATTAAAAGGTGATAGAACACCTAAATTTCAATAATCATTTATCTTTTAAACGTAATGGAAATTTGGCCTCATAAACATATCCACACACTAGCTAATTTTTCAATAAAAGATTATGAGTCAGTATTTGAATTAGCTAATAGATTTGATGCACTAAAGAATGCAGGAACGAAAAAGATACCGGCCTTACAAGGTACTTTGGTAACATCTTTATTTTTTGAACCTAGTACAAGAACAAAAAATAGTTTTGAGCTTGCAGCAAAAAGGCTTTCTGCTGATGTCCAAACATTTGCCCCATCTTCTAGTTCTTTAACAAAAGGCGAAACAATAATTGATACAGCCATAACTTATTCTGCTATGGGAGCTGATACATTAGTTATAAGACATTCATCGAGTTACATAACCTTTGAGATCGCTGAAAAACTGGATGCAATAAATTCCAAGACTTCAGTTCTTAATGCTGGAGATGGATTACATAGTCACCCTAGCCAAGGATTGCTCGATATATATACATTAGTAAAATTCTTTTCCAAAAAAACACTGAATCTAGAAGTTTTAAATTCCAAAAAGATATTAATAATTGGAGACGTAAATCATTCTAGGGTTGCCAGATCTAATCTTTGGGCTTTGAGTGCATTCGGCGCAGACATAATCTTATGCGGTCCTAAGACATTAATACCTGATGAATTTATCAATTTTTTAAAAACTCCCACGCCAAATCAAGTAGAAGATCCTGTTAAATCAAGAGGTTCCATAACAATTTCTAGATCATTGGAAGAATCAATAAAAATTGCAGATGCGATTATTGTTTTAAGACTTCAGAAAGAAAGAATGATGGAGAATTTACTCAGTAGCATTGATTCATATAGTTTGAATTATGGCTTAACCCCAGAGAAGTTATCTTTGAATAATAAAGAAATTCCAATTCTACATCCTGGTCCAATTAATAGAGATATTGAAATAAGTAGCAAAGTAGTAGATCGATATCCTAATTGCTTAATTAATAATCAAGTTTCAAATGGTATTCCTATAAGAATGGCTTTGCTTTATCTACTACAGAAACATAACAAATAAATTTATAGCAACTTAAGACTTTCAGTAAAGAAACCATAGAATAATCCTAATCTTAAAGAATCTAAAAAAAGTACTAAAAATTTCTTTTTCTTTTCAGATCTAATATTTCTTCTTAAAACTATCAAAATCTCGATAAAAACTACTGATAAGAGAGCAGCTACAGGATCCATGAGTTCCACAACAGCACTTACCATCCCAAGAGAACTTCCAATAAAGTAGCCAATTAAAAGTGTAATCAGTGAAAATGAATATCTTCGCCATGGATTATTAGCCCAAATACTTAATGTCTGAATATTTTCCACAATTTTTAGCTGAAAATTTGTCTTTTGAGGTTGAACAACCATTTTGTAATAAACTAAGCTACTTCAGAGTTTGATTGAATTTTAGTATTTCCTTCTATTAATTCAAGCAATGCTTCAAATTGAGCCGTTAATCCTTTTAACTCGCTTGGTTCAGGGAAAAGGTCATCCTCTTTTATGCCTAAATGCATTTCTCTAAGCTCTTCTCTTAAATAGCGAATGTGACTAATAACTTGTTCTCTTTTCGTTTGAGACATAATAAAATTTTTGCATATAGTCTAAGGAAGAATATTTTTGAAAAGGAGAGTTTGCCTATTTATGACTGAGAATGAAGATAAATGACCTAACAAAAATTTGAAAAGATTATGAAAATTGAAAATTATCATATCCTTGAAAATATGTACTTTATTTTTATATCAATTTTAAATAATTACTTGAGGCTCTATTATTAGAGTATATTGACTTTACTCAATATGAAATTCATTTCTGAAAATAAAATAAGTGAGGAACTAGTAAATTCTTTTGATGAAGAAATGACCTTTGAGCTAGCTAAAAGGCTAGAGGAAGATAATTATAATACTCCATTTGATGGTTTAAAAGACTGGCACTTACTGAGGGCTCTTGCAATCAATAGGCCTGAATTAACGACTAATTATACCCATCTCCTCGATCAGGAACCTTTCGATGAAAACTAAAAGTAAGGACTCCAAAATAAAGGTTCTTTTATTAATAACTGGAAGTATTGCAGCTGTAAGAATTCCATTATTAGTTAGCCAATTAGCAAAAGAAAATTATGAAATAAGATGCGTTTTATCAAAAAATGCAGAAAAATTAATAAAGCCGCTTTCTCTTTCTATTTTAAGTAGGAACCCGTGCATTTTAGAAAATGATCAATGGTCTGATGGTCAATCAACACCTCTTCACATAGAACTAAGTAATTGGGCTGATATTTTAATCATCGCCCCTTTAACAGCTACAACATTAGCAAAATGGGTAACTGGAAATGCAGAGGGATTGATCCCAAGCATCTTAATAGCAAATATAAAGCCAATTATTGTTGCACCAGCAATGAATACACAAATGTGGCTAAACAAAGCTGTCCAAAAAAATTATGAGAATTTACAGAATTACGAAAATGTTTTGTCTTTGCAACCAAGTGAAGGCCTCTTAGCGTGTGATGCTATTGGCATCGGTAAGATACCTCCTAATGATCTAATCCAATTAGCTCTTGAATTTATAGCTTCACATAAACAAAATGAATATCGCAAAGATTTACTTAATAAAGAAATTTTAATAACTGGAGGGTGTACCTCAGAGAAAATTGACGCGGCAAGACACATTACTAACAAAAGTTCTGGAGCTATGGGCCTACTTCTTTCTCAAGTAGCGAGGTTCAGAGGAGCACAAGTAAAATATGTTCATGGTCCTCTAAAAATCGATAAAAATCTTACTGATGGAATAAAAAGATATGAAATTGAAACTAGTGTTGATTTAATTAGGGCACTTAATAATGAAATATCAAATTGTGATTATTTTTTCATGAATGCAGCAGTATCTGATTTCAAAATAACCTCTGATACTTCAGCTAAAATTCCAAAAAATCAAATTAATGCTCATTTGAATCAAAACTTTGAGCTAGTCCCAGATATTTTAAAAACAATTAGTAAATCAAAAAAAGATAACCAAGTTTTTGTAGGCTTTTGTGCTTTTACAGGATCTATCGAAGAAGCACGAATGAAAATTAAAGAAAAGATTA